>NZ_JBITCT010000019.1:0-177695 GCF_044453465.1 Streptomyces sp. NPDC051677
GCCAAAGGGTTCCACCACATCTCGCGTGCGGCGTGCGCGATCTGCTGCGGGTCCATCGACCACACCTGTCCGACGCGGGCGCGGGCGTCGTAGGTCGCGGTGAAGGCGTCGCCAGCGGCTTTGTTCGAGGTCAGCAGGACCGGGCCGGGCGCGGCAAGAATGGAGGGGATCGCGAGGCTGGTGGTCTTGCCCGAGCGGGGCGCCATGATGGCGACGGCCACGTCCTCGTAGCCCATGCGCACCTCGTGCTTGGTGCCCTGCAGGTTGCCGAGCAGGATGCCGGTGTCGCGGGCCTCGATGTGCTTGGCGTCCTTCAGGTTCGGGCGCAGGGAGCGGGCCTTGTCGGTGATCGCCTTGGCCATCAGCGGTTCGATGTCGCGGGCCTTGGCCATGCCGGCGATCTTTTTCTTCCGGCCGCCGCTGCGGTTCTTGTGCCGGGCCCACAGGACGCCCACCGCAATGGCGAGGGGCAGGAGCAGGACAACAGGGACGACGCGGGCACCGATCAGCAGGGACGTCTCTCCCGCTTTGGGCCACAGCTGATCGGGGTGGAGCAGGGCGCTGGTCGGCTGGTAGGGGGCCCAGTCGGCGCCGGTGAGGTAGGCGGTGACGTTGCCGGACAGCCAGGCGAGGTGGGCGAGGGGGACGACGACGGCGAGTACGCCGATCAGGAGGCGCAGGACGAGGTCGTACCCGTCCGTGTTGCTGTTGGAGGAGGAAGGGGGCAAGGGCTACGTGCTTCCGGGCGGGGACGGGGGCGGTGGGATCAGCGGCTGCGGTGGTTCTTGGCCGGCGGCTGTCGCGAGGGGATCGGACTCGTCGGCGAGGTGGCGTGCCGGGCAGCGAGGGAGTGGACGCGTTCTTCCAGCGCCCCGGCCACGTACACGGCGAGCATGTCCGTGGTCCTGCAGGTGACGACGTTCGGTTCGCGGGGCGGGAGACTGCGCCCGCTGTCGATGCGCGGTACGGGCTTCGGATCGGCGAGCGCAGCGGTGAACGCGGCGACCATGTACGCAGGAGTGCGCGCGCCGAAGCGGGCCTGCCACACCGGCCGGTCCGGGCCGAGTGCGGCGGTGAAGAACCAGGCGCCCGGTTCCTCCGCGCTGCCCAGCCGCTGGACGTACGCGGTGCCGTCGGGCGACACGAGGCCGTTGTCCACAGAGGCGGGCGACCAGCCGATCTGATGGAGGAGCTCGTACGGATCGGACGGTGTGCTCGCGGTTGCGGCCGGATCGGTGAGGGCGTCGGTAACGGCGGCGATCAGTTCGACCGGGGTGAGGGCACCGAAACTCGCGTACCACGCTGGCCGGTCCGGCTCCGCAGCGTGGTGAAGGGTCCACCACTGGCCGTCGGGTTCGGGCTCCAGGCGCAGGAGGGCTTTCTGGTCGGGGCTGGAGAGCAGGACGCGCGCCATCAGGGGGTCGTTGCCGTGGCTCCAGCCGCAGGCGCGGTGGAGAGGGACGGTGATCCAGGCGGGGTCACCGCCACCGGCCAGGTGGCGCGGGGCGATGAAGTCGACCTCGACAGTCTCGGGAGCCGGGGGCATGGTCACCTCCGTGCCGGGGTTCGCCGGTCGGCCGCGGGAGCCGGCGATGGCGCAGGTGCCAGAGGTGAGGGGGCGCTGCGGGCAGCGGCGTTGATCTCGCGGAGTGTCTTGCCATGGGTGGCCCAGTCGTCGAGGTAGCTCCACGATTCGGCGTGGTACTCGGCGAGGGCGTCGTCGAAGGCCGTAGTGCCGGGCTTAGCGGTGGCGGGAAGGGCGTCTCGGGTTTCCAGCCACTGCTCGTGCAGCTGCTCGAGCCGGTCGAGGGCGGCGTGCAGGACACCCAACTGGTAGACCCAGCGGCTCTGCACGGTACCTTCCGGCAGGCGGCCCAGTTGCGTCTCCGCTGTGGCCAGCAGGTGACGGGCCCCGTAGCGGAGCGGTTCGAACGCCTCGGCGGTGTCGGCGTCGCGCTGGCTCGCGCGCAGGCCGTAGGCGTGGTCGTCGTAGGGCCATCCGTCGAGGTCGGTGTGCTCGTCGGAGTAGGCGTCCCAGGCGTCGAGGATCTTCTTACTGTCGCTCACGTAGCGGTCGAGGTGGCGGAGGAAGTCGCGGTGTGCGCGGTGATCGGCGGAAATGGGGAGGAGTCCTGTCGGTTCAGCGGCGGGCGGCCGGCTGGGCGGTGTGGGCCTTCGCCGGGGTCGGTGCGGGTCTCGTCAGCTGTCGGCGGGTGGAGCGTGCCCGGGCGCGGAGCGACTCGATCCGGGTGGTGTGCGCGTCGGCCACCTGCTGCGGGCGCAGCGGGCTGGGCTCCTGCACGGCGCTGTAGTGGCCGGTGCGGTCGTACATGCCGCGTTGGAGCGGGCTTCGGTCGACCAGCGCGGTGAGGAACGATCCGACGAGGTGGGCGGGGGTGCGCTCGTCGAGGTAGGCGTGCCAGATACGCGGGCCGGGGAACTGGTCGTAGCCGGGCTCGCGGGTCTCGACATGCCAGGACGGCCGGTCGCTGAATTCGCTCAGCGGGCGCAGTTCGATGTGGCACATGGAGTCCGGCGAGTATGCCGTGCCGCCTGAGTCGCGGTGCCACCCCGCCGAAGTCACCGCCTGCCACGGGTCCGGCTGCTGTGGCGGCGGGGCGACGAGGGCGTCGGTGAACCCGGCGAGGACCTCGGCGGGCACGAGTTCGCCGAACTCGGCGTACCAGCCCGGCTCGGTGTCGGTGGGCTCGGCCCGCAGCCGCCACCACGCGGAGGTGGCGGACTGCGGGTCGAACTGGAGGCGGTGGCGCATGTCGGGGCTGCGCAGCACCATCTCGGCGCTCAACGGGTCGGAGACGGCGCTCCATCCGGCGACGGCCAGGCCGTGGGTGACGTGGCGGGCATCCCCGGGGCCGGCGAGGTGGCGGGGGCTGGTGTCGAAGGGGATCTGCCTGGCGTGCTTGTCGGCGAACGCGGCGAGCTGTCGTTCGCTCAGGGGCACCGGGCGTCTCCCGGCTCACTCGCGGCGGTGCTGCCGTACAGGTTCCGGAGGTTGTCCAGGACGTAGTGGAGGGTGTGCTGGTCGGCCTGCTCCCACGCGGCCGTGCGCAACTCGGTGATCAGAAGGTCGACCTGTGCGGTGCGCGGCGTGTCCGGGTGTTCCTGCAGGGTGCGGGCGAGGGCGCGCAGGGTGTCGGCGAGTTGGACGGGCAGGCCCGTGTATTCGTCGAGGAGGGGCTCGACGAGGGCGAGGGCTTCCACGGGGTCGGGGTTCTCGCGCAGGTAGTCGGTGAGGTCAGACAGGGTTTCGGTCGCGGTGTGGATGGTGTCCGGGGTGAGTGCGGGCATCGGGCTCCTTGGGACGGGTGCGTCGGGTCAGTGGCGGGTCCGGGCGCCGCCGGCCGGGGTGTGGGTACGGGCGGTGGTGCGTGGCCGTGGGCTTCGGGTGCTGTTGCGGGCCCAGGTGGCGGCGCGGGCGGCCGTGATCCGGGCCTGTTGCCACGCACTGAACTGGGAGGGCTTGACGGAGACCGACCAGGTGCGGATCTGTGCGCTGTGCGGGACGCGCCCGCGCGGGCGCATCACGGGATCGGGATTGGCGAGTTCGGCCGAGAGGGCTTGTACCAGGTGCATCGGGGTGTTGGGCGTGAAGTTGGCCGTCCAGCCATTGCCCTGCTGGTCCTTCGCTCCGGTCCACCACATCGCTGTGCCGTCGGGGCTGTGGTGGTACTGCATCCACGCGGTGCCGTCGGGGCTGGTCGCCGTGTAGTGCTCGCCCTCCAAGCGCGTGTGCCAGTTCTGCTCCTGCAGGGGCGCCCAGACGTTGGGGGCGTGGGCGGAGCGGGGGCGGGTGAGGGCGTCGGTCATACCGGCGACGATCTCCACCGGCGTCTGCCGGCCCAGGTTCGCCGTCCATTCGCCGTTCAGGCCGTCCCCTCTGCCGTGGATGGTCCACCCGCCGGGCAGGATGTAGGGGTCGTAGGCGACACGGACGGTGCGGTCGGGGCTCTCCATGAGTAGCGGGCCGTTCGTCTTGGACTTGTCCCGCCAGCCCGAGGCGCGCAGGAACTCCGAGACGTGCCGGACGTCGCCGCCGCCGGCGAGGGCACGGGGCTGGACGAGGTAGTGCTGCTCGGCCTGCTCTCCTGGCCCCCAGCCCTGCCAGTGCTTCTTCTTCACCGGTGCCGCCGGACGACGAGCGGTGCGGGTGCCGGAGGCTTCGCCGCGGTGGTGGCGGGCTGGGTGCCGACGTGCCGCAGGGTGTCCTTGTGTTCGTCCAGGTCGAGGGTGATGTCGTGCAGTTCGTTCGAGGCGCGGCCCAGAGCGAGCCACACTTCCGCGGGGAGGGCGCCTCGTTCGGCCTGGTCCTTGGCGAACACGCTGCCGGTGGCGACGAGGTGGGTGATGCCGCCGAGGACTCCGGTGTCCGGGTCGAGGACGCGGGCGATGACCTGCGCGGCCTGGGGCGGGGGAAGCTGAGAGAGGTGGTCGGCGAGCTGGCCGAGCTGGCGGGTGATCTCGTCGGCCAGTCTCACCGGGTAGGGGGCGGGGTGGGTCATGCTCCTCCGGGGCGGGGGTGCGGTCAGTGGTGGTGCCGGTGGCCGACGCGCTGCGTCTCGGCGAGGACGGCCTCTGGGCGGGCGCCGGCCAACGGGGAGGCGGGGTCGGGGCCGGTCGGGATGCAGGCGCGCAGGTAGCGGCGGAACAGGGCGGTCGCGAGTCGGGGTTGGAGCCGGTTGCTGATCGGTGGGGGTGTGCGGGCTGCTACAGGTTTCTCCGGGAATCGGGGTTGCGGTGGGCGGCACCGAGGGGGCCAGGGCCGCCCGGGCGGTCTTACGGGGTGCGGCGGGCCGGTGCAGGGCGCGAGGGAGAGTTGGCCGGTGCCGGATGCTGCGTGGCGGGGCGGGCTTCTCGGGCGCGGGCGTCGTGTACGGCGTGCCGGTAGGCGGTTTCGTCGAAGACGTCGGGCGTGCAGTTGACGTCGTAGCCGGCCAGGAGCAGGGCGGGGATGGCACGGGTCGCCAGGCGCTTCTGCTCGTCGGCACCGAGGTGCTCGGACACGGTGTGCCAGATGTACAGCGGCGCGCCCGTGGGGTATTCGTGGCGTTCGAGGCCGAGCTGTTCCAGCAGGTCGTGGAGCTGGGCGGGGGCGCCGGTGGGGGTGTCGGCGTGGATGGTGGACGTCAGGGCCTTGATGTAGATCTCGACGTCCGTGCCGTACTCGTCGGCCAGGTTGGCCATGTGTTTCTCTCCGGGGTCAACGGCGGCGTGAGGCCGAGGGCTGGGCGGAGCTCGGCGGTGTGAGGGCCGCCGGTTGCGGAGCCCGGGCGGCGTGGTTGCGGGCGTGGAGGATCACGCACGCGGCCTGGCTCATGGAGTTCGCGGTGTCCCTGAGCCGAGCGAGAGGTTCGGGTTCCTCGCCGGGGGCGGCCCCCTGGAGGGCACTGGCGGCGATCCAGGCCCGGACGACCACTTCCCTGGTAAGAGGCAGCAGCCCATTGACCGGGGCAGCGATCTCGGTCAGCACCTCGGCCACCGCACTGCTGGTCTTGGCGGCAGAGGCACGCTCGGCGGGCTGGGTGAGGAAGCGCGGGGCCGCGTTGTGTTCGCTGTCCGGTGTGACCAGCGCGTTCAGGGCGGGGTCGAGGTGGACGCTGTGACCGGCGGCAAGCAGGGCGTGCGAGGCAGCGGTCGCCTTCAGGCGCTGGTGCTCGACAGGCAGGCCGTGGGGAAGCCGGTGGTAGTCCCCGCTCGGTCCGGGAGCGGAGAGGAACCCGCCGGTTCGCTGGAGAATGTAAGCCGCCTTCTCGGTGCCGCCGATGGCGACGACCAGGCCGGTGCGGGGGTCCTTGGTGATGGTGATGTACTCCAGCACCCAGAACTCGGGCTCCTTCTGCTTCACCGAGCCCTGGTCGCCGGCCCACGACTGCCGGCCGGGGAGGGCGGCATGGAGGCTGGGGCGGAGGTGGGCGCGGTTCGGCCTGCGGGGTGCTGGAGGGCGGTGCCGATGCCGAGCGCGTCGAGTTGCGGGCCGAGCTCGCGCAGGGCGCGCGCCTGCGCTCTGGTGTCGTCGCCGCTGAGGCGGTAGATGCCGCTCTGCGGGTCCTGGACGAAGCCGTGGGCGACGAGGATCGCGCCGGCACGGTCGTCGACGGGGGCGGTGGCGACGCTGCCGTCCGGCTGCCAGGTCAGGACGACCCGGCCCGGCTGGGAGGGCTGGATGCCGCCCAGGGCGTTGTGCCGGACCTGGGCGAGGGCGCTGTCGTAGCGGGCGAGCAGGCCGCCGGCTATCTGCTCCGCGCTCAGGAACGGGTCGTCCGCCAGGGCGATGCCGTTGGGCTCGGGGACGCCGCGGTACGCCTCGTCGGGCAGGGCGCGGGGGGCGACGGCGGCGATGAGGAAGCCGTCGCGTTCGTCGTGCCGGTCCAGAAGGACGAGCTGGGCACCGTCGGGGCGGCTCAGGACGGCTGCGTGCCGAAGCGGGTGCTCGGCGAGGGACGCGGCGACCAGGTCCAAGTCCCAGATGCGGTCGGCCAGTTCGGCGAGGTCGTCCTTGGTGTCCGGCGGGAGGTGAGTGCTGGTCCAGGTGTCGGGGAGTTCGCCGGCGAGGACGTCGGCGTACGAGGCGAGGCGCTCGGAGGTGTCGTAGTCGTGCATGGTGTCCTTGGGCGAGGTGGGAGTCAGCGGCGCAGTCCGGCGGCCACCGAGGGCGGCGGGACCGGGAGCGTGCGCGGCGGGGGCGGGCAGGCGCACACGGCGGAGCGTTCGCGTTCGGTGGTGGGGACATCCCCGGTGCAGGTGCTGCGGCCCGGGTGTGGGGCGTGCCGGTCGGCGAGGGCGTTGCGAGTGTGAGCGAGGTCGGTGCGGATGACGTGCAGGTGCTCGTCGACGAGGTAGCGCAGCCGCCGGGCGGTGTAGGGGTCGGCCGCCTGACCAAGACCGTCGTGGAGCTCGGCGGTGGCGGTGAGCACTTCCTCCAGCGCGGCTAGGATGCCGTCGTGGGCTGCGGTCAGATCGGTCAGCGCGTCGGCCGCCTCCTCCGTCGTGGTGGCGTCACGCAGGCGCTCGGCGAGGTGGGCGACGCAGGAGCCCAGTGGCAGATCACTGGCCGGTCGGGCGTCGGTGTCGAAGTCCGGGGCACAGTCGACGTGGTATCTGGCGGCCCGCAGGCGTGCGACGGCGTCGGTGGCGAGAAGGGACTCGTCGTCTTCGGCGAGGCCGGACGGAGGACGGGCCGCGCCATGGGGCCGGAGCGTATGGGGATCAGGCGGAGGTCTTGCTCGATGCGGCGCGCCTCGCACGCAAGGCGCCGCAGGATGTCGGCGGGCGGGGCGTGCCATGCGCCGTCGAGGTGGATCAGGTTGGCGATCAGGTCGAGGCGTCCGGGCTGGGCCTGAACAGCGATCCACCGGCAGCCGCGCTCGTTGCCGGGAATCTCTATGCCGGCGGCCCGCGCCAGCCGGTGGGCGGTTTCAGCCCACTCGGGGCCGGTCAGCTCCCGGTCGTCCGGGTGAAGCCGGACGTCGAGGTGGAGGATCGCCCGCCGGTCGTCGTCCGGGCTGGCGGCGAACGGATGCTCCAGGTACGGGCCTTCGAGGTGCGCGACCCACTCGACGGACGTCCAGATCCTCTGCTCGTCGTCCAGGGTGAAGTAATCCAGGCCGGGCCAGTGGGCGACGATCGTGTATTCCGTCAGGCCCTCGTTCGGCGAGACCGGCCGCCCGAGTGCCTCGGCGAGCGGGTCTCGCGGCTTGTGGGTCCGCTCGTGCAGGCGGGGGATCACCGGCCGCCCCGGACGTCGGCGATGTGCACCAACTGGTTTAGGGCGGTGGTGGTGTACCAGCCGCAGTCGATCAGCTCGTTGCGGTCGGCGTACCGGGGCAGGAGGGTATCTTCCACGGCCCGCAGGTAGATCAGGCAGTCCGGGCAGCTGCGCGAGAGGTGCACGAGGTAGCGGGGGTGGCCGGTGACGTAGGACTGGGCGCCGCCCGTCGCATCACGCAGCCGCCACCCGTCCTCGTCGGTCGGGGTGTGCCAGGACGGGGCAACGACGCGCATCGCGTCTCCCCAGAGTTCCCCGTCGGCCACTCCCTTCAGGACGACGACCATGTCGCCGGCCTGGAAGTGCTGGTGCGTGATGTCCCGGTTGGGGGTGAGCGGGTCGGGTGTGAGAGCGACGACCGGGGCGGACGGAGGTGTCCAAGACGGCGGGAGCATGCGGATCCTTCCACGCGAGACGGGGGCGGTGGGAGGAACAATGGTCCGGAGGATCGCCGGTTTGGCTAACCGGCGATCTGCGGCTATGTTCCGCCCGGCTCGGTGGTGCGTCCGCGGGTCAGTTCGCGCCGTAAAGGGCGGCTGCGATCGCAGCCCCGGCAGTTCCACGTGATCGCGATCCCTTCAAGGATGCGGCGGTGGTCGGCCCACCGCCGCATCCGGACTGGATCGGCCGGCATTAACGGCTTGATCAGGTGTCACATGGCATCAGTGATCGATAGCCGAACGGCACATCAACTGATTAACCCGCCAGGGCGACAGGTTTAGGCGACCGCTGCGGTGAGCATCACCAGCGGAATGTTGGAGCCTTCTGGAAGCTCGGCGAGAGGTGAACGGGGAAGGCCACAGACCATCCATAGACGCATCGAGTGGTGGGTGACCAACTGGCCCGAGCCGGTGCCGTCTTCGTTGAGCACGTCCACCTTTAGCAGCAGGCGTTCTCCGGATTCTCCGAGAGCCCAGAGGTCCAGGAAGTAGGGTCGTCTGCATGTACGGAGGTTCCGGCGCTGGTTCTTCCACCTGAATCTCACGACCCCGTCGGCGAAGGCGGTCAGTGAGAGGGCGCCGGAGGTGTAGGCGGAGCGCCCGTCCCAGATCCACACCATGTGACCGTGGTCGAGTTCACGTCCCATGATCTTTGTCGGGGACATGCTCGCGTGTTGGATCTCAACCACACATCCGTCGGCCGCGATCACGTCGGCGATGTGGTTTCCTCGCCACTGTTCACGGTGGGTCGCCGGCACCACAGACTTCCAGTAGTCGTGCCACTGGGTCGAGGAGTAACTGAGGCTGCTCATACCGCTCCTGCCAGGGTCACCAGATCCGCGTCGCTCATGCCAAGCTCCGCGGCACCAATGCCCAGCGCGTCCAGCGCGTCCAGCCCGATCGTCGGGTTCTCCTTGATGCGCTCCTGAGCCCTCTGGAGGGCACGGAGCTGTTTTTCAAGCTCCGAGTACTGGCCTGCGAGGATTTTCCGGAACTCGCGGCTGTCCTTCTCCTGCTGGCGGAGGTGCTTCTGGTTCGCCTTGATGGCGAGGAGTTGTTTGGTTACCTCCACGATGCGGGCGTGGACCAGGTCGGCGGGCAGGAACGAGCGCTGGCCAGGGATGCCGATCCCGACGTCAGCTCCGGTGCTGCAGCCGCCAGAGGCGGTTCCTGAGATTGCTCCGTCACCACCGAGGCCGGGAATCGGTGGCGTTGCCCCCTCGGGGGGCTTCGTATCGCCGCCCGTGCTCGATCCTCCGGCTGGCGGCGTTTCGATACCGCTGTGTGCGAAGCGGAGCAGCAGCTCGTTGTCCAGTGCGCCGAGCACAGTGCCGAAGACGACCTTGAAGTACTCGATCGCTGGCAGTTCGCCTGCCTGAACCCCTTCGATCATGAGGTCCATGAACTCGCCGGTCCGTCGGTTCTTGTCGCTGTGCTGAGCGAACAGCGGGCCGTAGTTGTCCGTGATCCACTGGCGGGCTGCGGCCGACAGAGAGGTGTAGCGCGAGGCGGTCACCGCACACCTGCCTGTCCGGCGGTCCGGGCTGAGTGCAGTCGCTGTGCCCAGTGCACTACGCCCTCGCACGCCTTCTCCAGGTCGTTGAGCATCTCCTCGTCGGCGATGTTGATGATCTGCTCGGGGTGCATCTCGACTAGGCCGTAGAGCAGGTGCACCCGGCGCCGGAACTGGAGCACCAGCCGGTCATCGGTCTTCTCGGCGACGGAAGTGCTCCCGCGGCTGCCTGTCACCTGGGCGACCTGAGCGAGACTGTCGCGGATCTTCAGCTCCACCATCGGATCGGCCGCGAACGCTTCCACGAGGTACGCCGGCTCCATCACGCTCGCCATCACTGCCGACCTGACCTCGGGACGAGCGAGCTGCTCCACGATCTTCTGAGCGGTCATCGCGGAGGCGGAGTTCGGCACCGGCCGCGCACCGATCGCTGCGCGGAACTCCTGCGCCGTCACACGGCGGCGGCCGGGCGTCTGGAGCATCCCAAGCAGGATGTCCCAACGGGCCTGGCGCTGCAGCTTGCGGCCCTCCACCGGCAGCGCCTTCTCGGCGTCTCGGACCCCCTTCGGCAGGGAGAATCCCAGCGCAGCCTCACGGACGACTGAGTAGGACACCGTCACGTCCGACTCGGCTAGCACTTGCCTGAGAGCGCCGCCGCACCTTGAGGACACGCACCGGTATTCACGAGCCATCTCGGCGGTGATGCCGATCTCTACGGCGAACCTCCTGATCACTTCATCGGATCCTTTGGAAGACTCGTCGTCGCTCATCGGCGCGACTTCAAGCAGGAGATCTCCGATTTCCAAGCGCGTCCGCTGCTTCTCGCTTGTCAGGAGGTCATCGCGCGTTACCAGCCTCTGACCGCGCTCTACCTGTTCAGAGGAGTACGCCGGTTCTGCTTCACGAGCACTGGGCTCGATCCAATCCGTCATGGCTCGGAACGTAGATTGAGGGACTGACAATCCTTCGTGCTGCACAACCCGTTCGGCCTAATCGGCTACCTGCGGTGCAGGACGGTTCACCCATTCGGCGGGCATAGCCCTCGGAATCCGTTGGACTGCGTCCCCAGATAGATGTCAGCGGAAGGGATTCTCCGTCGGGCGGTCCTGCTCCGTTGCTGCGTCGAGGAGTTCGAGCACGTCGGTGCCCTCTGCGTCGCGCTGGTCGATCCACCATCCGGCGGCGGTGATGGCGCGGGCCTTCTCCTCCAGCTCCGCCCAGTCCGCCTCGTCCCAACTCCCCTCCACCACCAGCGCGGTGTGCGCGGCCGTCATCAGCTGGTGGCGGGAGCGCTCGCCCCAGTCCAGGGTCTTCGCCGGGCCCTCCAGCTGCGGCATGTCGAACTGCCTCGCCCACGCGACGGCAGCCTCCTGCTCGGCGGCGCGCTTGGCCGCGAGCCACTCCTCCTTGGACTCCGTGTCGGCGTCACGCGATGCCTTCCAGCAGTCGGAGCAGTCCTTAGCCGCGAGCCAACGGGCGAATCCGGCCCGCTTGTCGGCAGGACGACCGGACAGATCATGAACCACCTGGTGGGAGCAGGCGTGCTGCACGGTCCAGTGCGTACTCACCCCCGGGGAATTCCGTTTGATGGGCGTTACGTTCGAGGTCGGGCTGTTGGTCTGGGGCTTCAAATCGAGTGCCTTTCGTTGGTGGTTGGGGTGGTGGCCTGCGTCGTTGCGGAGGGTCGTGCGTCAGATGCGCGATTCATGCGGCGGACGGAGGTGGTCTGGAGTGCTTGGCGGTGGTCTCGGGGACGCTTCCGTCTTCTGCGTCGTCTCAGCGTGTCCTGCGGATGGCGTCTGTGGCCGCCGTGGCGATGGCGACGGGAGCGCTGGAGGGCTGGGGCAGGTGCAGCAAGGTGGTCCCCGGCAAGTGGTGGGACTTGGCGGTGAGGGTGAGCTGGAGTACGGCGCAGCCGGCGGTCGTGAGCTGCTTGACGCGGGTGACGGCTTGAGCGGTTTCGTCGCTGCCGTACCGGGCGTCGGTAACGATCACGAGGAGGCGGCCGGCGCCGGGGCGGCTGAGTTCGAGGCCGTGGTCGAGTGCGTCGATGGCGTCGCCGAGGTTGTGGTGGCCGCCGTTGGCATCGAAAAGCGTCACGCGCTCTGGCGCCCGGTGGGTGGGCCGGGTCAACGCGGTCAGGTGCCTGTCGTAGGCGATGGTGGCGGTAAGGGAGTCGGGGTCGGTCAGGGCTGCTGCGCGTGCCACGATCCAGGCAGCGGACGCGACGGGCGCGCAGGCGGCCCGCATGGAGCCGGAGACGTCGACGGCGATCCCCACACGCAGCGGTGGGGTGGGGGAGTTCCGGCGGCGGGTGTGGGTGAAGGGTTCCGCGGTGGGGACCGACCCGGCCGCGCGCTGGGCGTCGCGGGCGAGGGCCGCGCGCATGTTGAGGCGGCCGGGCGGGGTGGGGCTGGTGGTCCGCTCCTCGGTCCGCTCGCGGTAGGCGGCGGCGCGCAGGGCGCGGCTCAGGCGCGCGGCGGCACTCTGCTCGGCGGCGGTGGGCCTGCGGGTGCCGGTGACCGGGTTGCCGTGGGGCGCCGGTGTGCCGTCGGGGGTGACGGTGGTGCCACGGGCGTTGAAGACCGACTTGGCGGTGGCGGCGGCTTTGCGTCGCTGGTCGGCCCGCTGGGCGCGGTCCTGAGCCTGCGCCTTGGACTGCGCGGCCATGGCGTTGGTCGCTGCGGCCTGTGCCGCGAGGTCGGCGGCGTCGGTGGCTGCCGTGCTGTCCATGACGACCCCCACGGCGCCGGACAGCAGATCGGTGAGGTTCTCCGGCACGGGCAGGGCGGGGGCCGCGGTGTCCAGAGCGTCGCACCATTCTTTCGCGTGCGCGAGCATGGTCGTGGCGTCGTGGTCGGCGCACTGGTGGGCTGCGGTCCAGATGCGGGTGAGGGTGGTCAGCAGGTTGGCGCCCAGCACCTTTTCGCACAGATCGGCGACGGCTCGGGTCTCGCCGGCGTCCAGGATGCCGACGTCACGGCGGCCGAGGATCAGGGCCGCTACGGCGGCGGCGTGCTCGATGCCCTGGAGGGTGGGGTGGGCGATGTCGGGCATGACCAGGGTTCGGGCGCTGGTGCGCAGGTACGTGCGGTCCGTGGGCCGCGTGATCAGGTGTGCGCCTTCGGCACGGCTCTCCTCGAGCAGGAGCGCGGCCTCGACGACACGGGGGTTCGCTCCGGCCGGCTGCGTCCAGACGGAGTGGGCCGCGTGCGCGGCCTCGTGGACGAACACTCCCCAGGCGGCGGGATACCGCTCCTCGTCGCCCACGATCCGCGGATGGATCTCGTGGGGCTGGAGCGGGGCGAACAGGCCGGCGTCGAACTCGACCTCGCCCATTGTGGGGAAGAACGCGGCCGGTGCGCCGCTGCGGGTGCCGGGGCGGCAGGTGACGAGGAGGTCCTGGCGGCCGGAGAGGTCGACCAGCCGGTCGCCGAGTTCGGCTCCCACGCGCAGCCACAAGTGCGGGGAGGAGCGGGGTTGCGCGGGCGGGGCGCCGTCGTCGTCCCAGCGTGCGAGGTCGGCGTCGTCGTCCGGCGTGGTGGCGGGGGACTGGACGTGGTGGTGGGCGCTCATCGCGAGCGGCCCCGGTGCGCGGAGCCGGTGCCGGCCGGGGGCTGCCGGGCAGCCGAGGCGGAAAGCTGCTTGCCGAGGGTGAGAGGAGCGATCTTCTTGACGCCGGCGGCCTTGATGACGGCGGCGGCGACGGCGTCGCGATCCTCCACAGGAGCGATGCCGACCAGGTTCGCGAGCGCGGCTTTGGTGCCGAGGACGGCCTCGGTCTTCTGGTAGCTGAGCAGTTCCCGCAGTTGGGGGGCCCAGCCCAGCTCGCCGAGTTCGACTTGGTGGGCGAGGTGTCGGGCGACCCGGACCACCCGGGCATCGATCCTCAAGGCCAGGGCGAGGTCATAGTCTGTGCCGATCTGGATTTGCACGCTGAACCGGCTCGCGAGCGCCTCCGTCAACACCGCGCCGTGGACGCCGGGATTGTGGCCCGCCACCACGTAGAAGCCCGGCTCGGCCTTGATGGTCTCGCCCTTGTGGGCCTTGACCTGGATCTGCCGGCGCCCGTCCATCGCGGGATACAGCGCCGCCAGGACCTTCGGTGAGATCAGGGTGGCGTCGTCGATCAGCAGGGCGCGGCCCTCGGTCATCGCGGTGACCAGCGGGCCGTACTGGAAGACGTAGGCTCCCGCGTCGTTCTGTGTGTACTCGCCGATCAAGTCGCCGACCGTGGTGTCGCCGTCACCGGCGATGGTGAGCAGGTCCGGGAACGCCGCCTCGACCAGGCTCGTCTTGCCGGTGCCCGGAGGGCCGTAGAGCAGCACCGGCACGTCGGCGTCGCGCAAGCGGTTCAACGCCTCGACGTCGGGCAGATCGGCCAGCTCCCGGGGGTGGTAGAGCTGGCCCCCGGCGCGGCGGATCGGGCCGGTCTGCCTGGGCGTGGCTGCTGCGGGAGTGGTGGTGCGGGCCGTGGCCGGTTGGGCGCGGGGAGAGTGGGTGCCTGGTGGGCTGATCACAGCGGTCTGCGCGGCTGCGGCGGTTTTCGCGTTCGCGCGGAACTCCGGTTGTCCGGTCCCGCTTTGGTCGGCCTCGCCGCGTCGCACCAGGGTGAGGGCGGCGTTGCGGACGGCGCCGTGGGAGTGGCCCAGCTGCCTGGCCATGTCCCCGATGGTGAGTGTGTCCGCCGGCCGGTCGGCCAGCAGTTGGGCCACCTTGGCCCGTAGTTCGCCGCCCTTGGTGCGCGCTGGGCTGGTAGGCGGTCCGGGTGTGGTCAATACGAGGGTCCTTCAACAGGTGCGGGTGCGGGCGGGGTTGGCGATGCGCTGGAGAGGCTGGCCGCTCTCGGAGCGGATCACGGACTGTGTCGGCATCGGCGACCGGGCCAACCGGGGCGTACCGTCGGCGCTCACCGGCCGACCGAGGGCTCGGTCCAGGTGCACGGGTTGGCCGGCGACGAGCAGTTCGCTGGCTGCCGAGCAGGCCCGCGCGTCCGCTCCATATCGGGTTCCGTCGCCCGGCAGGCGCAGCCTGGCGTCTCTTCGAAGCCGTCCTGGAGCAGGATCCGCCGGGCGGCGGCGTTGTAGCTCGTGGTGGTGATCTCGCCGGTGATGGTGTGCCGGATCGGCATGAACGGCTCTGCTGGCGCTTCGGGCAAGGCGGATCTCCTAACGGTGGTGGCGGGAAAGCGGTGGGATGTTGCGCCCGGATCAGGGCGTCTTGTGCCGGCCTCGGAGCGGGCGGCGGTGCCGGCCGCACTGCATGTGTCCGGTGGGGCCGAGACGTCGGCGAGCGGCGAGAAGGACGGTGAGAGCGAAGGCCGCGCCGGCGGCGGGGAGCGCAGCGCTGGCGAGAGGCTGCTCGGCGAGGCGTCCGGCGAGGGCGGTGCCGGCGGCCTGGCCGACGCCGATCGCGAGGATCAGCCACGCGTACGCCTCGCTGGTGCGGCCTGCGGGGGTGAGGGCGTCGGTGGTGACGTAGGCGCAGGCGACCACGATGGTCAGGAACGCACCGGGCACGGTGACCGCGGCGGTGGCCGCATACGGGGCCGGAAGGGCAAGGAGCGGGAGCCACCCGGCCAGGAACGCGGCTGTGGCGATGATCAGTCGCCTGGTGGTGGTGCCGGTCCAGGTGCGGATTCCGTAGATGAGGCCGCCGAGGAAGGCGCCGGTGGAAAACGCGGCGGGGATGATGCCCGAGAGCATGTCCTGGTGGTGGTGCTCGGCCATGGAGATGGACCACACGTTCATGGCTCCGATCGCGAACCCGATGCCGGTGAGGGAAACGAACAGCAGCAACGCGGCAGGGGTGGCCAACTGCCGAGCCGGGGCCGCGTCCTGCCCCACGAACGGTTCGGGTCGCCAGCGTCGCGACGGCGGAGCGAGGGCGACTGCGGCGGTGCCGGCCAGGCCGAGGGCTGCGGTGACGGCGAGCGCGACGGCGGGGTTGTACGCGGAGGCGAGCGCGGCGGAGAGCAGGGGGCCGACGATGTACAGCAGGCCCTGCGTGCCGGTGTCGAGCGCGAGCGCGGCGTGCCGCAGCCGGGGGTCTGGCAGCACGCTCGGCCACAGCGCCCGGAGTCCGGCCTCCAGGGGAGGCGTGGTCAGGCCGCCGACGACGATGGCCGTGGCGAGGCCCGGTCCGCCGTACGGTCCGGCCAGGGGCAGAGCCACCAGGAGGGCCGAGTTGAGCAGGGCGGCCGGAAGGTGCACCGCGCTCTGGCCGTGGCGGTCCATGAGGCGTCCCTTGACCGGCTGGGACAGCGCGGAGGACAGCCCGTACAGGGCGCTGAGCAGTCCGCCGAAGGCGATGCTACTGGCGCTCGCGGTGGCCCACAGAAGGATGGCGACGGGCGCCATGCCGTTGGGAAGTCGGCCGGTGAGGGTGCCGCCGAGGAGGCGGGCGACGTACGGGCTGCGCAGCACCACGCCGTAGGTGATACGCGGGGCCGGGGATGTGGTCAGGGACAACGGGTGCTTTCTCGGTGCTTAGCGGTGGCGGGCGGGCGTGATGGCGCGGGGCGGCGGCGTGGGTGGTGCGGTGTCCACGGCCGGACGCGGGCGGACGCGCGGCACGGGGGTGCGGTGCGGCGGCAGGACGGCGACGGTCGCGCCGAGGTCCTCGGCCGCCTCCTCGACTTCGTGGGTGAGGAACTCGATCTGCCGGCCCAGTGCCGAGAGGCGGGCGGCGATCTGGCGGCCCTGCACGGTCTCCAGCGCGCTGGCGAACTGGCTGCTTGTTTCCAGGAGTTCCTGGAGACGGACCATCGGGCCCGGGGTGTAGCCGCGCTGGACGGCGCCGAGGAGAGCTTCGGAGGCGTCTCCTGCGGTCTGGCCTTCGACGACGTCGCGGATGAGTTCCTGCAGCGACACCTCCGGGACCGGCGCTGGGCGGTTGAACCGGGAGACGTCCGCGCGCAGCACGCCAGGCGGGACCGGGGCAGGTAGTACCTTCCCTGCCTCGTATTCGTGGGCGTAGTGCCCGATCACCTGCCAGCCCGGTGCGTCCGGGTCGCCTCGCAGCGCGACCAGCGTCGAGTCATCGTTCTCGATGAGGTGGGCGAGGGTGATCGGCTGCCCGTCGGCGGCGTACCACGACTCGGTCAGTTCCAGCTCGCCTCGCCTCTGCGCGGCCTGGGCCATCTCGGTCCACATCTGCTGCTCTTCGTCGGTCAGCGGGGCCCTGTGATGACGGTGTTTGTTCTGGTCGGCAAGATCGCTGGCGATGAAGCTGTGATCCGCCCAGGCGGCGAGGTGCGGCCACAGGGCCGAGTGCTGTGCGCGTTCGGCAGGGGAGCCGGGGGTGTCCGGCCGGTCGAGGGCCCGGCGGATCTCGGCGGCGGAGGCGGCCAGGCCGTCCAGCACGGCCCGCCACCCGGCCAGGTGCCGGGCGGGTGGCAGCTCGTCGAGCGCACGGCGGGCGGCGTCGAGCAGAGTGTCGGCATGCGGGGCGAGGTGTGTGGTGTACGCCTCCACCGCCGCCCTGTTGCGGTGGGCTCGTGCGGCTGCCGCGGCGCCTGCGTGGACGGTGCGACCGTAGCGGTCGCATGTCATGTCGAGCGCGACCTCGCTCTCGCGGTCGATGACCGCCATCCGCAGCCGGAAGTTGCGTGCACCGTCCGTGAGTTCCGGTGCCACCGGGACGGAGCCGTCCGGGGTCGGATTGCTCGCGGGCGTCATCGGAACCGTCCACTGCCCGAGGCCGTCAGGTGGACGGTCGGTGCGTAGGTGGGCTTCGGCGGGATCGGTCGGGCCGAGGGCGGGGAAGTGGTGGGCGGTGTGGCGCGCTGCGTCGTTCGGCCGGCTGCTGCTTGGGCGAGACGGCTGCGGCGCTCCTGGAGCCCGTTCGGCCGGTCCGGGCGTGGTGGGCCGGCGGAGAGGGACGGGGCGAGGCGAATGTCGGCCTGCACGCTGTAGCCGAGGCTGCGCAGGTCGTGGACGGCTTGGCGGGTACGGCGCAGCCCATCGCGTTCCGGCTCGGTGAGCCGGTACAGGCCCGGCGAAAAGGGGACGGGCTCGAACTGCTCGCGGACGAGGAACCACTCGGCCAGGTGAGGGGTGAAGCTCGGTGCGGCGGTGGCGACGAAACCGTGTTCGGGATGGGCACGGAAGCGGAAGTGGTCGGACAGAGAAGGATCCCTTCTATCTACTGGTCAGCGGCGAGGGACGGCGGATGGGTCGTGGTACGACGGGCTGGTTTCAAGGGGGCGGGTCCGCCGGTGGCGGGCTGGGCGAACGTCGGGGCCGGGCATGCTGTCGCTTCCGTCGTCCCGTTTGGTGAATCCGGCCTGGTCCAATGCGGTGTTGGCTCACTGGTACTGCTCGCCGTGGGCGATGGCGGCCAGGGCGGCGGCGCGGCTGTAGGCGAGCCGGATCTCGGCAAGAGGGTTCGGGGGCATCCCGGGGTCTGCTGGTGTCGTTCAGTGGCGGTTCGGCTGCCGTGACTGGGCGGCGGCAGCTGGCTGGGTTAGTGGGCCGGTCGTGCGCGGTGTGGACGGCCCAGACGGTGCCGGGGTGGAGGTCGCGCGCAGGGCGGCGGCGGTGTGGCGCAGGCGTGCGCGGGCCGCGACGTACTTCTCGGCCGTCATGATCCGCAGGACTTCGGGGTCGTTGCGCAGGGGCGAGTGGGCGAGATCCTCCACGGCCTCGCGCTGGAAGCCGGTCGTGGCGTAGGTCAGGGCTTCGGCGAGTGTGTCCAGAACTCGCGTGATACCGGCGGCGGCCCGGGCGAGCTGGACCAGGGCGACGCGTTCGGGCGGGTAGACCGTCTGCGGTGTGGTGAACCGTTCTTGCGCGTGTTCGATGGTGTGCTGCAGATGGTGGGTCAGCACGCCGATGTCGTCGGTGAGCGTGATCAGGTCGACGGCGTCGGGGCTGGTGGGGAATGAGGCGGCCAGTTCCTCCAGACGTCTGGCCAGATAGTCGAATGTGGCCGGAGTGACGGAGGAAGACATCAGACCACCCCAGTCGCAGCGCTTGTCTCCCGGGCGCGGAGGGCGGCTCGCAGGCTGCGTCCGTAGTTCCACGCATGCCGCCGAGCCTCCGGCTCCAGGACGTCATAGGAGTCCTGGCGGGTCATCTGGCCAGGGTGTTTGCGGTACCGGTAGACCGGCAGGGGAAGCAGGATCCCGGGGCGAGGCTGGTGACGCCGAGGGCGGCGCAGTAGTCCTCGCCCTGGACGAGCCCGCCCATCGGAGCGGCGCGCATCAGGTCGGTGCGGGCGAGGATCGTGGTCGGCCCGATGGGGATGGTGTCCGTCGGCGACTTCCAGTACGTCCACACGTCGCCGGCCTCGTGCCGGCCGGGCGGGGCGGGGCATCGCCACAGGGTGGTCGAGCCGTCGGGGTGCCGGTCTTCGCTCCATCCCGCACACCAGCCGACTCCCGTCGATTCCAGGATGTTCAGCCGTACGGACATGGCGTCGTCGGTGAACTCGTCATCGTCATCGGCCCAGTTGGTGTACCGGGTGCGGACATGGGCGAGGGCCAGGTTCCGGGCGCAGGCTGCGCCGACCGGGCGGGGCAGCACCAGTGCGCGGACGCGGGAGTCCTGCGCGAGCGGGTCAGGCAGGCGGTCCGGCGAGGCACCGTCGAGCGCGATCACGGCCTCCCACGGCACGGACTGGCGGGTGAGGCTGGCGTGCATGGCGGTCAGGTAGTCGAGCCGGTCTTCGCGCAGGCGGCTCGCGATGACGACGGTGATCAGGGGCAGGGTGTGCGAGGGCAGGGAAGACTCCGAGAAGACGAGAGTGAACTAGCGGCGCGTGGCGGGACGCGGGGCGTGGGCCCTCACCGGGGATGCAGCGGGAGCGCCCGGGGACGGCGTGCTGCGCGATGCCCGGATAACCGGTACGGGGTCGAGGGAGGACCAGGCCGCCGGGTGGTCGTTGAAGGCGGTGCGCGGGTCGATGGCCCAGTCCACGACCGGGCCGATGTCCTCGTGGAGGAGGCTGATCACCTCGATGCCCTCCTTGTGCAGGATGTACCCCCACTGCATGTCCTGCTCGTCGGCGGTATAGGCGGTTACCGACATGCGCACCGGCGGGGAGCCGTCCGGGGTGATCAGGTGGGCGAGGTTACGGCTGGGCCACTGCTCGCCGCCGGTCAACGCGGCCACGAGCGAGGGCGGGGCGCCGTCGAGGAGATCGTGCCCAGCTCGTCCCAGCCGACGGCGACGTCGTCGATGAGGTGACGGGACATGGCTTCCACGTCGCGCCCGAACTTGTACTGGTAGGCGGCCAGGAGCAGCGGCAGGTGGTGGCTGGGTACGCCGTCGAGCTGGACGTGGATGCCGCTGTATCCCGTATCGGTGGTGGGGCGGGCGATGAAGGAACGTGTGGACAGGGAGTTCTCCGGATCGAGCAAGGAAGCGGGGGCGTCGGGCGGCCATCAGGGGAGCGCGGCGCGTCAGGGGCGGTGCGTGTACATGCGGTCCGGTCAGGAGGCGACCGGGGGGCCGGAGGCGTCGGTGCGGGCGCAGGTATAACCGATCAGTCGGGACTGTTCGGCCTTCGCGGGGACGATGGCGGCGTCGTTGCACACGAACGTGTACGTGATGGAGGTGCGGGGCACGTCGTGGAGCCAAGCTGCTCGTCCTTGCCGGGGTTGATCTGGAGGCCGGAGTGCGCGACGGCGTCGGTCTGGGTGTGCGTGTGGGAGAAGAGGAGCAACGCGCCGCCGTCGGTGGTCTTGAGGGCGTAGGCGTCCGTGTAGCGGTTGGCGGCGCCGGCGAAGACGGTGGTGCCCTGGTTCCCGTAGCGGGTGCCGGTCTTGTCGTGAACCTCGATCTGCCGCTTGCTCGCCTTGGTCGGGGCGAAGACCTTCGTCCCGGTGTCCGTGCCTCCGGTGGCGAAGTTGTCGAGCACGGCTGTGCGCAGCAGGTCGGCGTCCGCTGCCAGCCGCTTGTTGCCGGCGGCGGGAACGGCCTTCGCGTACCCGTCCCGGTCAAGGGCGATGTCCGGCAGCTTCTGGCTGTCCAGGTCGACAACGGAGACCATCTCCCAGCGCTTGTGCTGGGGGCGTTCGGCGAACACTGCCAGACGCGAGGGCGCCTTGCCCTTCTGATCCGAGAGCGCGGCGGCGAACCAGCGATCCTGCCCCGCTGCCAGGCGCGGGATGTACAGCTCGGCGTTTGCCGAGTCGTAGGACCAGGGCTTGTAGGGCTTGCGGTCCGCTGCGGGAAGCCCTTCGGTCTCGGTGTAGTCCGAGATGGACATCGCGTACAGCGGGCCGTCCTCGACCGTGTCGAGCAGGCGCCGGTCGCGGTCGATGTTGGCCTCGTTGTTGATCTTGGAGTAGTGGGAGATCTGGGCGAGGGCCTCCTTCTTCGTCAGCGCCGGCTCGGCGGTCGGGGTGGGGGCGGCGCTGCGGGTGGCCCTGGCTGTGGTGTCGGCGTCCGGGCTGCCGGAAGTGGCGCAGGCGGACGCGGTCAGCGCGACGGATACGGCCATGAGCAGGAGGGCGGTGCGGCGTGCGGAGGTGTGCAGGGGAATCAGGAGGCTCCGGGAAATAGCGGGTTAGCGGGTACGGGATGCGGTGGCGGATGCCGTCGGCGGGGACGGTGCGGTCACGGCCGGTGCCGCCCGGGTGTCGGCGGCGGCACGTAGTTGCTTTGCGGCGCGGGCGAGGCAGGTGCGGCTCTCACCGAGCCGGTCCACGAGACCCGGGTACGTGGAGGCGATCGCCCGGGTGCGGGCGGGACCAGGTGCTTGGTGGGTGAGGTCGGCGAGGAGGCCGAGGTGGTGCACGGCCGAGCCGAGGGCGGCGAGCGCGGCACTGGTGGGCTCGGCCGCTTGGGCGAGCGCGAGCGTGGTGCGGCGGTGGGTGGCCGTGACGCGGGTCGGGTAGCGGGCGGCGGCCCGGTGGCGGAAGGCGCTCTCGCCGACGAGGTAGGTCAGCAGGCTGGCCAGGTGGCGGACTTCGTCGTCCAGGATCTCGCTCAGGGCCGGGTCCGGTTGGATCTGGTCGGGGAGCGGGAGGTGGTCGGCCACGGTGTTGAGCCGGTCGGCCACGTCGTGCAGCAGCATCCGCTGGTCAGGATCGGACAGCGGGAACTCCAGGATGGGTGGGGGTGTCTACCGCCGTGCTGAGGACGGCGTGCCCGCCGTCGGCTGTATGCCGGGCGCTGCTGTGGGCGGGCGGGTCGGTGGGCCCTCGGAGGCGGACAGATCGGTGCGGGACGCGGTCATGGGTTCCTGAGGCGCCGGGCGGCCTGGCGGTAGCGGGGCAGGAGCCGCCGGGAGACCGTGTGCGCGGCGCGGACTGCCTCGGCGGGGACTGCGATCGCGTGCGGGGCGTTGTCGTCGCCGAAGTAGTCGTGGGTGATGCCGTGCAGAGATCGCGCGCCGACGAGGACCTGCCCGCGATGCAGCGGGCGGTCGATCACGACGAGCTCAAGGCGGTTGGGGCCGGTGAGGATCGCGGCGCGGGGAACGCGGAATTGCATCCAGGCACTGGCCAAAGACGCGTTGTCCCACAGGTCGTCGAAGAAGTCGAGCTGGCTGTCCGGATCGGCGAAGTCGGTGATGCAGGAAACCCATTCGCCGGGCAGACGGTGACACAGGCCATGGGCGAGGGACTCCAGATCGCTGCCGGAGGTGGCGATGCGGACGGCCTCACGCTGTGAACGGCGGTACTCCCGTTGCTGGTTGTCGCGCCACAGGTCTTCGACGCGCTTGCCCGCAGCGGGAGAACCGGCGTCCGCGAAGATGCGGGGCAGGTGGTATTCCACGCCGATGCCTTGTCGGTCGGCATCGGCGAGGAACCGCGTGAGCCGGGCCGGAACGTCGTGGTCGTACCTGTCGTGGATCAGGATGGAGCCGAAGACGCCTCGTGGGCGCCAGAAGCCGTGGTCGGTAAGGAGGGTGTGGGCTGCAGCGGGGGCGTCGTTGCTGGTGAGGGCGATGACACCGATCTGGTCGTGATCGCCGAGGCTAATGGCGGGCATGGGCTTGTCTGCAGGTCCGTCAGTGTCGAACAACGCCAGGCTCGTGCGAGTGGAGTTGATGTCGGACGATGAGGCTCCGGCCGGTGACCCGCCATCGTCCGGGACGTGGCCGGTGTGGTCGAGCAGTTCGAGGGGCTCGGAGGTACTGCGCAGTTCGAGGTTCTGCTGCTGCGACCGGTGCGGCGTCGATTGTTCAGCGGGTTCTGGCACGGGGACCTCGTGGTGTCGGGAGGGCGGGGGCTACATCGCTTGTCGCCGTGGGCGGGTATTTCTTCGATCTCATGGCAGCCTCGTGACCTGGCAGTACACGTCGTCGGAGGTCTGCTCGCGGAGGCGGAGTCGTCGACGGAGCGTCGGGGGCGGCGAAGGGGTGTGTGCCGCCGACGAGGGAGGGGCGGCCATCGAGTTCGTCGAGCCAGCTCAGAAGTTTGGGCAGGTTCTTGTCGGGCCCGAACGCGAGGTAGGTGCCGTCGGCACTGTCGCAGCCGAACCACTCGGCGATCCCCAGCCTGATCCGGGAGTTGACGCGGCCCATGTGCACGCCTTTGCCGCGGGCCTTCGCCTCGCGGGCCAGCCGTTCGGCGACGGGGCCGAGTTTCCACTCGGTCGATCCGGCCAGGAACAGGACGTCGAAGTCGTCCCAGGGCAGCAGCCCGGGTGTATCGCAGCCGTCCTGGGCCGCGTAGGCCGCGGGCACGCCGAGTTCGCGGATGCGGGCCAGCCACGGCAGGGACTCGGTGAGGGTGCCGGCGGCGTCGAACGGCTGGTCCGGGGCGAGCGCCCACAGGCAGCGATCCGGCCCGTACCGTTCAACGGTCCGGTGCAGCCAGGCGAACCACGCTTGGGCTCCGGGCCAGTAGCGGCCGTTGCCGTCGCTGCCGAACTTGGAGTTGTCACAGGCATACAGCGCACCGTCGGGGATCCGGCTGCCTTGCGCGGGTGTGGTCATGCAGCCGATGCGGCCGGCGCTCATCGCAGCCCGTATCTCAGGCCCCGAGGGAGTGCCGAGGTAGCGCACCGTGGACCTCCCCGGAGGCGACGCCGACCGCCGTCCGGGCCACCTGCCTGCCGGGTGGAAGTCCGCGAAGTGGGGCCTGCGGCTGGTGGACCTCGCCATTTCGGGAAGGCGGCACGTTCCTGGTCTTTGAGCCGGGCGAGGGCGCAGTGAGCGTCGGGTGTGCCTGGTTCACCGGGCGCCGCGGCGGGGCATGGGGGTGGTCGCCGTCGGTGGCCCCGGGCTCGGGCCCGGCGGGAGAGCGGTCCGGGTGGTCCGGCGCGCGGGGGCCAGGGCACGCATGCGGTCGACAGCGGTGTGCAGGTCCTCGCCGAGACTGCGCAGGGTGGCCGCGGCGTCCTGAAGGTCGTAGTGGAGGTCGAATCCGTCGTCCTGCTCGGATTCCTTGGCCTTTTCCGCGGCTGCTTCGAAGAATTCGCCGAGCCGGTCCAGCAGGCCGCTGGTGGGGTCCAGAACCTGGTGCAGCAGGGCGGCGGCGTCCGTCGGTGACTCGGTGGCGTTGAGCCGGTCGGTGAGAGCGAGGAGTACGTCGCCGTAGACGAAGGTGCGGTCCGCGTTGTCGGAGACGTCCGCGGGTTTGGGGGTGCGGAGTGCCGGCTCGGCTGTGGACACGGGCGTACGGGAGGTGGGCGAGGAGGGGGTTGGCAGCAGCCCGAGCTGGGCGAGGCGATGGTCGATCGACTCGATCAGGGGCTGGGCGCTGCCGCCGTGCAGGGCTTCGGGCCGCCGGGTTGCACCGGGGTCGTCGGAGGGCGCCGAGTCGTAGAGGACCTCGGACAGCGACGGGTCGTCGGGGTGCTCGCGGGTCGCGATCCAGCCCTCCGGGCTGCCAGGCGGGCGGTCGGAGGGGGGCTCCTGCGGCGGACCGATGATCAGGTGACTGCCGTCGGGGAGGGATACGCGCACGATGTAGGCGCTGAGGCCGAACTCGATGTCGCACTCCAGCCCGCGCTCTCGCAGTGGCGTGGTGATGTGCGCGTGGCGGCGCCACAGCTCCTGCCACCACGGGGTGTCCACGTTGCGGTGGTCGGGAAGTGGTGCGAGCGCAGCCGCGCGGCGGGCGTCTGGAGTGTTCTCCTGGTCAGCGGCCACGGTTCCTCCTGCGGGAGGCCGACGTGCGGTGGGGCGGAGGTATCCGGCGAGCGGGGTCGGCTTCCGGGTTCGGCACGGGACTGAAGTCGAGTTCGTAGTCGTCGTAGGCGGCGATCAGGTCGTGCTCCATCTGGGCTTCGCGTTCGGCGACTTGTGCCATGAGGTCGTCGTGCTCGGCCTGGCACTGCTGGTAGTCGGCCCAGTCGGCGTCGCTGAAGTGGGCGGGGCGGTTCAGAGGACTCCTTGAAGGGGTGGGGTCGGTCTGGGTCAGCGGTGGCGACCGCCGGGCTTGGGCGGCGGCACCGGGCTCTGGCGGTGGGAGGGCGGGAGGAAGAAGCGGTGGAAGTCGAGGTGGTCGGTGAGTTCCTGGACTGCGTCACCGAGCGACTTCGACGCGCGCCGCAGACAGGAACGCGCCGTGGCGTGCTCGACGACCATGCGGTTGTCCCGGACGTAGCTGTCGTTCTCTCTGTGCGACCGGGGCGGTGAGAGCGCGGTCTGCGCGGTCTCGGCGAAGTGCGCTACGGCCTGGCTCGACAGGGTGACCGCCGACGCCAGATGGGCGAGGACGGCGCTGCCGGCACGGTTCGTACTGGGGGTGGTCCGGGCGAAGTCTGCGGTCAGCTGGACGACATCACGGGCGAGGGACTGTGCGCCGGTGACGTGCTGGAGAAGCGCGGTGTACGACGGTGAGGCCGGGACGTGACCGGTGCCGTCCAGCAGCTCCCACTGCTCGAACGCGCCGGAGAGTTTGCCCCTCACGGCGTTGAGCGCGTCGATGAGGTGGAGGGTGGTGGCGCGCGGGATCAGTTCACGCTGGATATCGGGTCTCATGAGTCTTTTGTGGCTTTTATGTGCATTCGAGCGTCGGTGTCGAAGAGTGCCAGCTCGTATGCGTGCAGGAGGTGCTGCACGATGAAAGATCGTCCGGCGACTTTCCACAGGCCACGCCCTCGGTTGAGGTGGGCGATGGCGTCCATTTCGACGGAGGTCAGGCCGAGAAGCGAGGCCGCGGCATGGAGTTGGTCGGTCTCCTGGCGGTAGATGATGCGGGTGGAGCAGTCGGCGAGGAGGCCCTCGGCCAAGGCACGGCCCTGTGATCCGGCGTCGCCGGCGGTGAGCAGGTCAGACAGCCGGTGGATCACCATGAGGTTGGCGATGCCGAGGCCGCGTGAGAGCTTCCACTGGGCCTGCATGCGCTGCAACAGGCCGACGTGCCGCATCAACCGCCACGCCTCGTCGTACACGATCCAGCGCCGGCCGCCGGACGGGTCGGAGAGGGCGGATTCCATCCAGGCACTCGCGCAGGTCATGGCCAGGACGAGGGCGGTGTCGTCGCCGGATCCGCCGAGACGGGAGAGGTCGATGGTGAGCATCGGCGCGTTCGGGTCGAAGGCGACGGTGCTCGGCGCGTCGAACATGCCGGCCAGGTCACCGTGGACGAGGCGGCGCATGGCGTGGGCCAGGTCGCGGGCGGCGTCGCCGAGCTGTCCCGACATCATCCCGGCGGCCTCGTCGAGCGCACTGGGGTTGTTGAGGGTGGTGGCGACATCGCCGAGCAGCGGGGTGCGGCCGGTGGCGGCGGCGCGGGTGACGACGGCGTCCAGGGCGACGTCCAGGGCGGTGTGCTCCATGGGCATCAGGTCCCGGCCCAGGACCGTCCGGGCCAGGGAGCCGAGCAGGAGCAGGCGCCGTTTGCGGATCTCGCCGACCCAGTCGTCCTCGGAGACGCTCTGCGGGCGCGGGGCCGCGTCCAGGGGGTTCAGCCGTCCGGGCAGTCCGGGGCCGAGTGCGACGGACCGGCCGCCGAGGGCTTGTGCCACCGGCGTCCATTCGCCCTTCGGGTCACACGGCACGTAGACGCGGTATCCGAAGGCCACCGAACGCAGCGCGAAGGACTTGGCGAGCGCGCTCTTGCCCTGGCCGATCACCCCGGCGAGCAGGAGGTTCGGGTTGGTGAATCCCTCGACCTTGCCGTACAGCGCGAACGGATCGAAGACGAAGGACGCTTCCGCGTGGACGTCGCGCCCGATGTAGATGCCCTCGGCGCCGAGTCCGCCTTCGGCCAGGAAGGGGTATGCGCCGGCGGCCACGGCCGTTGTCATGCGGTGGGCGGGCAGTTTCAGCCGGTTCCCCCGCGCGGAGGCGGGTCCGGGGCGTCCGTTCGCCGGGTAGAGCGCGGTGGGCATCTCGTGGGCGGCGGACGTGCTCTCGGTCTGGTGGGCACTGGCTTCCGCGCGGGCCTTGGCGGTGGCCTCGGCGAGCTGGCGACGGGCGGCCTTGCGGCTGGCGCGGTCGGTGCCGTGGGGGGTGAAGAGCGGGCTGGCGGAGGCGCGGCGGGCGCGGCGGGCGGGCCGATGGTTCATAGAGGGCCCTCGTTTCTGCGGGTGGTGCTCATCGCACGCAGGCTGTGGTGTGCGGGCGGAGGTCGGTGGGGGTGGTCTTGCGGCGGATGACATGCCCGGCGGCGAGGTGGCGCTGGCAGATCGTGAGTACGGGCGGCCCTTCGGGCAGCCGCTCTGGATGGCATGCGCTCGTCTCGGCTTCTGCTGTGGTGTTGTTGGGCAGCAGGTGGAAGGCAGAGTGGACCTCGCTGGTGGCCTGCCAGAGGCGGGTGTGCGCGGTGGCGAGGTGGCGGCCGGCGGCGGGGTGCGCAGGCCGGGTGTTTTCGGCGAGCCGGTCCACGAGCTGGTGCAGGGCGGTGAGGTGGGCGTGCAGCACGTCGAGGTGCACGCGGTCCGCCGGCCGGGGCGGGTTCGCGTCCGACGGTGCCAGGGTCCGGGTGTGGTGGCGTACTCCGGCGCTCGCGGCGCGGAGGTAGGGGTGCGCGTCGTCCGGAGGTGTGGGAGCGGTCAAGGGTGGTGGTCCTTCCCGCCGGCAGGCAGGGGCGGTGACGGATGGTCGAAGAGCAGCGGGCGCCACGTTGCTGACCGGCGGGGACGGGACCGGCTCACAGGGCGGTCCGGGCGAGCGGGAGCGCGGTGAGGGCAAAGGCGTCCGGCTGCTGGTAGTTGAGCCGTCGCAGATCGACGCCGGAGGTGACGGCGTGGGTCTCGATCTGTGCGCAGGCGGCGTCCAGGAGGGCGTCGGTCTCGGCGGTGACGGTGACCAGGCCGGTCAGGGCCACGTCGGCATGTCCGGCGATGAGCTGGCGCTCACGCTGCTTGACGTCGGCATACTCGACGGAGTCTTCCTCGCTGTCGACCTGCCCCCGGCGGGCCCTCTCGTTGGCGTCGGCGATGATCGCCGCCTTCTTCCGCTGGACGTCTCGCAGCGCGGACTCGAGTCCCTGCGGCACGTATATAAGGGAGAGGCTGCGCCGCACGCCGGCCGTGAACATGATCCCGTGCAGGAACCCGGCCCCCATCTCCGTCCTCGGCCAGTTCTCCACCCAATACGTCGCGTGCCGTGCGCTGTCGGTGGCGAGACGGTCGTACTCCTCGAACTGGACTACGGGCCCGGCGGCTGCGGGATCGGCCTCGGCCCTGCCGGTCTCGGACCACTGCTGGAGGGCGGCGAGTGCCTTCGGGTCGTAGGCGGTGCGGATAACGGCGGCGATCTCCCGCGCGCTCAGCCACCCGGTGACCTGGAGCCCGGCGTTACGGGCGGCCTGGGCGATGGACGCGGTGGTCTGCTCCATGACGGTGAACGCCCCGGGCAGCCCTCCGCCGGCCTGCGAGATCAGGCGCCGGGCGGCCTTGAGGTCGAGGGAGATGGCGAGGTAGGTCTCGTGCGGGGCGGCGGCAGGGCCGGCAGAGGAGACCAGCTCGGAGTAGATCTGTCCGGCGACGGGCGTCTGGGGCTGCCCGTGGTGGGTCCAGTGGCGGGTGAGGGTGTCGCCGCTGTCGGGGACGGTGCGCTCCAGCACCTGCACAGTGGCGACGTGCCCGGAGCGGGCGATGCCCGCGAGCGCGCGTCCCCAGCTGCTCACATTGTGGTTCTGGGTGGCGGGGTCGAGGAGGGCGAAGGCGCGGCTGGTGACGCGGGCGATGGCGGTCAGGGTCTGCCGGTGCGGGTCGTGCACGGCCGCGGCGCCGTTGACGGAGTCGCCGGGGGTGACCACCTTGAGGGAGGCGGTGGTGCCGGGCAGGTGGAGGATGCCGTCCTGCCGGGGCCGGGTGACGGGCCGGGCGAGCCAGAGGGTCTGGCCGGTGCGGCGGCGGTGTGCGTAGCGGGCGACGATCGGCGCCCAGTCGATGAGGGAGCGGCCGTGCCGGCGGATTGCGACGAGCGCACCGGATGCCGCCCACAGCGGGGCCAGGGCGACGGCGCCGAGCAGTCCGGTGGAGACCACCGTCATCAGCAGGAGCGCCAGTGTGCAGGAGACGAGGATGAGTTGGGGCAGGGAGAGGCCGAGGAGGATGCCGCGGCGGGACCGGTGCGGGAACTTCACCGTGACCGGGGCGACGGAGAGATCAGTCAAAGGGGCGGGTCCTGGAGACGCGGGGGAACCCGGGGGCGGGAGGTGCAGCGCACGTCCCGCCCCCGGTGGACGGGCAGGGGATCAGAGGCCGGTCGGCGGGGGAGAGGGTGAGGCCGACCCGCTGGACGTGGCGTTCTGTGAGCCGGGGGGCGGGGGTGCGCCCTGCGGCGGCGCGGTGGTGGTCGGCGGCGCGGACTGCCATCCGCTGCCCTGGCCGGAGGCGGCGTTCGATCCGGGCCCGCCCGGCCCCGGGCTGCCGCCCACTTGGCCGCTGGTGTCGTCGGACACGCTCGTCGGTGCAGGCTGGACGGCTTTCTCCAGACCGGACTTGACCGCGTCGCCACCGGGCGAGACGCCCGTTCCGCCGCCCTGCGAACCTTCCTTGCCCTCTCCGCCGCCGGTCGGGTTGGCGGCGACGTCGCCGGGGAAGCCGCCCCCGCCAGCGGCGTCGGGCCCCTGCGGTGCGGCGCCTGCTCCGGCGGCAGCGCCACCGGTTCCGGCAGTGGCCGCAGCCGCGGCGGCCTTACGGGCGGCCTTCTCTGCATGCGCCTTGGCGATCTGCGCTCCGGCGCCGCCGGCCCGGTGGATGGACTCGCCGTCGGTCCCGTCGGCCGCCCAGTGCACGAACTTGAAAACGGCGTACGGACACAGCAGGACCAAAATCATGATCACGATGCCGGACATGACGTCGGCCAGAGCGGCGATGCCGTCCTTGGCCTCGGTTTTGCCCATGGCTGCGATGCCGAGGATGAAGATCACGGTCATCAGGAGCTTGGAGACGACGAGGGTGGCGGTGGCCTCGATCCATCCCTTGCGCCAGCGCCGCGCGACCTCCCAGCCGCCGCCGGCGGACGCGAAGACGGCCAGCGTGACCATGACGAGGATGCCGACCTTGCGGACCATCATCACGCACCAGTAGAGGAAGGCACCGACGGCGGCACCAAGGCCGGCGACAACCGCAACGAGCCAGCCCATCCCGGACAGGCCGGCGATCTGGTTGACCTTCACGATGCGGCGCACGGCCGACTCGATGTTCAGGTGGGCGGTCTTGAACAGGCCGTCGCTGACGGCGTCGACCACTTCGACGGCGACTGTGGTCACAGAGATGGCGCAGAAGGCGAACAGGACGCCGCTCATGGTGCCGGTGAATGCTTGTGCCAGGGCTTGTCCGTCGCGTCGGACGGCGGCCCGCACCAGTTGCGCACAGAATGTGGCGACCAGCAGGACCAGGCCCAGCGGCAGCAGCATCTCGTAGTTGTCGACGAACCACGACGCGTTGAGGTCGACCTTCGTAGTGGTGTTGACTGCCTCGGCGGCCAAGTCGGCTGCAGCGGCTGCCAGTTCACCGGCGGACTTCGCCATCCAGTCACCGATGGCCTTGCCGGGGTCCGAGGCGAAATCGACTGCGTCGCCTACGGCGCACAGCTTGTCGGCCAGGGGGAAATCACAGAAACCCACGAGGAGTTGCTCCTCCCTTCTTGTCTCAGGCGCGGGTCACTGGGTGACGCTTGGGGCGATGGCGGCCAGGGTGCAGTCGTGATTCGGGCGGCACTGGACGGCGAGGGTCACGGCCCGTTCCTCGGCCCCGCCGCCGCCCTTCTTCCAGGCGATCTGCTGCGTGCCGTTGACGGTGACGACGTAGATGTACGCCTCAGTGATCGCGGACGGGTCGTCGGCCAGCGCCTGCTTGAACGCGGAGGGGTAGTGGCCCTCGGTGACGCTGGCGGTGGCGTGCTGGTCCTGGTCGGCCATCCGCGACCACAGCACCGGATCGGGAACCTGGCCGGAGACCGAGGCCCAGTCGGCGTACTTGGTCTCCGTGGTCAGCCAGGCACGCATGCCGGAGAGTTGCTGGTCGCGGCTGGTGTCGCGGGTGTCGTAGGACCACAGCATCTGGGCCGCTGCCTTGGCGTAGGCGACCGGTTCGGCGATCTGCGGAGGCTGGGACACCGACCCGGATCCGGCGGAAGGCTTGGAGGCGGCCTCGGAGGGAGACGGGCTGCCAGCCGGGGCGGGTGCGGCGGTGTCCGGGGCCTGGGGGCCGTTGCCGCCGCCGGTCAGCAGGGCGACGATCCCGGCGATGGCGAGCAGGACTGCGACGGCGGAGGCGACGATCGCGATGCGCCGGTTGGCCGACCAGCCACTGCCATACGAAGACAGGGAGAACAATCGTTTCTCCATCAGTGCACCTGCGACCCGAGGGTCGAGAAGAACGCGACGATTCCGTTCGCGGCGCCCAGGCCCAGGGCGGCGCCCGCGGCCACGACCGCGCCCTTCTTCCCGTTGGCCTCGGCCTGGTGACCGCCCGTGTGGTGGCCCCAGGCCCACACGCCGAGCGACACGGCGAGGGCGCCGACGACGGCGATGATGCCGAACAGGTTGATCGAGTTGACGACGTTCTTCAGCACGCTCAGGCCGGGCAGGCCACCGCCCGATGGGGTGATGCCGGGATCGTAGGCCAGGTACTGCACGGTTTCGAGTAGGGGCAAGGAGGCTCCTTGGGCACGCCGAAACCCGGCGCGCGGGAATCACAGAAGGAAAGGGAGGAACGAGGCAGCGCCTCGCAGAAAGGGAGGGCAGACACCACGCGGGAACCGGCCGGCTCGAGCGGCGTCCGCGAAGAGACGGCATCGCTCGCACGAGGACGCAGCCGGTGCCGCGCCGAGGCTACGGACCGAGCCGGTGCTCCCAGCGAAGGCGTCGGCTCAGGGGCCGAACCGGCCGTGGGAGACCCCTACTTCGGGATCGACGGCTTCGGAGCGGGGCTGGTCTTGTACGGGTTCGCGCAGTTGTAGATCATGTAGCCGCGGCCGATCTTCTTGCCGTCCGACTTCCGGGTGACGGTGCCGCGCGTGTACCAGGTCTTCTCGGCCCTCTTGTAGACCCACTGGTCGTAGACGACTTTGTCGTGCCGGTAGCCGATGCCCAAGACCGCGGATGTCTTCGACGGTGCCTTGCGCACCTTGACCGCATTGCAGCTGATGGTGGTGGTGCCGGTGTCGTACGCCTGTGCCGTGGAGGCGGTAGCCAGGCCGCCGGCGGCGACGGCCAGGCCCACAGAGGCTGCCGCGAGGGCACGCTGGGCGCGGGGGCGGGTTATCAAGAAGATGCTCCGTACTGTTTGGGGAATCTCGGTCAGCGATGGTGCGCCGGGGCCCTCGCGTGTAGGTTCCGATTTGACTTGTCGTCGGGTGCTGCGCTGACCTGCGGTTTCGGGCGGTTGTCCGGCCGGTTTGTCAGTGGATTCGTCCAGCCGATCTGTCGGATTCCTCAGCCGAGATAGCCCGTTCGGGCTCTGCTGACAGATCTCTCGGACAGCCGACCTGCGGGTTTGCCCCAGCGGGTGACATACCGATGAGAGATCGGTCGGACAGTGACAAGTTGAACCGGAACCTACATCGCGCCCCGGCCGGTGTCAGAGGACGCGGCGGGCGGCGAGAATCGTCCAGTCCTTGATCGGTGTGATCCGGACCGGCTTGGTGGTGCGCGGTGCCTCGATCACGAGGCCCTCGCCCATGTACATGCCGACGTGCTCAGGATGGGCGGCGGTGCCGCGGCTGAAGATCAGGTCACCGGGCTTGAGTTGGGCTGGCGAGACCGCCTTGCCCTCGTTGACCTGCGTGTACGTGGTGCGGGTGAGTGTGACGCCGGCGTGCGCGTACGCCTGCTGCATCAGGCTGGAGCAGTCGCAGCGGGCCATGGGGTCGGGGCCGTGCGCGTTGGTGCAGGAGCCGCCCCACTGGTAAAGCGTGCCGAGCTGGTGCATCGCCCACTCGATGGCCTTGCGCGCTTTCGGATCGGCGTCCTTCGGGATCGCGTAGCCCTTCGGGACGCTTCCCTCGGGGATGCGGCCGAACCCGGAACCGTCCTGGCTGGGAGCACAGCCGCTCGTGCCGGTCGATGGTTGCTTGCCCTGGTCTGCGTCCTTGCTGTCCGCGTCGGTGCCGCCGCCCGGGAAGGTCTTGGCGATGGCATCCTGCAGGGCGGTGGCCAGGCTCTCCCACTGCGCATACGCGTCGGGGTAGGCGGATCTCTGCACGGCTTGGGCGGCCTGGGCGACGGTCATCTGCTGCCAGCCGTTCACCTTGAGCAAGTGCTTGTAGAACTGCTCGGAGGCGTAGACCGGATCGCGGATCTGCTGGGCACTGCCCCAGCCTTGGGAGGGGCGCTGCTGGAACAGGCCGAGCGAGTCCCGGTCCCCGTAGCCCAGGTTGCGCAGTCGGCTCTCCTGCATCGCCGTGGCGAGCGCGATGATCTGTCCCTTCTTGGGGACGTCGAGCGAGAGGCCGGCGGCCACGATCGTCGCTGCGTTGGGGACTTGTTCGGCGGGCAGGTCCAGGCCCTCGATGTGGACGCCTCTGCCGGACGCGCCGTCGAGGATCTTGGTGACCTGCTTGGCGACCTTGCCTGTGTCGAGGTCGGTCAGGCAGTTGCTGAAGGAGCCGCTGGTTTGTACGGCGTCGGCGGAGGAGGCCAGCATCATGCCGGTGCCTGCGATCAGGATCGGGGAGAGGAAGACGACGCCGATGCCGGCGGCGAGCGCCTTCAACCGGAGCGGATCGCTTGCCGGTCAGCGCTTTCGGGCGTGGGTGGGTAGCGAGACGTCATGCACGTGTCCTTCGGAGTGCAGTGTCCGGCGTGCCGCGTGCGCGATGCGTGATTGGAAGGGCGCGGCGGCCGGGATGGGCGATCAAGGCGGGCCGGTGTGGGCGAGTTGCCGCTCGCTCCGCGTGGCCGGGCGGTGAGCTAGGTGTGCCGGGGCAGGGGGGTACCTCCGTGAGGTGGGGCGGGGACGTAGCCAGCGGCGGTGTGCGCCGGGCGGTTCAAAAACAGTAGGCCCGGATCGGCGGTTGACCAAAAAGCTGGCGTGAGGTGCCGGAATCCGGCACCTCAGCAATGCACTTCTTGGTCGTCGGCGTTTTCGCCTCTACAGTTTTTGGACTCCCCCCTCGCCCTCCTCGGTCTGCGGCCCTGGGCTTCTGCATGCCCACTCCCGGCCCGCGAGGATTTCTGTGCGAGGCGGTGAGTTCTCTCCGCGATTCCGCTCCCGAATAGGGGTTCCCTCTTTGCCTTTTTCCCTGCACCAGGGCGATGCCCTCAGTGTTCTCGCCGGCCTTCCGGACGGCTGCGTCGACTCCGTCATCACCGATCCGCCGTACAACTCGGGCGGTAGGACCGCGAAGGAGCGCACCACCCGCTCCGCGAAGCAGAAGTACACCTCCGCCGACGCCCAGCACACCCTGCCGGACTTCCCCGGCGAGAACATGGACCAGCGCAGCTACGGGTTCTGGCTGACGCAGATCATGACCGAAGCCCACCGCCTCACCCGAAACGGCGGCACCGCGCTGCTGTTCACCGACTGGCGTCAACTCCCGATCACGACGGACGCGATCCAGGCTGCCGGGTGGCTGTGGCGCGGGGTGCTGGCCTGGCACAAGCCACAGGCGCGGCCCCAGAAGGGCCGGTTCACCCAGAACTGCGAGTTCATCGTCTGGGCGTCGAAGGGAGCGATTGACGGCTCCCGGAACCCGGTCTATCTGCCCGGCCTGTACTCGGCCTCGCAGCCCTCCGGGGCGAAGCGCCAGCACATCACGCAGAAGCCCGTCGAGGTGATGCGTGAGCTGGTCAAGATCAGCCCCGAGGGTGGCACAGTCCTCGACTTCTGCGCTGGCTCCGGCTCTACGGGGGTGGCCGCTCTGCTGGAAGGCAGGGACTTCATCGGCGTGGAGAAGACCGAGCACTACGCGTCGATCGCGTCCGACCGGCTCACCGAAACGCTCCGCGAGACCCTCACGCAAGACGACGTGACTCTGACCGTCTGAGCCGCGAGCGCGCTTCCCGTCAAGGCGACCGGCGCCCTGGTGGACTTGTAACTCGCCGGCCGGTCCGAGCGTCGCCGCTTCCGTTTTCCTCTCATTCCGCGTCTCGTAGGAGGCCCAACTTCATCATGCCCGAAGCCATAAAACCCCCTGACGATGGGGAGTTGGAGCCGGTACGTATTCCCGATCCGCAGCTGGAAGGAATCGAGGCGAGCGTCAGACGGCTCATGGAGCAGTCGGCGCAACAGGCGCAGCAACTCGACCACCTCGCGTCCGCCCCAGCGCCGAGCGGATCACCGTTCGCCGCGTTCGGCATGCCGGGGCTCGGCGGCCCGCCTGCCGCCGCTCCGCCGGAGCCCCGCCCGATCCTGGAACTCGACGGGGAGGAACGCGAAGACGAACTCGACGCCTTGTCGGACTGGGTCGACGACTTCTTCCTCCCGGTCTACGGGGCGGAGGTCACCACCGCAGCGCCCTGGTGCCTGCAGTGGCAGGAGCACGACGACGTCGTGGCCTGGCTCCACGCCCTGTGGCTCGCCTACCAGCAGCACAAGGACCCCGAAGCCGGGCTCTCCGGCCTGTTCGTGTGGCACCGGGACTTCCTCACCCATGCCCTTGCGGCGATCCGCGCACCGGGCGGGCCGCTGTCGGCCTGCATGACCTCTCCCGACCGGCCCGCGCACCGTCTTCTGCCCGGCCCGCCGCCGTCCGTGCGCACGGAGACGGCGGCCACTGCGGAGGCCGCCGGGCCCGCCGAGCCGGACGAGCCGACGTCATGACCACGGGACAGGAGCAGCCCGCCTTCGGACTGAGCTTCGACCCCCGAGCGCTGACCGATCTCCTCCAGGCCCCCAGCGACATCCGCGACCTCACCCTCGCGTACCTGCAGGAAGTCGTGAACGCGCAGCGCTTCGGACTGCGCCTCGACGGTGACCTGGAGGGCTACCGAAAGCTGTTCGTGGACTCGCGCAAGGACTGGCGCGTCGTCTACGGCGTCCGCCCGGCGCCCGCGGAGTCCGCGCACCCGAAGGAGATCCACGTCGTCGCCATCCGGCCGCGTGCGGGCAACGACGTCTACGACGAGGTCGGCCGCCGCCTGGGGATGACCCGCCGGCCGCTGAGCGCCCGCACCCACGCGGCCCGCTCCCGCTCCCCGCAGCTGACCACCCGCACTCCGGCGCCCCGGCCCGGTCCACCGCCCACCGCACTGCCGGGTCTGCCCCGTCCCGCACACAACCCCGCGCACCATCACACCCGCTGAACGCACGGAACCTCGCCTATGCCCCCTGAACCCGCGCCGACACCAGGTCGGCGTGCGGTCTCCCCGCTCGACCACCGCCTCGAAGCCGCCACCGGTCACGACATCGACACCCTGTGGGCCTACCGCGACCGCGGCATCCTCGACGAGCCACACGCCCACCTGGTCGACCGGCACCGCGAGCTGGCCAAGACCCAGACCGGCGTCACCTTCTTTCTCCGCCTCCTCCACCGCCTTTCCAGCGGCGAGTTCGACGTCAACGACGCCCTGTTCACGCGCATCAACCGCACCGTGGACCAGCTGGAGGAGGCCGCCGCCGCGCGGGACGCCGCCGCCCGGAGGGTGTTCGCCGCCTTGGAGCCCATTGAGGCCGCCGCGGCGGCCTCCGCGCCCGGCGCGCAGCGGCTTTCGACGGACGACCAGGCCGCGCTGCTCGCCATCGCCGGTGGCGCCAAGCTCTACGAACACCTGCTGACCGGCCGGATGTCCGTCACCGCCGCCTCCGGTACCCGCATCCCACACGCCAAGCTGCAGCGGCTGGAGGACGCCGGCCTGGTCGTCCGGGATACCGGCCACCCCGTGCACGCCGGCCAGCCGGTCGCACTCACCGACGCCGGCCGCGCCGCGCTGTTCGCCGCTCGGCGGACCCCCACGACCCGGGCACCCACGCTCCCGGCTCGCCCCGGCACATCGCCGTCCACCCCGGTGCAGCGGCGGTGAACTCCACCGAGAGGCCCTTGTTGACTCCTACCGAACCGGCGCCGGCCCGGAAGCCGATCCCCCAAGTCGACTTCGAGCTGGACGACTTCGACGCCGACGAGGAGATGTACCTCGACTTCTACCGCCAGGTCGCCGTCCACGAGGACATGCTTGTCCCCCTCGCTGTACACCACACTCCCAACGGCGCGCACAGCTACTACGTCCTGTTCGACCGAACCGCCACGTGGGGACACCCTGGTATGGCGCAGCTGCTCGCCGTGCATCTGCAACGGGACCGCGAGAAGCGGACGTTCACCTTCGAGCAGGCTGCTATGCCGCTGCAGGCGATGGCGCAGTCCTGGCTCATCCACCGTGGCTGCCCGCAGAACGCCATCGGCCTCGACCCCGAGCTGGGGCCACCGCCGGCGGACGAGGCGACTCGTGCGCTGGAGCGACGCCTCGCGGGCGACGGCGACCACTACGCCATGGGCTACTCCTACACCAGCGACGACCCGGACGACACGGTCACCGTCGTGGCACTGCGCGCCCTGGACGAGCGAGCCCCCAGCCCGTTCCGCGTCGTGGTCGAGGAAGTCGACACCGACGCGTGGACGCACACCCTGCGCGAAGGCGGCTTCGACACGGTGGGCGAGGCCCTGCAGTGGTGCGACGACCGGCTTACCGGCGAGGCCGGTCCCCTCCCGCCGGTCCGCCCGTCGGCCGCAGCCGGCAGCCCTGCCGGTGTGGCGAAGGCCCCTGCTCCGCGCCCGCCCGGCCGGTCGCGCTGAGCGCCAAGGCCGACGCGGGCGGCGCAACATAGCCGACGATCGCCGGTTAGCCAAACCGGCGATTCTCCGGACTCTTATACAGCCGCCGGGACAACTCCCGCGGCGCCATTCCATGCAATCCCTATGCCTTCACGGAGGTTTCTTCCGCATGCGCTCCACCCGAATTGCCATATCCGCGGCGATGCTCGGAACACTCGCTCTGCCGATGCTGTCCGTTACGCCCGCGAGCGCGGCCCCCGTCGCCGCTGCCTCGACGGTCACGAGCATGGTGACGCCCTGCCCGGACCTCCCGCCGCTGCCGTACAAGGTCCACGCGTCGGCGGTGACCATCCGGTCCAAGGCCACCACGAAGTCCACTGCGGTCGGAGTGCTCTACAAGAGCCACAAGTTCACCGTGCACAAGAAGAGCGGCAACTGGCTCTACATCACCGACCGGACCACGGGCGTCAAGGGCTGGGTCTCCGGCACCTACGTCTACCGCGACACCCGTATGTGCCTGGACTGACAGCAATTCAACAGGTGCCCGAAGGTGGCTGAGCCGCCGGGTACGGCCGCCCGTCACATTCCCCCAGGCATCGGCCTTTCCAGAACAGGAGTTTTCTTTTTGTCCGACGGCATATCCGATGACGCTGAGGATGTCGTGGGCGTGCTCACCGAACGGATCGAAGCGCGCTTCGCCATGGACATGGACCAGTTGAAGGCCGCGGTCTCCGCCGCGCCGACCGCGCATCCTGACGCCACCGAGGTCGTCAGGTGGCACGGCCTTCTCGTCGAGGCCCAGTCGGTGCTCGACCGCGCTGAGGACGACCTCCTCGCCGCGCTGGAAACCCAGCCCAGCGAGGTCGACGACCCGACGATGGGCCTTGCCCACCGCGTGAACGCGGCCGTCGCCACCCGTGACGGCCGGGCCTTGGTCGTGCGGTGGCTCCTGGACCCGGATGCTCCGGGCAAGAAGGACCTCGCCGCGGAACGCCTCGCCCGTCTGCGCCCCCGAACCGGGCCGGCGGTGCCCACCAGCGCTCCCCACCGACCCGCGGGCACACCCGCGTCGGCGTGGCGGGCGGGAAGGCCCGTCCGGTGAGCCGGGGCAAGGCAAGCACCATGGACGGCGACCTGGAGGATGTCTTCGGGAACGCGGTTGCGGAGCTTTACGAGGCGGCTGTCGGCCCCGACGCCTCGCCTGCCCTCGCCCGTGCCCTGGAACTGCGCTCCTTCCTGGCGCTGACCGAGGAGCAGGTCGCCCGCGTCCGCGACCGCGTGCACGCGGACATGGATCCGGACCGCGACATGGGCGAGTTGTCGGCGGACAAGCTCCGCTTCGACGCGCAGTGGCTGGAGGCGGCGCTCGATGCCCGCGACGGCTACCGCGCCGCCCTCCGGGAACTGCTGCGCACCATGCCTGCGCCCGACCAGCGGGCCCGCCCTGTCCGCACGGCACAACTCAGGGTCACCGCAGCCCTGCCCCCGTCCGCCGCCCCGGCACCTCAGCGTGCCGGGGCGGCCCGGGCCCGCCGACCCTGAAAGCTCCCGCTTGTCTCACCTCACGTCCACCGAGATAGCCGGACGGATCGAGGACCTGTACGGCGCGCCGCTCGCCGACCTCGAAGCCCACGCCCAGGATCAGCCGCCTGGCATGCTCTCCGCCCTGCTCGGCATGCACGACGACCTCGTCCTCGCTGAGCGCAGCATCGACTTCCACCGTGACCACCTCGCCCGGCTCGTCCACCCAGAGCGGCAGATCGGCCGGCATGAGGTCTCCCACCTTCTCGACGGCTCTCGCCGGCTCGCCGAGGCAGTCGCAGTCCGCGACGTCCAGGCCAAGTCGGTCGCCGCCGTTTTGCAGAGCCTGGCCCGCGTCCCGGCGCCAGTGCTGTCCCCGCCGACTGCTTCGCCGCCCGTTCCGGCTCCGCCTCTTCCGGTCCAGAGCACGGCGCACAGCCGCTGATCCGCTGGCGTTTTCCCTTCCCCACTCCAGGAGTTCCTCCCTTGGCCATCACCGCCCTGCCTCCCGACACCGATGCCGACATCGCCCGGGTCACTGAGGCCCTCGCCATGATCACCCCGCGTTGGAACGTGAGGATCCTGCTGGCACTCTCCGGCCCGCCGCAGCGTTACAGCGAGCTGGCGGCCAAGGTGTCCTGGCTGCAGAACGGCCAGCTCCACCCCAAGCTCAAGTCGCTGTGCGACGCCGGGCTCGTCGAGCGCACCGAACACACCGCACGGCATGTGACCTACGGCCACACCGAGCGCGGGGCCGCCCTGCTGCCGGTCCTGCCGGTGATCGTCACCTGGGCCGAGGAACATCTGGAGAAGGCGGACCGCCCGCTGCTCGCGATCGAGCAGATCGAGGACAGCCTCACCCTGCTCACCCGGCGGCACGCCGCCGCCATCCTGTGGGTCCTCAAGTCCCGGACGGAGGTCAGCGGGCGGGCCCTGGCCCGGATCGTGATGCCCAGCAGCGACTGGACCAACGTGTACCCGCCACTGCGGCAGCTCGTCGCCGACGGCCTGGTCGACACCGAGGGCCTCGGCCAGCCCTACCGGCTGTCCACGGCGGGCGACGGCCTGAGCCCCGTTCTCGGCGCCCTGTCCGCCTGGTCCGCCGGACAGCCCCTCAACCAGGCGGCCCAACACCCGGTCTGGGGGCACCCGCAGGCCAAGCCCGCGCCGAGGCCGTGGGTCAGCAGCCAGTCCCGGCCGGCCCCCGCAACCCTCCCGCAGGCCCGGACGGGTGAGTCCTCTCCGGCGTGGCACAACCGCGATCTCTTCTCGCACGCCACCCCCGCCCGCCCGCAGGCGGCCGTCCCGGCGGGAGGTCCGCGCCGATGACCACTCCCTCCACCACGGCCGAAGTACGCAACGCGATCGAGCTGCTGGCTTCGCGATCCTTGATCCGCCTGGTCACCGAGATCGACGACAACGGGGCGATACCTCCCAGGCGGCTGGCCGGTACCCTCCCTGACTTCTCCTCGCACCAACTGCGCCGCGCCACTGAGACGGCCCGCGCCCACGGTCTCGTCCGGACCGCACCCGGCACCGGCCTGGAACTCACCGAGCATGGCTCGGAGTTGGCCGACCTGTACGACGCTGCGGCGCGCTGGGCCCGACACCACGCCTTCCCGACACCGGTTTGCGAGTTCAGCAGTCGCGTCCGCCACGTCCTCGACCTCCTGGCGCCCTCGCTCGCGACCGAGCGCGCCGACGGCCACCCGCGGCCGTCCGCCGCGCGGCTGCCCAGCGACGAGGCCGAAGCGGACCTCGTCCGTCCCCGCACCCTCCTGATTCAGTGGCTGGCCGGCAACCCTCAGATCACCCGGGTGTCCGAGCCCGAGCCGGCCGCGTGAGCACAGCGGCTGCACCCCGGCATGCACGCCACAGCGCCGGGCTGATGTGCAGCATCTACCTGCCGCGCACGGCGGACGCCCTCGCGTTCGCGATGTGCACCTACGGCATCCCGCTGCTGGTCCTGGCCACCACGCGCTCCGCCGCTCTGACGGGCGCCGCGTTCGCCCTGGAGTGGATCCCGCGGCTGGCGGCGTTCGGGTGGGCCGGATCCATCGTCGACCGGCGCGGGGCGGCAGTCGTCTTCCACCTCGCCTCCCTGGGACGCGCGTTGGTCCTCGCCGCCGGCGCAGCTTTGCTCCACTTCTACCCGTCCGGCACCGTGGCGACCGCAACGGTGATGGTGCTTGCGGCGACGACCGGCGTGCTCACCGAGTTCAGTTACATCGCGGCCGAGACCGCGGGCGCCGCCGCCGGCCGGCGGGCAGGAAAGCGGGCCCACCGCGTCCAGGCTGCCCTGCTCGGCATCGACCAGACCGCGACCCTGGCCGGCCCGGCCCTCGCCGGAGTGCTCCTGCTCGCCGGGGCGCCGACGATGCTCGCGGTGATCACGGTGCTCTCACTTCTCGCCGCGATGCTCGCCCTGCGCACACCCCCCTCACCCGTTGCCCCGGCCCGCGCGCCGAAGGGACAGTCCGGCGCCGGACTCCTCACCGGGTGGCGCACGATCCGCTCTCTTCCCGCGCTCGGCTGGCTCGTGACCGGGCTGACCCTGTCCAACCTGGCCACCGGACTCCTCCAAGCGGCCGGACCGGTGATCGTCGTCAAGCACTTCGGGCAGTCCACCACGGCCGTCGGCCTAGTCTGGTCCGCAGCCGCCGCAGCGACGCTCCTCAGCGTCACGCTCTGCCGGTTCGCGCTCGACCGCCTGGGCCTGTGGCCGGTCGGTGCCGCCTGCGCCGCCCTCGCCTCGCTCGCCTGCCTCGCAGCCGCCCAGGCCCCCGACTACCGGTCCTACCTGGTCCTGGTCGCGGTCCTCATGGCGGCCGACGGCGGCATGACGGTCGTCCTGCGCACCCTGCGCTCCCGCCTGATCCCCCCGGAGACGTTCGGCAGCACCCTGTCGGCGACCATCCTCGTCCTCCTGCTGCCCTTCCCCGTCGCCGGCGTGCTCACCGCGCTCACCCCGCCCGACGCACTGGGCCACGCCATCACCGTCTGCGCCGGTCTGCAGGCCCTCGGCCTGTTGTACGCGTTCGCCCGCCTGCGCACCGATCCCGCCCTGCGCACCTGACCCTGTCGCGCTTTTCCCCAGCCTGTGGAGAACCTCATGCCCACCACGATCCTCGGGACGAACCGCGCGAGCGGTCGCACCATCACCGAACAGTTCCACGCCTTCGACGCACACAATCCGCACGTCTACCGCGCTCTGGAACGCATGGCCGCCCGCCGCCTGGCCGCCGGCGCCACACGGGTCAGCCTCAAGGACCTCTTCGAAGACCTGCGCCGCCAACTCCCGTACGGCGTCGCCGGGCTGAACAACAACTTCACCGCCCTCTACGCCCGCCGCCTGATCGACGACCACCCCCACTGGGCCGGCGTGTTCGAGCTGCGCCGCCGCCGGGCCGCCTGAGCCCCCCTTTCCCTTCCCTCGTCCTGCCGCCTACCGACTCGGAGAACCCCTTCTTGTCCGCTCGCCCCCTCGTACTCGTCGTCTCTCCGGGCGATGAGGCGGATCGCGGCTACTGCCTTGAGCAGGTGGCCGCCGCGTACGACATCGTCCTGCTGACCGGCACCGAGCCGTCGTGGGAGAAGCAGCACATCGTCGACCACGCCGTCGCCGATCTGAACGACACCACCGCGCTGCTCGCCGCCGGCCGAGCTCTGGCGGAACGACACGACCTTGACGGCGTCATCACCTGGGACGAATGGAACCTCGTCCCCACCGCCCGCCTCGCCCGCGCGCTCGGTCTGGCCGCGAACTCCGTCGAGGTGATGAGGGCCTGCCGCAACAAGGCCACCGCCCGCACGTTGTTCGCCCGCCACGGAGTGCCGTCGGCCGCGTCGATGACCGCCCGGACCCTGCGGGAGGCTGAACGGGCGACGAGGACCCTCGGCTTCCCCGCCGTCATCAAGCCCGCCGCATCGGCCGGCAGCATCGGCGTGATCCGCATCGACCGGCTCGAAGAGCTGCCCGCCGCCTTCGAGTTCGCCTCGGCCGGCGCAAGCCGCAGCCGCGAGGACAGCGGCGTCCTGGTCGAGGAGTACCTCGACGGACCGGAGGTCTCCGTCGAATGCGTCACCCACCGCGGCACCACCACCGCCGTCGCCGTGACCCGCAAGCGCCTGGGCCCCGCCCCCTACTTCGACGAGACCGGCCACACTGTCGACGCCGCCGATCCGCTCCTCGCAACAGTGGCGCCGACCGCCGCTGCTGCCATCAAGGCCCTGGGAATCACCGACGGCGTGCAGCACGTCGAGATACGCATGGTCGACGGCCGGCCACGGCTGATCGAGGTCAACGCACGCCTGGGCGGCGACATGATCGGCCACCTCGTCCACCTGGCCACCGGCGTCGACCTCGCCCGGGCCGCCGCCGACATCGCCTGCGGACATACCCCCGACCTGACGCCCACCCGCCACCAGGGGGCGGCGATCCGCTTCATCTACCCCGCCTACTCCGGCACCCTCACCGCCCGCCGCCTGAAGGCACACGTCGAAGGAATGGAGCGCGTGCGCTTTCAGCGACAGGCCGGCGACCCGCTCGTACTGCCACAGGACGGCGGCGATCTGTACACCGCCCGCATCGGCTTCCTGATCACCACCGGGCCGACCGCCACCGCCGCCGAAGCCCGCGCCCAGGAGGCGTACCGCACCCTCGACGTCCAGGTCGCCCCGGTCCCGCCGGCAGCCCTGACTACCGGGCAGCGTGCCGCGTGAGGCAGACCGCAGCGCCCGAGCTGGTGCGCAGCCGCCGCCTGCTGACCGGGTACTTCGCCGGACTGGGTGTGGCGATGGCTGTCTGGGGCGCGCGGATGCCCGCCGTTCAGAGCGCCGCAGAGGTGAGTAGCGCGGGGCTTGCCCTGGTCCTGCTGGCCGCCGCCCTCGGCATGGTCACCGGACTCCAGGCAGGTGGACGCCTCGCCCGCCCGGCCCGTCTGCCCCTGCTGCTGACCGGCGGTGCCATGGCCCTCGCCGCGTGTCTTGCCGTCCTCGGGGTCTGCTCCAGTCTGGAGAGCCTCCTGGCAGCGGCGTTCGCCTTCGGCATCGCTCACGGCGTCCTTGATGTCGCAGTCAATGCCGCAGCGGTCCGATGCCAGGACGCCCATGGTCGCCCCATCATGAGCCAGCTGCACGCGAGTTACAGCCTCGGCGCCCTCCTCGGCGCCGCACTCGCCGCCGCCACCGCCCACACCTCACACACCGTTCTGTTCGCCGCGGTGGCAGCTGGCGCTGCTGCGGCGGCAGGCGCGACCACGCAACTCACCCGCACCGTCGCCAGCCCCGCACTCGAGCCCGTCCACCACGGTGCTGCACCGGGCCCGCACGAGCGGAGGGGGTTGTCCCGGCGTCGATTGTGGCTGCTGGGCGCACTTGCCGCCGCTACGCTGCTGGGTGAAGGAGCCGCTGCCGACTGGGCCTCCGTCCACCTGCACGACCTCGGCGCGACAGCCGCGACCAGCGCCGCGGCGTACGGCTTCTACAGCGCCGCCATGGCCGCAGGCCGTCTCGCCGGAGACCGGCTCACCGCCCGCTTCGGCGCGGACACCGTCGTGCGCACCGGCGCCGCTTTGGCCGCCCTCGGCCTCGCCACCGGACTGGTCGGCTCCACCACCGCCTTCGCCCTCTTCGGCTGGACGGCCTTCGGCCTGGGCCTGTCCGTCACGATCCCCAGCCTGATCACCGCCGCCGGCACCGGCGGACCCCGCGCGGTCGCCACCGTCGCGGTCACCGGCTACGTCGGCCTGCTCGCCGGCCCTGCCCTCATCGGCGCTCTCACCACCGTCACCGCACTGCCGCACGCGCTGTTGCTGCCCGCCCTCCTCGCCGCAAGCGTCGCCGTGCGCGCACCCAAAGCCTTGGAGAAAACGACCCCTTGACCCGCACCTCCGCCTCCCTGAGCGGCGTGGACGCCCTGATCCTCGACTACAACGGAGTCCTCGGTCTCCAGCCCAGCACCGCCATGTGGACCCGTCTTGCCGACCTCGCCGAGTGGCCCGACCGGCATCTTCCCTCGTTCCAGGACGCCTTCTGGGCTCCCCGCAACGCGTACGACGCAGGGGAACTGAGCGATCTGGCCTACTGGGCCAAGGTCCTCGGACACCATCCCGGCCCGCGGTGGCTGCGCACCCTGCGGGCCGCCGACACTGACATGTGGACCCGCACTGACCCGCGCGTCCTCGATGTCCTGTACCGCGCCCGGGCCGCGGAGCTGCCGATGGTGCTGCTCTCCAACGCCCCGGCCCACCTCAGCGACGTCCTGGACGCCACCGTCTGGCGGCGCGAGCTGATGGACCACGCCTTGTACTCCGCCCGCCTGGGCCTGTGCAAGCCCGACCCTGCCGTGTACGAGCACGCCCTGGCTGCCACCGGAGTCGCCGAGCCAGCACGCGTGCTCTTCGTCGACGACCGCGAGGACAACTGCCGGGCCGCCGCCCAGCTGGGCCTGCGCACCCTCCACTACACCGGCCAACCCGCCCACCTGGAACGACAGCTGCTGCCCACCCTCGCGACCAGCACCGGTTCCTGACCGCGCACCGCGTCACTCACCCCCGGCCCCGACCCTCAGGACTTTCGTGCCCGACACAGAAGAGATCGACGGCGACGTCTACGTCTCCCCCCGCTACCTCGCCGCCAGCACTTACACCGGAGACCCGGCTCTGGAACCGCTGCTCGCGCACGGCTTCGACCTGCGTCACGACGACCTCGGCAACGCATACGTCACCGCGCCCGACCACCGCGTCCGACTCGGCTATCTGCCCGAGGGAGACGACGACGGGCTGTGGCGCATCAACGCCTACCAGGACTCGTTCGGCCCGCCGGAGTGGGGCGTCTGCTTCAACGACCGCGTCCCCACCGAGTTCGTCCGCGCCTTCACCACCGCTCTCGCAGAGGCGTACGAGCGTGGCCCGGACGCCTACCTCGCCAGGCCGGTCGCAGGGGGCGACGAGCACGATCCCTTTCTGGCTGTCGTGCCCCTGCTGAAACAGGGCTGGGAGATCGACCGCCCGCGCTGGGGCGTCTTCGCGGTCCAGTCCCCCGAGGGGCTCGCCGGCCTGGAGTTCACCACCGGCGACCTCGATTCGGAAGCCGAGCTGACCACACGCGACGCCCGGTGGCAGATGTGGGCGGGCAATTCCATCGACCGGCCCGCCTGGTACGCCACGGCCAGCACCGACACTCCCGTCGCCCTGCTCACCGCCGTCACCGAGTGCGTCGCCGATCCGGCTCCCCTGCCCCGGTGGCGCGAGGACACCTTCAGCTACGTCAAGGGCATGGCCCAGCTCACCCCGATCTTTCCGCCCGGACCGCCAGCCCCGACCCCGCTCGACGTGCGGCGGGCCGCCGCGTCCCGCCGCCCGGCCGCGCTCCCCGCGGCCAGCGTCCCGCGCTGGAGCACCGCCAGCCGACCGGCCCTGCCGGGTCCACGCCGATAGGACCAGCCCGACCCGACCGGAGACCCCTCTTGTCCCTGCAGGCCCCCGAGTTTTTCGCGGAGCTGTGCCTCACCTTCCACGACAGCACGGTCGTGGGCAACACGTACTTCGCCGCTCCCATCCCCGGCGTACCGCTGCGGCTGCGGATCGACTTCACCGGCACCATCCACGCGGACACCTACGGCGGCCTGCGCCTGGCGGTCGTCCACCCGGACCGCGGCGAGATCGACGCCGTCGCCCTCAGCTTCCTCGACCACGGCACCTTCCACCGCCGCGACGAAGCGACCAACACCCGGCCGAACACCAAGCAGCACGGCACCTTCGACACGTACCACCGCCCCGGCCGGCCCCCGTGGGAGGGAGCCGTCACCACCGGGCTGCGCGACGCCATCGAGCAGTACACCGCCGTCTGGTTCCCCGGCGCCTGGACCGCGTCCGCGCCGAGCCGCGCCGCAGGCCGGACCGCGCACACGGCTCCCGCCATGCCGGTCACCCGCAGCGGCACCCGCGCCCGCTGAGCCGCGCCCCCACCGGCCAGCACCGCACTCCGCACTCTTCCAACAGGAGCCCTGCCCGTGATGAGCCACCCCTTTGAAAACCTCGACCCCGCCCAGACCGTGCAGGTCCTTCCCCGCCACCTCGCAGGGCCCGGCGCCGTCGACCCGCGTACCGCATGGGCCTTCCCCTTCGACGAGGGCTGGCCGTTCGCCCAGACCGACGACGGCACGGCCGCGGCGTTCAGCCCGTGCCTGCGACTGCAGGCCACCTACGACCCCCAGCCCGACCAGCGCGGCAAGGGCACGTGGACCGTCAGCGCGCACCGGGCCCCGTTCACCCCGCCGGCCTGGCGGATCACCTTCGATGCCACCACCCCCGTCGAGCTGCTGCACGACGTCCACACCGAACTGCTCGACCTCTACCTCGAAGACCGGCACAGCGACCACGACCGGCTGTTCCGGGACGAGACGGCGCCGCACGAGGCGTACGTGCCGCTGCTCACCCGCGGGTGGAGCCACGACGTCAAGACCGACGGCACACAGACGTTCCTCACCCCGGAAGGACTCGGCGGCCTACGCCACCGCTACGCCATCAGCGGCTCCAGCGGGCCGGCCTGGCGGGCCTGGGGCGGGCACCCCAGCGAGCCGCACTGGACAGCGCGCTTCTCGTTCGGCACGCCCACCACGCTCGTCGCGGCCTTCATCGCCTCGCTGATCTCCACCGAGCCACTGCACCGCGCCGTCCAGGACGTCCCTGTCCACACCCGCAGCGCCCTCTACATCGCCACCAGGACACCCAAGCAGCCTCACGGCAACACACCTGTCGCCCTGCCACCTCCCGCCCCAGTCGCTGGCCGAGCCCACTGACCTTCCCCCTTCTGATCCAAGGAGTCCTCCTCCTCGTGCACGCACGCTTCGTTCGATCCGCCGCCGTCGCCGTCGCGGTGACCGGCACCCTCACCTGGGCGCCGGCCGCGAGTGCCCAGCCCTCCGAACCGACCCCCTCGGCCTCCGCCGAGACACCGGCCCCGGACGCGGGCAGCGTCGAGATCACCACCACGGACCCGGCCGGGGACGCGCTCCCCGACGCCACGTTCCTCCTGCTCGACTCCGCCGGCCAAGAAGCCGGACGCGGCAAGACCGACGCACAGGGGAAGCTGACCTTCTCCGCCCTCGCGCCGGGCGTCTACCGCCTCAAAGAAATCTCCAGCGGCAGCAGCCTTCACGACACCGTCGATGACCAGGACGTCATCGTCACTCCGGGCACCGCCACCCGGCTCACGATCGTCGACCCGTTCAAGGCCGCCTCGGTCCTGCTGAAGGGCAAGGACGACAAGACCGGCAAGCTGCTGGCCGGGTCCACGGTCAACATCGGCAGCGGCGACAAGACCCTCCTGACGCTGACCACCGGCGCCGACGGAACGGCCAGCGGCCAGCTGCCCATCAACTCCCGTACCGGCACGGACTTCTGGGTCAAGCAGGTCAAGGCACCTGCCGGCTACAACATCTACAAGCCCTCGAAGGCGTTCAAGGCCAAGCCGGGCGATCCCGTGACGGTGACCGTCACCAACGCCAAGACTGCTGCCACCCCGCCGCCCTCGGAGAAGCCGACAGACAAGCCCACCGAGAAGCCGAGCGACAAGCCCTCCCCGGACAAGCCCGGCAAGGACGAGGACACCCCGGCGCCGTCTGCCCCGGGCACTCCGACCTCCAACGAGACCGCGTCGCCCGCTCCCTCCGGCTCGCTCGCGCACACCGGCGCCGACGCCACCCCGTGGCTGATCGGCGGCGCCGGAATCCTGATCGTCGCTGGCGGAGGCGCTCTCTTCGCGGCCCGTCGCCGACGCACGGACGACTCCGCCGCCGACGGCTCCTCCGCGAGCTGACCTGACCCGCGGCACTCCGCAAAGCCCCTGGAATTCGCCCACTGATTCCGGGGGCTTTGTCATGGGCGCGTGTCCGATGCGAGCGGAGGCGGGCGCCACCCGCCGCACACGCGTGGCCCTTGCGCAGAGCGACGCCGAACCGTGAAGACGCGTACGGATATTCGCCTTCAAGAGTGGACTCGCCATCCCGTTGGGGTCGGCCGGTGTCGAACGCCAGCGCGATGTCGCCTGGGTGCGGCACACTGCCGCCGGTATCAGCTTTCCCGTACCAAAGGAGTCGTCCCGGTGGCCGAGCGCATCGTCGTACCCGACCTGTGGACTGGGCGTTGCCTCGCCGTGGACTCCGGCGAGGTCGCGGGCGGAGACCGCGCGGGCGCCGGCGTGTTCGGCGACCGCCGACCCGCCAGCCTGCACTTCACCGACGCCCTGCGGCTGCGCAGACCCGGCTTCGACCGGGTGAAGGTCATGGACCGCATCGGCCTGGCCGCCGCCCCTTCACCGAGGGCGAGCTCGAGCAGGGAGCCGCCGCAGCCCACCAGGCGCTGGAGGTCGTCACCCGCCTCGACTCCACGCTCGTGGCCTCCCGGCTCAACACCCTCCTGGACGCAGCCCGCCCCTACCGGACCGCCGCGGCGGACGAGGTCCGCACCCGCGCGGCAGATCTTGCCGCAGCCCGGCCGACCACCGTCGCCGCCTGAGACCATCGGCCCCATGGGCAAACACTCCCGACCCGGACCACCGAACCAGCCGTCCCGCGCCGTTCCCCGCGTCGACGGCGGCGACCCGCTCGCGGCGTACAACAAGCGCCGCCGCCCGCCGCTGGACGTCCATCGCCGGCACCGCCCACTCCACGGCGGTGGCGGACACCTCCGCCCGGACGAGCCGAGGGCTCTGGAGGAGTGGAACGGATTTTCCTACGAGCCCGCGGGCACCGCCGCGAACCTCTCGGAGGCCCAGCGGTGGGTGAACGAGCAGACGACCAGCGCCGACAATGGGGAGTCCGCTGCCTGATCCGGCCGCCCCTACGGTGTGCCGTCGAGTCCGGAATCGGTGCCGTTGAGATTGCCGACCTTGCGGCGGTAGCGGCCCTGGGCTGCCTGCTCGGACTCGACGCCGAGGGCAGCAGCGATCTTCTTGAACGTCAGCAACGGCTTGCCCGTGCGGGTACTGGGCGTACGCGCGGCCAGCAACAGGGCTGCCTCCAGGCCCTCCAGGTCGTCGCGGGCGACCTGGAGCAGCGCGAGCGCGGCAGCCGCGTCGTCTGCACGGTCCTCGGGTACCTCCGTGATGCCTGCGGTCTCCCGCCACCGCGGGTCACAGGCGAACACGCGCCGGGCCTGGTGGGCGTGGACCGCGTGCAGCAGCGCGGCGACCGATACGTGCGGCGTACGATCCTGGATCTCCTGCACGGCGTCGGCGTAGTCCTCGGAGAGACGGGCGAGTAATCCGGCCTGTTCCTCGTCCATCACGTACGGGACCGGCCGGGGCGGACGAGTCTGCTTGTGGGAGTTCGTCATGCCTCCCACCCTCGAGGCACAGCAACATGCTGACAACGCCACGCTGTCAGCGCAGTGTTGCATTTCGGGGCGCACGGGAGTGCACCGCGTTCTCCGGATGCCCTTCAGTTGCGCCCTTGGAGGCCCGCAGCGTCTTCACCACCTGGCGTCCGCATGTCCGCAGCGGCCAGGATTGACAGGCAACGCTCTCTCTCGCGGACAGCATGTCGCGGAAGGACGACAACGTGCCCCTCGCAGTACTCCTGGCCGGCCTCACAGGCTCTGGGAAGACCACCGTCGCCCAGGCCCTGGTCGGCCACGGCTACCTCCGGCTGTCCGTGGACGAGGAGGTCCACCGCCTCCACGGCCGGTACGGCGTGGACTACCCCGAGCGCACCTACTTCGAGCGTGAACGGCCCGTGGTCGAAGCGATCCGGGACCGGTTCATCAATGAGATCGAGGCCGGGAACGACGTCGTCCTGGACCACGGCCTGTGGCGCCGTGCCGAGCGCGACGCCTGGCGGCAGGCCGCCCGCGAAGCGGGCGGCCTGCCCGTTGTGGTCTACCTCCCCGCCGACCGCGAACAGTTGCTGCGGCGCCTGGCCGAACGCAACGTACGCGAGGACGCCAACGCGCTGACCGTCACCCCCGGCGCCCTGGACGACTTCTTCGCCCGCTTGGACACCCCTACCGACGACGAGGACGTGATCGTCTATACCGGGGACCTAGACGCGCTAGCGGTGGCGCTCTCCGAGGCCCGGGGTCTGTAAGGCCGCCCAGCCCCGGAGCGGGTGCCGTCGCACCAAGCATCCTGGCGATCACGGAAGCACTGGCACACTGATCTGCCCAACTTGCCCATCAAACCAGGGAGATCACCCGATGAACGCCACCCCCGCCGCCGACGCCCAGCGAATCGAACCAGTCGAGGATCGCACCGGCGGCTGCCTCTGTGGTCGCATCCGCTTCACCGCTCAGGGCCCCGCGGGCTTCCCCCACACCTGTGAGTGTGGGCATTGCCAAAAACTCGGTGGCACCCCCGTGATGTGGTGGGTGGGGTTCGCCACCGTCACCTGGACTGGCGAGGGTGGCGAGCCGACCTGGTACGAGACCTTCCCTGGTGAGGCGAAGCGCGGCTTCTGCCCGACCTGCGGCAGCCGCGTCGCGGCGATCGACAGCGACATCCCGGATATCGGCATCAACGTCACCGCCCTCGACGACACCAGCGGCGAAGACCTCGTCCCGATCCACGCCTCCTTCCACGACAACGCCGTGGGATGGCTGCCTTCGGTAGCCAAGACCGAGCCCACCACGGCCAGCTGACCGAGAGCCGGACGGACAGGGCACTTCCGAAATGCGCGGGGCTACTTTCTGGATGAATTAGTGCTGCCGCCCCACCGAGACTGAAGCGGAAGCGAGAGCCAGAACTTTGGGTTTTCGGGCGGTGTCGGTTTCGACGAGTTTGGGTGCGGAGCACGGGACATCGGTTGATGCATTGTCCGCCGCCCGTGAACGGGTCCGTCGAATTCATCGAAGAGGCCCACAACGCGCCTGTAGAAACGGCAGAGTTGGTCTTACAGGAACTGCTCATCCCGTTCGCTGGATGGCCGTCCCGCTCCTTCGACGGCTGCCACCTAGAGGAGGCACAAGACGTGAACACAAGGACTTGACAGGGAACTGTGCTCGTGCGCGCATTGCACGCGCCTGTCCGGTTCTCCCGCGATGGCCTGGGTCGGTTTCCACAGGGACGCCCTGAAGTGGACGGGCCCGGCAGGAGAGCCGGACTACTTCTCCACTTGGCCGACTCTCCACCGAGGATCCTGCCAGCGCTGCCACACCCAGCTCACCTCTGTCGCGGACGGCTCGGACATGATCACGGTGACGATCTTCAGCCTCACCCGCAGCGCGGAACTGGCCCCGGTTGGACACAGCTACCGCGAGATGTCGGCGCCCTGGATGACCATCACGCTCGCGCCCGACCCGCGACCCGGCACGTGACGGTCGGCAGCTAGCCTCCACGCTTGACTCACGCGCTCATGGGATTGGCGGATCTGATAACCGACCCCCACGACTGTGACCACCACTCATGCCGACATACCGCCGTGCTGTTGTTCGAGCCCTGCGCCGGCCCCGATGACGGCCGCCGCTTCTACGCGTGCGATGGTCACGTGGGGCTGTTCGCCCGGAGCGTGGCTTTCGCGTCGGCCGCAGGCGGAAAGGTCGTCTGAGAGCGGCTGTCCGTGCTCCCCGCCCTACTGTGGAAGGGCAACGATCTCTCCTGGGAGCACAACGAGTGACAGCGTCAATGGAGCGGCTCTGCGACTGGGTCGTCAATAAGGACAAGGTCTGGGTGCACGGCGACCGGATCACCGACGGCCACGTCGCTCTCGACATGCGCCTCACTCCAGGGCTCGACCCTGGTGAGGTCGGCCGGGACGGGCAGTGGGTCCTCCGCAAGGCGCAGCCCTCGCGCTGGGTGTCTGAGCAGCACCCCGACCTCTCAGGCGTCCTTCCGGACCCGGCCGACGGCGCGGACTGGAGCGAGGTCGCCTGGTCGGCCTGGGTGACCCGCGGTCTGCGTATCGGCGCGCTACAGGGCGCCGCGGTGGCAGTGGACCACGGATGGCTCTCTCGCCTCCAACCCGGCTATCGGGTCGAGGGGGCTCCAGGACACGCGTTCCTGCGGATCGTGACCAAGAACCCCGAGCCGTCGCTGCTGTCGGGCGGTGCCGCGCACCGAACGGTGATCGGTGTCGTGATGCCCACGCCCATCGAGGGTTCGGGGGCTGTCCTTGAAGCCATCGTGCAGGACCTTGCCGGGTGAGCAAGCGGCCTCAGCTTCCAGGTGACCCCTCCGACCTGTACCTGCGGATCTCCTACGACGACGAACTCTGGGACACCCCGCAGGCCGACACGCTGGAGCGGTGGAGTGTGTCCGTCCTCCACCGCCGGCGTGTGCACGACGGAGGCCAGGGGGCGGCGGCTACGAGCAGTTGCGTCACCGTGGGGTGCCCCGCGTGCACGGTCGAGGACGCCACTGTGGGGTCGATGACGTTCTACCGGGTGCACCTCGACCGCGGCCGGAACGCGTTCCGGGCGATGGAAGAGGAATCCGAGGAGCTGTACGAAACCGCCCAGGTGCTCCTCGATCCCGAGACGGGCTTCTTCACCAGCGAGGTCAGCGAGCTGCTGGAGTATGTCGGCTCCGCGCTGCTCGTCATGGACCGGGTGACGCTGGATCCCCCGTGGCGTGGGCACGGACTGGCGGCTGTACTCGGCTGCGAGGTGATCCACCGGCTCATGGCCGGCTGCCGGGCCATCGCCTGCTCACCTGGCATCACCGACCTCAGCAGCCGGCGTCTGACAGACCAGGCCGAGTGGGACCGCGTGAACACCAAGATCGCCCAGGGATGGCGGAGCCTCGGGTTCCGCCTCTTCCGCGACAACGTCTATCTCCTCTCGCCTGCCTCGCAGGACCTGGAGGAACAGCGCGGCGCACTTCGAGGGCGGCTCGCAGAACTCGGTGCCTCCTGGCGGAAGGGCACATCATGACCGGCCTCGCCACCGCGAGAGGCGGGCACGCCAGGGGCCGGACTAGGAGTGGGCGAGGGGTAGGTCGTAACGGCTGACGGCCAGGTATGTCTCCGGCGTCGCCGATTCGAGGAGACCCTCGTCGCCCTCCAGGTCGAGTTCCGGCTCCCGGGGACGGCGCAGGAGGTCACTCCAGTTGCTCGCCCCACCCCGCTCGTAGGCGTCGCGGAGTAGAGGACGCAGCCGTGGGCGGGCTTCCTCCTGCTGTTCGCGGAAGATGCGCCGCTGGGTGAGCCGCTGTTCTTCCTGGGCTTCGTCGCTGAGTTGCAGGTCGGCGGGAGGTTGGTCCTCGGCGCGCAGTCCTGGGGTGCGTCGGGCGATGGCGAGGTCTTCCTCGTGGAGGCGCTCGCAGGCGGCGAACAGCTTCCGGGACATGCCGAGGTGGACCTCAGTTCCGGGGATGCGGCAGCTCAGGAAGTCGTCGAGGCCCATGGAGCGGATTCCGGCGCGCAGGGCCTGCTGCTCCGCGCCGGTCGCTGCTCCGCGGGCGTCGGCCCGCATGGCGAGAGTGAGGTCATCGCCTTCCAGGGGCGTGGTCAGCCCGGAGCGGCGGTGACGGGAAGCGCGGTCGGCGGGAACGGGCACGGTGCGCAATTGTGAGGCGGGAGCCGAGCGCAGCGCCAGGTAGGCGAGCATCTGGGCGCGGGCCGCGCCGATGAGCGCGTCGTCGCTGTCTCCGAGCCGGTCTTCCAGGTTGCCCGGGCCCGCCGCTTCGTCGTCGGCGTCAGAGCCGTCAGAGCCGTCAGAGCCGTCGGGGGCGAGCGGGGGCTGGCCGGGGTGCAGGTTGTGGTCGATGGTCAGGAAGAGGTCGTCACCGGGCCGTACGGACGCCCCGACCAGGACGGTGCGGTGCGCGTACGCGCCGAGGACGTTGCTGCCGGCCGCCAGCTGCGCCCACCCCTTGCGGAGCGTGCCGAGACCCACGTCGCCGCCCTTGGCCTCGATCAGCCAGTACAGCTCTTCTGCCTCGTGGCGCCCCCACAGGTCGGGCAGCCTCTTCTTCGGATCCTTGAACGTTTTGTACAGAGCCGGGACGGGGCCGCCGAGTTCGAGGTGCTCGGTCTGGCCGAGGCCCAGCAGCGAGCGGCAGGCCCACTCGGTCATCGTCATGCCCAGCCGGTAGCCGGCGGCATTCTTCGCGCTGCGCTCGGTACCGTGCGTGTAGACCGGGTTCCAGGTCAGGCGCCGGCCCTTGGCGCCCGGTACGGGATGTCGGGGATTCACGGGGTGCGCGCCGAGGTAGGCGTACAGCGGGGAGACACGGGCAACGAGTTCTCCGTGTGCGTAGCGCGGCTGGTTCTGCAGGTGCGGGGTGATGTCGCGGCCGACTTCGGTGGCAGCCTTGATGATCTCCCGCCATGTGGTGGTCGGGGCGTACCAGCCGTCGTCCGCCGGGAACCCGTCCGACCCGGCCCACGCCTTGTGCTTGGCCGTCCGCCACTGCCTCCGGGGCTTCTTCGCGGGCCCGTTGCGAAACAGGACCGGTATGTCGAAGCTGTCGGCGTAGGTCAGCGGCGGCTTGTCGGGGACGTGTGCGGGGATCATGCGGATCACTCTGGCACGGCTCAGGATCCTTCCTGACGCCGGGCGGCGGGCCGGCGATCTGCTTAACTCCCGTCGGCATGGCGTATTCACGGCCATGCCGACGGCGACCGGCGTTGTTGGCCTGCCCGTCCGTCTCCTCGCGTTGTACTGCTCACGGTCGGTCGGGCCAGAAGGTCGACAAAGGGAGCCGGACGGAGGGCAGTTGTACCGCGTGGATTGGTCCGAGAGCGGCTGCAGCAGCGCGAAGGGCTTGGTCGTAGGAGCCGGAGCCGAGGACTTCAGCAGAACAGGCAGGACAGTCACCGGGGCGGCGGCCATGACCGGCGCTGCGATCTCCGGAGCCTCGGACGTGCGCGAAGGCGTCGTCGGGAAAGTCGGCTCGCACGGCATGCCAGACGCCGAGGCGCTCGTCGTCGGGTAGCCCGGCCGCTACCGCCGGGCGCATCGGCGGCAACAGGCGTCCGTGGTCCTGGACGAGAAACACCCGGTCGGTGAAGTCGACGCTGTCCCCCTCGGGACGCTCCTGCTCGAGCCACGCCTGGGCCTCCTCGCGGGTGCCCGGCCCCCACAGATAATCCGTCGGGAACCGCGTGGTCTCGTAGCGGGTGTCGAACTCCGCCCAGTGAGCATCATCCCAGCGACTGCCCGGTACGAAGGGGATGGCGCGCACCACAACGTGCTGGTACTCGTCGTCCTCCTGATCTTCCCTGGGACCGGGGACGGCGAGAGCGTGGGCGGGCTCCATCCGAGCCCGCCCGGAACCGTTCCAGCTCAGCACGGCGACCTCCCGGCGCAGAGGTGCCGGGTACAGGCGCCCACCCGGAGTGGCTTGCCCCCACAGCTGGTTGATCAGTTCCGCCAGATCCCGCACCGTTCGGGCCGCCTCGACGGGGGTGTCGACATGGTGGCCCGAGGGATGGGCAACGTAGTTACGCAGCCTGGCCAGCGCCTCCTCGACCGCGCGGCTGCGCCGCCCGCGGAGCAGACCCGCCGTACGCGCCCACAGGCGGAGCCCGTGCAGCATCCCGTTGAACTCGATGGCCTGGTTGGCGACGACCAGCTTCGCACGCTGTCGCGTCATCCTGTCTGCACGCTTCTTGACGTCGTCGTACGACGAGACGGTGTAGGAGACGTCCGGGGCCTGGGGGACGCGGAAGGTGATGGTGCCGGCGCACCATTCCAAGAAGCGATCTTGCAACGCCTGCTCGTAGATGAGGAGCGCCTGGTCGCCGACGATGGTGTACACGTCGTAACACAGCACGCCGTAGGCGAAGACGGTGCGCAGCCGCTCGAAGGAGTCGCGTGTTCCGGCCGCGACACCCGCCGTCAGGTCGCAGTCGGCGATCTGACGCTGCTGGAACTCCGCAGCGTCCTCGGGCTTCATACGGCCGCCGAGCCCGTAGGGATTGAACGCCAGCGACAGATCATCCGCGGCGCGCAACTCCTCAAGCGACCGGATCTCCATGCACTTCTCCTCACGATGGGAAACGGGTCAGCATGCACCAACAGGCCCCCGGTCGGCCACCCCTTTCCTTGGGGTGACTTGGTGAGGTCGACGCGAAATGACTCGGAACGGCAGTTCGCCGGGGGCAGACAGGAAAGATCGCGGAAAGACTGGCCAACGCGGGCGGGGGCATGTCAACGTAGACGACCTTGCAAGAAACCCCAGGTCAGAGAGGTGATTGCCCGTGACCGTAGCGCCCGTGGACTCCGGTTTCTCCACCACCGTCGAAGCCCTGCGGCTGCGCGAGTGGCAGCTCGGCCCCGGCCAGCCCACGCTCGTGATGGACCAGTTCTCCGCAGAGGACTTCCACCTGATTGTGGACGACCGCGCGGACGTGCACGTCAGCTCGAAGGACGGCCGCTTCTACCTCGGCTGGTTCCCGCTCGGCCGTCCCGGCACGGACGGTGAGGGATGGAAGATCGCTGTGTCCGGCACGGCCAAGGTGCGCGGCTATCACCTGTCGTTCGACACCGAGACGCCGGCCGACATCGTCGCCGCCGCCGTGGCGCGTGTGCTGGAGACCTCACGTCGTGTACGACAGCCAAGCACCCACGAGTAGTTCTCGCTCGGACCGGTGGCCAGATGTCGGGCCCCGTTTCTTTCATCGCTCACCGTATCCCCTCACCCCAGGAGGCTGTTCGTGACGACCCCGGATATGACCGTCGGCGATCTCATCGACCTGCTGTCCGCCTGCGACCGGGATGCTCCGGTCCGTCAGGCCATGAACCCCTTCTTTCCGATGGCACACCGCCTGGCGCAGGTCGTGCAGTCCGTGGACGAGACCGGCCGGACCGTCGTCTACCTCGCCGAGGGACGGGACGAGGACGCACAGCTCGGACATCTGCCGCCCGAGGTCGCCATCGCCCTGACCTGGCAGGGCCCCGTCCAGGCACCCCCGCGCCGCCCCCGCCGCAGTGCTGGCGGCAATTAGACCCGCACCGACCCCTTGGAGGCGCCCCTGTACCCCGACTTCCCGCCCGACCCATCCATTCCGCCCGGCGGCCAGCCCGCGTTCTGGGTCGGCCCCCGGCATCTGGCCGGTGACGACGGGCGCCTCTACGACCGTGTTGCCGACACGCTCTCCGGTCTGGGCTGGACGAGCCTGACGATTGTCCGCGGACGTCATGAGCCGGACGAGGCACCGGAGGACCGCCAGGTCCTGCGCAGTACCGTTCTGCACATCAGCTCCGACACCCTTCGGTGGGCGCAGTGGAGCCTGGCGGACGAGCCGTTCCACCTGGGAGACCTGCCGATCGCCTGGCAGATCTCCGCCCGCGCGGACACCAGCAGCCCGCTTGCGTCGTGGTCGTGCTACTTCACCACCGATGTCCCAGGCGAGGCTGTGGCCGACTTCCTCGTCGCGCTCGACGCCCGAGACCAGCCCGCCGCGCCGTTCGCCGGCCCCGAACTGGTCCTCGACGCCGTCGCCGCACACGGCTGGCTCCGCGACATCGACCAGCCCAACGCGGCAGCGACGGACCCGACGTTCACCTCGCACATCAGCCTCGGCGAGGTACCGCCCCTCATCCAGGACGCCGACCCGCGCGCCCTGACGACCGAAGCCGACGAGCCTGGACCAACTGGATGGCAGGCATGGGCCGAGCCCGCGCTCGGCGCCCCCTGCCTGTGGGCGGTCTCCTTCGGTTCCAGCGTTCCGCACGACCTCGTGGCAGCATTCGCCGCCTCCCTCAGCTCGACCGCACCGGTCCTGCGCCGAGTCCTGCCTGAGGCCACCCGGGAGCGACTGCTGCGGGCGCCGGCCCAGTGATCGACGGCGCCCCTCAGCCAGATGGAAGAAGCCCGGTCCTCTCGTATGAGGCTGGGCTTCTGGCATTTCCCTCCGGGGCTCGGGCGAGCCATCGAGTCGGAGGGCGGCGACCGGGGCGCTGAGTACAAGGTGTCGGGCCTGCCCGTACCGGCGATCGCCTCCGGTCTCAAGGCGGGTAAGTGCGGTGAAGCGGGGGTCTGCTTGGTGTATTGAAGCGGATCGGGTGATGTCGGTTGATTGCCTGACAGGTAGCGGCTGGGTCCGGTAGATGTGTGCACATGGACGACTCCACGGCCGGGGAACCCACTCCCGCAGATGGCGAGCCCGCGCCCTCCGACGAGAAGTTGAAGAGCTGGTACGCGAAGCACAAGCCGAAGATCCGCGTCATCGCCGGCATGACTCTGGTCGCGGGTCTCGCCGTGGTCGCTTACCTCGCAAGGCAGGGCTCCGCAAGGCATGAGGTCGAGGACATCACGGATTACGAACCGGCCTCCGACGATGAAGCTACGGAGCAGCCTCGCCAGTCCTACCCTGACCCTGACCGCGACCCCTTCCTCCGAAGGCTCCCTCCCGGTCAGCACGCCGGCGAAGAGGCCAAGGCGAGGTACAGGGAGTTGACGGGCGACGAGCTTCCTGACGGTTACACCGTGGTTCGCCGCTGGATGTACGGAACCGCAGCCTGACCACCGCACTGATGGTGTCCGTCAAAGCGGAACAAGCTCAGCACAGCACTGCTGCCCCCGACCGTCCTGGTCGGGGGCAGCAGTGTGTCGGGGCCGGTCAGTTGGCTGCCGTGGCCTTGGTGAGGGCCTTGTCGAGGTGGCGGTCGACGAGGGCCGGGGAGCCGGAGACGATCAGCAGCAGGCTGCCGTCGCGGATCGCGGTCTGCTTGACCACGGTGCTCCGTCCTCCGGCGGAGAACGTCAGGAGCTGGCTCCACTGCTCGTCACCGAGGCCGTGGGGCGCGGGCAGCTTTTGCGAGGCGATGTCGATCGGGGTGCCGCCCGCGACGACCTGATAGGTAGGGCATCCGGTCATGGCGTCGAAGATCCGGCCGATGCCGTCGGACAGCTTGGTCGCGCCGTCGCTGTACAGCTCCTCCGAGATCTCGGAGGAGCTGCCGCCGTAGGTGAAGGTGGCCTTCGCCTTGTGCGGGAAGGTGAGCGTGCCGCCGGTCGCCGTGCCGCCGCCCAGTTCGCTCAGGGCCGGGCAGCCGATGACGGTGACGTCGTCGTGCTGGGTGAGGCGCTCCGGCTTGCGCAGATAGCCGTTGCCGAGGTCACTCTGGTCGAGCAGGCGCGTCTCCAGCGCGGCCGACGTGAGCGGGGCAGTCTGCTGGGCGGCGTCGGCCGGCGACCCGGTCCGGGCGGTGGAGTGCTTGGCGCCGGTGGTGTCGGTGGAGCAGGCGGACACGGTGAGGAGGGCGCCGGTGATGCCGAGGACGGTGGTGGAGACGCGAACGCGCATGACGGAACTGACCCCTTGGTGCTGGGCGACGGGTGGTCAGTGCGGGCCCGCGGGCCCGGTGGGGTCGTAGGAGTGGGGGTCAGTGCCCGAGGTGGCGCAGGCAGTCCTCGAACGTGGCGTGCGTCGCGTCCGCCGGTCCGCGGTTCCGGTTGAACCAGGCGGTGTCGAGGCGGGTTTCCTGCTGTTGGTGGCCAACCCGGCAACGCAGCCAGATCTGGTCGCGGGTGGAGAGGATGAGCCAGTCCCGGTACGCGCCGCACTCGGAGCAGGCGACCATCTCGCCGTCGAGGACGAGCGGCTGCTTCCACGGCATCATGGTGCCGTCGACCTGGTCGTGGCTGGGTACCCGCAGCTCCGGCGGAAGGAAGTCGTCCACCACCGCGGTCGGCTCGATGTGTTCCGGCTCGGCGAGCGGCACCCCGATCCCGGGCGGGACCTGGTTCTGCAGCCGCGCCGACAGCTCGAAGAATCGGCGCTGTTCCTCGCTGGGCTCCTTGGCCCGGCGGCGTATTCGGTGAAACACCCTGGCGTCCTCCTGTGCCTCGTCCTGCTCGCTTCATGATCGTGCCTTACGCCCCTGGCGGTTTCAATTCACAAAGTCCACAGTCGCCTTCGGGCAGGTCATCAGGTGTTTTCCGCCTCCTGGGGGCGCGGATGACGAGTGGGCACGGGGCGTGTCTCCGAGCGGATGAGTGATGTCCCCCTCGGCGTGCCCGAACACGCCACGTCAGCTTCGACCGCCCAACTTCGCGTCGCCTACCGGCTCGAGTCGCCGCACCTGTGCCCTTGCGTTCCTCCTGAGTGTGCGTAGTGCCCGTGACCCACAGGGCGGGTCTGAACGCCGCCGGGGTCCGCTGTGACGGACGGCAAGGCTGTGGGTCGCGAGCAGGGCGGTGGCGGTGCGCCTGCTCATGGCCGTGCGCTGAGGCTGCACCCCGGCCGGAAAGGCTCACCGGGTCTTGCCCGATGTCTCCTCCCCGCTGCGGCGGCGGCCAGGTGCGGAAGTCTGGGGGGCCGTCCTGCGCGTTGAGGACTGGACCCCAGCGGTGCCGCTTTCGGACAGGGGCGAGGCGTCGGCTGGCAGATCGGCCGCCCGCCGCATCCGCCACACCAGCACGTCGCTCACCGACTCCGCAGTGTCGAGTTCACGACGCCCGACCACGGCGGACAGAAGAGCGGCCGGATCGTGGCCGGCGGCTTCGGCTTCCGCGATGGTCGCGGCCAGGGCGTACCAGCCGGGCTCGGCGAGGACCTGCTCGGCGAGTTGGGGCAGCGTTTCGCGCAGCAGCACGGTCTGCCGCTGGAGCACCGGTCGGCTCAGACGTCGGCCTCGCTGGTAGAGCACGCCGAGCGGCTGGGCGGCGGCGGCTTGGTAGGCGGTGCGCAGGTGCCCGGCCGCCTGGGCGGCGGCTTCGGCCTGCTGGGCATGGCCCTTTCTCGCGTGCCAGTGGGCGGCGGCGGTGATGAGGAAGAACAGCATGTCGATCGCCATCGCGGTGGTGGCACCGTCCTCACCGCGGCCGAGGGCGGGCCCTGCGTGGACGAGGTCGCGGGCGGCCTGCCGCAACGCGCGGTCGTGCCCGCGTACGGCGCGTACGTGGGAGCGGGAGGCCCGCTCGAACGCTGCTGCGGCGTCTCGCAGTTCGCGGCGGGTGTGTGCCGCAGAGGTCTTCGCGAGCGCGTCCAGGACTTCGCCGGCGGCGGCGATGTGGGCGGCGGCGACCGCGTCGTCGCCGTGCTCGACGATGAGCACGGCCTGCCACGCGGCCGATGCCGTCCTGCGGCGGGCGGAGGACGGGGCGCCGGGCCCCGTACGGACCGTGTCCTCCTGCCGTGGAGTCGGATCGGCACCGGTGTCGCCGGACCAGCGCTCCCGGATGCGGGGCAGCGACAGATCGGGGGCCAGGCGTGCGCCGGTGTAGAACACCGGCTCGCCGTCCTTGTTCAGGTCGTCGGGCAGGGCGACCTTGTATCCGAGGAGGTCTCCGGAGGGCGCGGCGCGCTTACGGATCAGGAGGCCGGCGGCGGCGAGCCGGTCGAAGAACTCCTCGTCACTTCTCGCACCGGATACCGCGCGCCGTACCGTCTCGCGCAGCTCCTCGCGGGCGGTGCGCTCGCGACCCTGGCGTTCGGCCTTGTGGCGTTCGGCGCTGGTGGGCCGCTGGGCGGCGGTGCCGTCGCCGGGGGCGACCTGGTGGAGGCCGAGTTCCTTCTCGATGAGGCGGCACTCGGCCTGGGCGCGTTTGCCGGAGCGGAAGTCGTCGGGGCGGCTGCCGTCCTCGCACACCACGGTGGCGACGATGTGGATGTGGTCGTCTGCGTGGCGTACGGCGGCCCAACGGCAGCCGGGCTGCCCATCGCCGGGGTCGATGCCGGTGGCGGCCACGATCCGCCGGGCGATCTCACCCCATTCCTCGTCGGACAGGATCCGGTCGTCCGCTGTCGCGCGCACGGAGGTGTGCCAGACGTGCTTGGCCGGACGGGCATGCTTCGGCAGGGCCATCACCGGCTGGTCCAAGAGCTGCTGCAGGTCCTTGAGGGTGGCGTTCGGGTCGCGGCCGGGGTCGGGGGCCATGCCGTCGAAGGAGGCCACGAGGTGAGGGTCGGTGTGGTCCTCGTACTTGCCGGTCTCGTAGAGGTATTTGAGGAGACCGAAGGTCTCTGATCCGGCGTTGTTGACGCTGGGGATCACGCGGCACGCTGGTCGATCAGGCGGGCGGAGGCGTCGCGGACGCTCTCGGCCGCGCGGTGGACGGCGGCGATCGCCGCTTCCAGCTGGGGAGTTTCGGCACCGGAGTTCAGGGCCTTCACGGCCTGGTTGAGGTTGCTGCCGGCCCAGCCGAGCTTGCGGCGGCTGTCGAACAGCGCGGTGATCACTTCGCGTTCGTCGGCTATCTCGGCGCTGGTTCGGTCGAGGTCGCGGGCTGCGGCGAGTGCGGCGCGGGCGAGGAAGCCGGCGACGGACAGGTTGCACCGGGCGGCGGCGGACTTGATCAGCGCGAACTCTTCTTCGTTGAAACGGGTGTTGGGCTGGTGCAGGCGCTTTGTGGCGCGCGGCTGACGCGGACGCTGACGGGCGTGGGCAGCGCGCTCGCGGTGGCTGCGGCGCTCGGTCGGCTTCTCCTCCGGTCCCAGCTTCGATCCGCCCTCGGTCGAAGCCTGATGGACCTGCGCCCCCTGGTGCAGGTCCTCCCCGTCCCCCTTGGGGGCGGGGTTGGCGGAAGCTACGCTTCCGCCCCAACTTGCTCGCCCCGAGACCGAGTTGGAGTCGCAAGGAGGTTCCGGGGTGGTGCCGTTCTGAGTGGGGTTCGTCATCGGATTTCGGGCCTCATGGTTCGGGTGCGGTGCTGGATGGTCGCGGCCAGCGCGACGAGATCGGCCGGTCCCAGGAGGACGCGGAGGGGTCCGTCGGGGTGGTCCTGGACGAGCCACTGGCCGTTCGGGGTGAGGACGGCGGCGTGCAGGACTCGCCGGCGGACCAGGACTTCCGCCCAGGCGCTGGCCTCGGCGGCGGTGGGCTCGGATGAACGAGGGGGACGCGGAATCACGGCGTGCCTCCTTAAGCGGGGTGGTGGCCCGGCACGGAGCCGGGCCACCCGTTGCGGATAGGAGTGTTGAGCTGGGGTTTGGCCGGTTTAGCCGCACTCGGGGCATCGCCCGACGTGGCTGTTGAGCGCCCGGGCCATCCGCTGCTTCGTCGAGGCAGCCTGCTTTGCGCTGGATTTCGCTGCCGGCCTGCCTTCGTGCCGCTTGGAGTGGGCGAGCATGAAGCCGATCTCCCGCTCGTACTGCGCGCGGACGGTGTCGAACTGGTGGCAGGTCCTCATCGGGCGGTGCTCCTTGTCTTTGTGGTGTCGTCGCTCCGCAGTTCCTGGAGGACGAGGCTCAGCCGGTCGTTCCGGCCGCCCTTGAGGCCCTCGCGGCGGAGGATCTCCCGCAGCTGGACCCGGGTGACGGACTCGTTGCCGTCCCGTTCGAGCAGGGCGGGGACGTGGGGACGGACCTGCTGGACGAGCTGTTCCACCGACTGCTCCAGGTCGCGTGGCGGGCGCTGTGTCTGCGGGGTGCGGGGCCGGCCGCGCTTCCCCTTGTTCTTCGTCCTGGTCTTCGTGGTCGTCTTCCGCCGGAGGGGGACCGTGTGGCCCCGGTCCCGGGTGGGTTCGGTCCCCGTGTCGGTGTCGGTCGGTCCCCGGTCCCGGGTGGGCTCGGTCCCCGTGTCGGTGTCGGTCGGTCCCCGGTCCCCGGTGGGCTCGGTCCCCGACTCGGCGGCGTTGGGTCCCCGACTCGAATCAGGGCCATGAGCAGGCACTTCTCGCGTCAGGCGCTCGGTCCCCATGCTTCGGGCGTCCCCCTCCGAGGCTTCCGGGTTGGCGGGACCGGTCCCCGGGACCGCGCTTGTTTCTGGGGCCTCGGTCCCCACGCCGGTCCCCGCGTTCTCGCTTTCGGTCCCCGCGCCTGCCGATGCCTTCGAGTCCGCGGTTTCGGGGACCGGTCCCCTCGGGGCACTCGGTCCCGGGCCCCCGTCCGACTCGGCGGGACCGTGGGGACCGGCTACGGGGACCGTCGTCGAGGCCGACTGCGAGGGGACCGTTGCTGCCGTTGCGGTGCTCTGCACCGGGGACCAGGGCGAGGGCAGCGGGACCGTAGCGAGCGCGAGTGCGTGCCGGCGGGCGGCGAGCTGGTCGAGCAGGTTCGCGCGCTGGAGGGGGTCGGTGCCGACCGAGGCCCTGCCGACTGCCTTCGACAGGCGCCGCGTGAGCCGCCGGCCGCGCCAGCTCCGCTGCTGCTCGGGGGTGCGCTCGGCGAGGCGGGCGGCGAGGGCGACCGCGCGGGTGGTAGCCCGGTCCCGGGTGATCTGCGCGGCGTCGCGGTCTCGTGCGGCGATGCCGAGGCGGGACAGGAGCCGCTCGCGTGCCTCCCGGCCCAGGACGGCGATCAGTCCGTGGGAGGCGGCGCCCGGGGTGTGCAGGCGCAGCTCGATCCCCATCGCGAGGTGCCACAGCATCGCCGCCATGACCGGCCCGACGAAGGCCCGGACCGTGCCGCCGATAGGACCGCTCTCGGCGTAGGCGGGGATCACCTGCACTCCGGTGATCACCCAGACCAGGGTGCCCGGCAGACCAGGAGCACCCTGGGTGGCCAGGTTCTGGCGTGCCATCAGCGCGGTGGCGAAGAGCGCCAGCTCGGCGGCGGCGAACATGCCGGCCCGCTCGGCGGTGCCGGCCATGTCGAGGAAGTCGACTGCGAAGCGCCATGAGGTGTCGGCGCTGTAGGCGGTGCAGCCGAGGGCTGCAAGGGCAGCGACCTTGACCGCCGGTCCGCCGAGACGTTTCTGCGGGTGCGTACCCCGGCGTCGGATCGTCCAGGCGACCAGTACCAGCACGAGGGCGGCGGGCACGATGGCGGCGAGGAGGAGAGGGAGGTCCGGAGCGGCGCTGAGGGCCAGGACGGGGTGGGTCATGCGGCCTTTCCGAGAGAGGCGGACGCCGAAGTCGACGCTGCTGGGCGGGCCGCCGGCTGCTGTGTGCCGGGTGCAGTGGGCGCGGGGCTGCTTGCTGCCGGGGTGGTCTTCTTCCGCTTCTTCTTGGGCCGCGGCACGCCGTAGGTGCGGTCGCGGTCGAAGACCTTGTTGGCGGCCTGCCGGAGCAGGTCTCGGGCGTGCTTGTGGCTGATCTGCAGGGCGGCGGCGAGCCGGTCGGGCCGCCAGCCGCGTACGTAGGCGTGGTCGATGACGACCTGCCGCTCGGCCTCGGTCAGATGGACGTCGCGTCCCTGGAAGAAGGCCGTCACGCGCCGGTAGTCGAGGCGCTTGGGCAGTCCGTCGTGCAAGGGGCGTCGCTCGGCTTCGGTGAGGCCGCCCCAGATGCCCTCCTTGAGGACGTTCTCCAGGGCGAAGTCGAGGCAGTCGCGGCGTACCGGGCACCAGCCGCACAGCTCCTTCGCCTCAGCGATGTCCTCGTGGTCACGGGGCCCGGGGAAGAAGACGGCGTCGGCGTCCTCGACGTCCATGCCGTGGCACGCTCCGCGGGTGTGCCAGCTGGTGTCTCCAATGCCGCGCAGGCCAGTGGCCGGCGCGTCGTGGGTGGTGATGTGGCGCAAGGCGATCTCCGATGTGCTGCCGCGTCGGCCGGCCGGGGCGGTGCTCGGCGGGCGCGGCGTCGGGTGTCGGCTGCGCCGCGCGGGCGTGCGCCGCAGCCGGAATAAGGACGGTGATGTTGGGAGTAGGTGCATCGGACGGGATGCACGCCCCGGATGCGCCGGTCAGGCCATCGCGGGCTGTTGAGCCTGCTCCGTCTGCTGGGCCTGCTGGGCGGCGGCGAGGTCGAGGCGGCCGGGGTGTGGGGTGGCGCGCGGGGCAGTGGTACGTACCCCGTCGTCGGGGCCGATCCGGCGGCGGCGACACGGCTCGCCGGGCTGGGCCAGGCACCACTCGCACTTAACGCTCAGGGCGTCGGGCAACCCCTGTGCAACGGCTGCTTCGCGTGCTGCTCGCGCGGGCCGGTAGGGCGCGAGGGCGGCTCGGGCGGCGGGCGGTATGCAGGAGCCGATCTCCCGCAGCCGCGCCTCCAGCCTCGGGTCGATTCCGTCGTGACCGCTGGTGATCGCCCGGGCCTGCGAGGGCTGCGCGATGCCGGCGGCGACCGCGCGGCGGGTGCCAACCAGCTCGGCGGTCCACGCGGCCTGGTCGTCCGGGTCGACGGACGGCGTGGGATCGGAGTGCCGCGCCAGGCGGTCGCGCCGGTAGCTCTCCCAGGGCCGGGCCACGTCCGCAGGCAGGATCTGGTACGGCGAGGTGCGGATGTGCTGGCGGGCGGCGACCCGGACGTCCCACCCGTGCGGGGTGGCCATCGGCACATCTCCGAGCAGCTCGTGCCACTGCGCGAGCTGGTCGCGGGCCTCGCCCTGGTCGGTGCGGATGGTGCGGGGGTCGAGTCGGCCGATGTAGGCCAGCAGGGCGGCGATTTCGCGGCGGTCCACGGTCAGCCCTCCGTTCCGGTCGGCTCGTCGAGGGCGGCGAGAAGGGCGGCGGTGTGGGCCTCGGCCCGCGTCATGCCGCCCGGCACGGAGGGGCCCTTGCCGGGCACTGCGTAGAGGTTCGGGCGACCCGGGGCGTGCTCTCGGGCGATCCAGGAGCGCCAGTCGGCCGCCCAGGCATCCGCCGGCCTCGGCTTGAAGGCGGACCGGTGGGCACGCCACTTCGCGTCGGCTGCCTGCAGGCCCTGCTCGCCGAGGCGGTCGAGGTGTCCCTGCTGGCGGGCCCAGGCGTGGGTGGCTGGGTCGACCTGCCACTCGGCAGCCGAGAGGACGGCAGCACCACCACTGCTGTACCTACGGTTCAAATCCGGTTCACTACGGTTCTGTGTGCCGGTTTCCGGTACATCGCTGTGCCGGTTTCCGGTACGTCGAGGTGCCGGTTTCCGCCTCGACCTGCCGGATTCAGGTACTGCCGGTTTCCGGACCCTCGCGGGGGATTCCGGCACCTCACGCGGGCGGATTCCGTACCGCCGCAGGGCCGAGATCCGCAGCGCGGGGGTGTCCTCGGGCACCTCCGCCGGCGCCTGGTCTGCTTCCTCGTCCTCTGTGGTCTCCGCCACGGTCTGGGCGGCGAGGGGGAGGCGGTAGACGGTGCTGCGCTGCGGGCCGGTGAAGTCGTCGAGCTGCTCCAGCTCACCGGCGCGGACCAGACGGTCGATGGCCTCGCGCACCGTGGAGACGGAGGCGCGCGTCCGTTTGGCCAGGCTCGACAGCGACGCCCAGGAGACGCACTGCTCGTCGGCCACCCGGTCGGCGATCGACAGCAGGACCAGACGCGCGGTTCCCCTGCTGGAGCTGTGCTCCCACACCCACTCGCGGGCTTCGCTGCTCATCGGCCGCTCCCGATGAGCAGGCGGGGCCGGTGGCCCGCCGAGGCAGGGATGGTGTACTCCGACTCGGGGCGCCGAGGCGCCGAGGCGGAGGTGGCTGCCGCGCAGGCCAGGCAGAAGGGCCTTTTGCGCAGGGCAGGAGGCATGCGATACTCCTCGTTGCAGTGTTGCCACGCTGACGCGCCCCTAGGAAGGACTCAGCGTGGTAATGGTGGGCAACCTCCGCCCTTGCCGGGGCGGACATGCCATTTAGCGTTCGGCGTCCGGGAGTTCCCGCTCTCGGACGCCGTCGCTGTATGCGGACCTACAGGTCGATGGCTGCTGCACTCCTTGCGTCCGTGGTGCCGGGCAGTCTGCCCGGGACGACGAACATACGCACGGACCCGTGTCAAGATCCAGAGTTGGTCCTTAAACTCTGTACTGGTTGCAGAGAGCGACGGGGAACCCCGCTTTTACGCTGGCCCGGAAGTGCCGACTCGTGCCGTGTCCGCCTGAGAGTTGCCGCTCTCGGCCGGGTGGCATCTTCTTGTGCTCCCGGACACGTCGGCCGCCGGGTGATCGCGCGTGCGCTTGCGTGTCGCGCGCCGTACAGCGCGCGTACGTGCATCGCCCCCGCACCCCTATCTATCGCCATATAGGACCTTCGAGTAATCGGCCTCATTCGTCCCGCTCTGCCAGGTATTCGGCACTGGACTGGACGGCTGCGAGGCATCAGCCAGCACCCCTGCGGGCGGGGTTGCGACGTGGGGCTGTTCCCACACGGCCCCGACAGCGTGCGGTCGTCGATGAGGGCGGGGCCGAATCCACGGTCCCGTCGCCGGCAACGGATGGATACCGAATCCGGCGGCGCATTGCGCAGGAGGCGACGGCGACGCAACATGCACGGAGGGTCCTTCCTGAGGCTCGCACCGTAGAGAGCTGGAGCCGGCCAGCGAGTGCGATACGGAAACGTACGCCAGTTGCGTAAATGTATCAAGCCTGGGCTACAGTTGCTCCAGAGGACGCTCCCACCGGCCCGATCGCCACCCTGCAGGAGTTCATGTGCCCCCACGTCAGTTCGACGGCAGCCGCGTACGTGCTGTCCGGCGGGGCAAGGACCTCCATCAGAAGGAATTGGCCGCGATGGTGGGCGTCAGCGCCCCCACGGTCGCGCGATGGGAGAGCGGCCAGGACTTCCCCAAGGGTGAGAAGCTCCCCGCAATTGCAGCGGCGCTCGGTCAGCCGCTTGATGTCCTTTTCCCTCACGACGGTCCGCCGGACCTGCAGCTCCTGCGCTGCGACGCGGGCCTCAGCATGGCGCAGGCCGCTGCGATCATCGACGCGAGCCGCGTGCCGGTGAGCAACGCCGAATCCGGCCGCCGCCGGCTCAGTGATGCTTACGTGCAGCCGCTCGCACAGGCGTACGGGGTGACCGAAGAAGAATTGCTGGCCGCCCAGGACTGCTCGTTCGGGCTTCACCCCAGGGGCTCGCGAGACGAGCAGGCGTCCGCACCTCGCACGGTCGGGGAGAAGATCAACTATCTCCTGCAGCACGGGTACGTTGGTCAGGAAGCGCCCTCTGATGAGGAAATTGCGCGCATCGTCAATGAGCATGCGGGCATGGCGGCCGTCACCGCCGACGGCATCGCCGCCCTTCGCGCGGGGGCCACAACCGAGGCTTCTGATGTGGTGCGTGCCGGCCTAGCCCAGGCCCTCCAGGTCGACGCGGCCCTCTTCCAGGACGATGCCGAGGTCGACCCTGCGGCCCGCGAATTCCTGGAGGCACTCCGCTTCCTCGGCTCGATTCACCGAGGGCAGATCCTCGGCCTGGCTGCCCGCGGCAGCAGCAGGGGTCTGTCCGCCGAGATGATGGCCCACATCAACGAGCTCGTCGGAGAGCTGAAGCACAAGCTGCCAGAGGTGCAGGACGGGGAGTGACGCGGTCGGCGAGCACTCCTCGCGGGCTTGGATGTCTGAGGCGTTTCCGCTCTGCCGGCTTAAAGGACTGCACCCGCCGCCTGGATGCGCTGGTCTTCACCATCCTGACCGGCCACTTCCCCGCCCAGGGTGAGGCGAACGCGGAGGGCGCCGAAGACGACTGCCATTCTCGAACCGGCGCTGGTCGGCCCTGCTGGGGAAGATCAGCAGGAGTTCGGCCAGCAGCAGGAACGCCTCCCCGCGTACGCGCCCGGAGTCAGGACTGAAGACGGCGGCAAGAACGCCGTGCCCGTCGACGAGGGAGACACCGCCGGCCTACCGGGGATCGCCGGTGCTGAAGCCCACGGTCGCGCGGGACAGCTGGCTTTCCCGATGTGCCTGGAGCAGCCGTCCGACGCGGTCGAGCACGTCACCAGGCAGGTCAGTGTCGCCGCGTCCGAGCTGGCCTTCTACGACTTCACCTCCCGCGCGGCCAAGCGGCACTCAGCAAGCTGCGGGATCTGACCGGCTGGCACGAGTGCACCAAGACTGACCTGGTCAAGCTCGTGTCGGACCTGGTGGACGTGATCTGGCACGACGAGCGACGCGAGGAGCAGGCCGAGCTGCTGCGGCAGATGCGCGCGAAGGTGATCGACCTCGGCGGCACCGCGGGGGTATGCGGAGATGCTCGCGCGCGCCATAGCGCAGACCTGAGGACGCAGGAAGCGGATCCGATCGGTCGGCGGTGACTTCGTCGTAGAGGAATACCCAGTCGACGCACCGCAGAGCGCCTACGAGGGCGGCGCGTTTGCGTTCGCCGACCAGGGGTCTGCTGGTTCCGCGCAACCTCTAAGACGCTGTAAGGTCCACGCCGAGCAGCTCGGAGAGAGTGGCCACCGTCTGCCGGGGGTCCTGGTTGTGCACCCCCGCGAGGCCGAGCTGCTCCGCTGCCCGAACATAACCCTCGGTGTCGTCGACGAAGATGCACTCCTCGGCGGGCAGAGCCATGAGCTTGAGCGTGATCTTGAAGAGCTCGGGGTCGGGCTTGCGCAGCAGGTGCTGCTCGGAGATCACCACGACGTCGTACAGCCGCTCAAGCTCGTAGCCGTCGTACAGGTCCCAAGGCGCGAGCCCTACGGAGTTGGACAGGATGCCCACCTTGATCCCGGCTCGCCTCGCCGCAGCAGCCGCATTGATCATCAGCGGCTCAGGACGCAAACCGCCGAAGATCCGGCCCATCAAGTTGTCGGGGGAGACACCGAGCTTCTTGCCCGCGATGGTGTTCCACTCGGTCTGACTGACCACGCCACGCTCAAGATCGCTGGTGAGCCGGACGCCCTCTTCGTCCTTGTACAGCGCGGAGATGCAAGCACCCTGCGGGAGTCCCTCACGCTGCTCGAAGGCGAGCACCACGGGCAGCAGGGGGGTGGTGAGAACGCCCCCGAAATCGAGAATAAGACCGGAGCGGTTGGACATGCGGGAACTCCATTGCTGAGATTTCGACGCCCATCCAGACCGGACGGCGTAACGGCCCGGCTACATGTGGCGACGGCAGTATCTGTGCGTCGCAGGCCGGTCCACTTACGTGGCGGAGCAAGACCTATCAGTCCGCGCGACCGACGGTACCAGCTCAGTTCATGCGGCGGATGGTGCTAAATCTCACTTGCCGACACGCCCTCAAGATCGCTATGTCGCATGGTTATGCGCGAAAGGCAATGAGGTCTGAACTGAGAAATCAGCATGTGAAGCTCATTGCAGGCTACCTGCCTGGTTCGGATTCCGCCTCTGTGGAGTGCAGGAGAAGCTCCTGAGCTTGATCCGTGGTGATGTACGAGTAGGCCGTGCTGACCCGTGCTAGCCACGCCGCTTCACTATCGGTGTCAACGAACGGTTTCGCTCTCAAGGTAGCAGCGGGGTACGGATTGGCTGGCATGGTGTCAGCGGCCTGGAGTCCGGCCTTAATCCAGTACGCTTCCGCTGCCGCCTCGGGGTCGGGGAGCGATGCAGTGATGTCCTCGGCGGCGAACATCAAGTCTCGTGGAGCGTAGTAGCGCAGCTTTTCGCAGGCGTCAGAAATATCCTGGGTCCATCGGTCCAGGCGGACATCTATGGGGACGCGTATGTGCATGAGTTCCACGACGCGCCGTCCGGGCGGATACAGGCTCGTCCCAGGAAAAGCCTCCACCAGGTCAAACCAGAGTGGATAAGTCCTGTAGAGGGTGCGCCAAGTCTTCCACTGGGCCGCCGCCGCGCTAGTGGTGGGAATGCTCGCACCGACGGCAACTATTAGGAACAGCAGATCCATCCATATTGATGTGGCGTCTACGAGGAGCTGTACTGTGGATGGGCTTAGTGGGAAGGCTACCGCAGCCCATAGGATGGTGATACGGGCCAATGTATGTGCCAGCCCCATCCACATCGAAATCCCCATCAAGCCCAGTCCCACACGCATGCTTGTGCTCTCGGCCTGTCGCGCCGCCCTCGTCCACTGGTAGCCGCAAATCGCGGTCGTGATAAGTGGGAAGAAGTAGAAGACGGTCATGTAGACCGCGACTCCCCATTCTCCAGCGTGGTCGATGAGGAAATTTCGACTCGGCGTGGGGCGGTCCACCACAGTGAAAAATAGGACTGCGAGCAGAGTGACGCCTATCGCCCCAGCCTTGTAGGATGCGCGGGCGACCCAGCGGGAGACCGCTACGTGCCGGGGTACGACTGTCTCCGAACTTTTCCCGTAGCTGGTGGCGACGTAGGTCAGGGCCGCGATGATCGATGCAGTGCTAGCGAAGTGTCTGAGTAGGGCACTCAGGTCCACCACGGGAATACGATCTAGCGCATCCATTGCTGCTGGCGTGTAGAGCCACAGGGCTACAGCGAATCCCGCATAGCCGCCCCAGAGCGCCCTGCGGTGAGAGTCACCGTACCGAACTGCAGGGAATCGCCATACGGCGATGACGGTCATCACTGCCGCAGTCAGGTATGTAAAGTAGTCGAACATGCAACCAATGACTATCTGCGCTGGCTGCACGTTTTGCCGACCCGTAAGAGCGACTGACTGCAGCATTAATTGCCAGTAGGAAGACTATTCGGTGCGGCGAAAGTTACGAGGTCGGGAAGCTCACCTCGGTGGTCGCCACACCATCGTGGTTAGCGGCGGCGTCGCGGTGGAGCAACTGGGTGAACAAGTGAAGATTCCAGGAGACTAACCATGTCATCTCCTGTGGCCGACTGGCGACGCGCCAACCGTTTTATCAATGAGGCTGAAATCTCCGCCTGCTTTTCCTCGGGACTGTCAAAATCTACGCGCCCTTGGACCAGAGTCGACGGGAAACGTCGAACCACTTCCTGGCGGATGCGTTCAGGGATGTATCGCTCGATCTCGGTAGCCGTCAGGGAGGTCCCGTGGTCCAGCCATTCGTGCGCGAGCTCATGGAGAATGATGTGCTCGGTGTGATTGCGACTTGAACGGCGGCGATAAAGAATGATTGTGAACTCCGGCGCTTTGACTCGAAGACCGCATGCTGTGCCCAGGCCCCCGTCGGGATCGTCCAGTGGCACTAGTCGAATCTGGCGACCAGACACGCCCTCCATATTCTGCACCAGCGCCTCGATACTGAAAGGAGCAGGGATGGGGAGATCGGCGAGTAGTCTCTCGCATTCTTTTACGAGTGCGCGCTGTGAACGGTCTCTACGCCAACGCATGGTCGCTCCATTGACATGCCGCTGAGGTGTTCTCTGCCAGTCCCATCCCGATACTCATGCGCGGGGCGCTAGTAGCCGGGAGCTTGTGCTTGAGGCATGCGGCGGTCGGTCGGCGCGGCCTGTGCGCTGATGGTACAAGGGGGAAAGCGTGATCCATATAGGCGGGGGTGTTGTGAAGGTCACCCGGGGCGTAAAAATCTCACAATCTGGATTCCAAGATCGAAATTAAGCGTCGATGCCTTAACCTCGATCTCTACTGACAGTCCGTCGGTTTTCCTGGCGGGCCGTTTCGGCTCTGAGGGCTGACCGTGGCTGGGCTGGGCCCCGGCTGTCACGCCGGGTGAGCGCCCGTTCCACGGCTCCGGTGGGGTGGTGCGGGTCGCAGCGGCGCGAAGGTGCTGATTAGCCAGGGTTCGGAAGAGCATGGAGCCGGTCGAGGGCGTCTGTGATCACATTGGTCCAGGGCTAGTCCGCCGCGAGGCGGAGGATGCGGCGGCGTCCGGTGGTGACGAGTTGGCCGGCTGCGGAGAACAGGCGAAGCCGCAGGTGGCGGGGTTCCCAGCGGTGGGCTTTGCCGGAAGGAGCAGGTTGCGCAGGCCGGTGGCGCGGGCCTGCTGGCGGTGCTTCGCTTTCAAGGCGCCGTGATCATGGGCAAGACCAACACCCCGGCGTACTGCCAGGACCTGCACACGGACAACAGCTGTTCGGGCCCACGCTCAACCCGCACGACCCCGAGCGCACCGCCGGTGGTTCCGTCGGCGGCCCGGCCGCCGCAGTTGCCGCCCACCTGACCCCCGCCGACCTCGGCAGCGACCTCGCGGGCTCGCTTCGGCTTCCCCGGCTCACTACTGTGGCGAACGGCCTGTGTCCCACGCACGGACTCATCCCGGCCGCGGCCACATCCCCTGCCTGCCGGGATGGATCACCAGCAGTGACATGGTCACTCCCGGCCCCTTGGCACGCCACCTCCGAGACCTTGACCTGCTCCTCGACGCGCTGACGACGCCGTCACCCGCAGAGGACAGCCCCTGGCGCGTCAATCTGCCCACGGCGCGTCGTGTAGTCGGCCAGCTCTGTGTGGCGGTGTGGGCGGAGGATGCCTCCTGTCCCGTGGACCGCAAAACGGCGAATGCTCTCCCCACTGCCGAGCAGGCGCTTGCCTCCGCCAGCGCTGACGTCCGCCGCACCGTGGGGCCGGTCGGCTTCGCCGACTGTCTCCGCCTCTTCCGGTAGCTCCTCTGCCACAGCGACGGCCGCCACCGACGACGATGCGGGGCGCGGCCGAACTCGCAGCAGCACGTGACCTCCACGAGGATGACGCGAGCCCATGGGCCACCCTTCCTCCGTCACCGAGCCCAGACACGCCGCACATGGCTCCGCGCCAACGAGGAACGCCCCCGGCTTCGCAAGACGTGGAACCGGTTCTTCGCTGACTCCGAGCACGATGTCCTCATCACGCCGGCCGCCCCCTGCGGCGATCCCGGCCGACACCCGCTCTCTCACGGTCGACGGCGTCGAGCGGAGCTTCATCGACCAGACCGGCTGGGCCAACCTCACCAGCCACGTCGGTCTGCCCAGCGTCGCCGTACCCGTTGTGCGGAACGCGGAGGGGCTCCCGATCGGCGTGCAACTCGTGGGACCGATGTACTCGGACCGATCCTTGCTTGCAGTGGCTGAATTCTTGGCGTCGCTTCTCGGAGGAGCGGCCGAGGGCATCGGTCTCTGACGCCGTTGGTCAGAGGGACGGGCGCGGCTCGGTCCATGTTCGGAACGCACGTGCCCAAGGCGCGGCCGTCCTCGGCAGGGGCGGGCACATGCTCGGCCAGTGCAGCTCGCTCACGGTCCCCGATCTGCCGGAAGCCCTGCCCTTCGGCGTAAGCCTTTCCTCCTGTTCGGTGTAGGTCAACGGGATATCTCCTTCAGGCGGGCTGGTAGTGGGAGGGACCAGGAACGGGCCACCTGGTGCAAGCCGACCAGTGTGCAGTGGGTGCGCTGGACGAGTTCGGAATCGTGGTGGGTCATGCCGCCGTCCGGTCGGCCGAGGCGTGACGGCGGGTTCGTCACGAGCGGCCTCCGCCCGTGGAGAGGCTGGCGAACCCGTCATCGAGGTCGGAAAGGCTGTCCAGCATGCGGCGGATGGCGGTCTGCCGCTCGTTCCAGTGCCGCTTCAGGTCGGCTTCCGCTTCGGGGCGAAGACCGTATTCGGCGGTGGTCGCGCCGTAGAAGCTGAACAGCATGTACAGCAATGCGACCCGGGCGCAGGCCCGTACTTCCCCCTGGGGGAGGCTGGGGTTCTCTTCGTGGTAGGCGCTTACCATCGCCAGCGCGCAGGCTTTCCACTCCGGGCTGGTGGCCACAGTGCGCGGATCGAACGCGGCCCGGCCCAGCTCCCAGGCCAGCATGCCGGTTGCGCCCCGGAAGTCGATGACACCGGTGACGGCATCGGCGAGGACGATCATGTTGGTGCGGCTGAGGTCCGCGTGCAGTGCCTGCTCCACGAACGTGCCGGGCAGGTGCTTCCGTAGCTTGTGGACGTGATCCTTGAGGTCCTCCCGCCGCTGAGCGAGGTCCGTCCGTAGGTGCTCGAGACTCTCATGCCCCTGCCGCAGGGCCGTGGCCAACACGGTGTCGCACTTGGCGACCGCGTCCTCGGCCGTGCCCGTCCGCCAGCGAGACTGCTGCACGCGCCTCGGCAGCGGGTAGGCAGCCAGTACCCGGTGCATGCGCCCCATCACCGTGCCGGTGTGTTCGGCGAGGGGCACCGTCATCGCCGCGGTGGTCACGCGGCCGGGCGCCTCATCAACCACGGCCCAGGCGCTGCCTTGCGCGATCGTGACGAGGTTGCCATCTGCGTCGTCCCAGACGCGCGGGATGGGAAGTCGCGCGGCCCGGCAGTACTCCGACATGTCCCATGCGGTACGGGCCGCCTCCAGGTCGGCGCCTGACCGGTACTCCTTGACGAACAGCCGTATCCCGTCGTCGGTCAGGACCCGCCGGTTGATCGTGTCGGTGCCCATGTGCACGGGCTCGACCACGTTCGCGACGAGCCCGTACCGCTCCTCCAGCACGTCAGCTGTCACCGCCGCGTTCCAGTCCGCCTCGGTCATCCCAGTCACCGGTCCGTGGAAGAGGGGCGGCGCGCGGTGAGGACGGTGAACCTGTTGTCCTCCACGAGGAACCCGCCCTCCGCGAAGGGGGCCAGGGCCTCGGTGAGTGCCGTCTCGAAGGCATCCTGGCGGTCGCCGAACAGGTGCGAGGCCGCGAACGAAGTCGAGTACAGGTAGCCGATGACTTCAGCGATGCTCCATTCGCGGCGAACAGGGATGGTCGCGGTGGTGACCTCGCAGAAGGCGGAAGCACGCAGCACTTCCTCGTACGGCGGCCCGGGCGGGCCGAAGACGCCGTCCCCTGCACGCCGCTGCTCTCCGAGAAACTGCTGGACGACGGCTCGGGCGGCTTGTTGCCAGGCACTCTCGGCGGTCCAAAGGCTGCGATCGCTGAACACTGCAAGCACAGCGCTGGGGTCGACGTACTCGGCCAGGCGGTCGAGGAAGCGGGGCTGGTCGAGCCAGTGGAAAACACGGCCACAGGTCACGAGGTGAGGCTGCCATCCCGCCGGCGGTTCGAAGTCCTCTGCCAGCGCGTGCCGGATCTGCAACCGCTGACCGCCGGAGAGCGCGGGACGGAGCACGGCCTCAGCTTCGGCGCACATCGCCGGGCCGGAGTCGACCGCGATCACCTCGTCGAAGTACGGGGCGAGTGTGCTGGCAACGAGCCCTGGGCCGGTGCCGATGTCCAGCAGGCGCCGTGGAGAACTCGCGGGCGCCTCGTGTGCGAGGAGGGCGGCCAGACTGGCTGGAATGCCGGGGCGGAAGCGCCGGTAATAGGCGGCAGTTCCGGCAAAGGCGTTCACGAACCCCACCCGCCCCACATGCGCGCGCCTGTCTCCTGGCGCAGGTTCTCCAGCATGGTGTGGGCCTCATCGACGAGCCCGATGTCGCGATGAGTGATCCCCCAGGACAGCGAGTCGAGCGCGTCCAAGGCCGCGTACGCCCGGCATGCCGCCGCCTCTTCCTCGGTGAGCTGGCGGCCGTATCCGTGGTGAACGGCGGCAAGGAGATCTGGGTGCTGCAGAAGGATCCGGTAGCGAAGGCGGCTGAAGTCCCGGCGGGCAGCGGGCTGAAGTTCCGCCCGCTCGAAGTCGATGATCCGAAGCCGTTGCTCAGCCTCGTCCCACATCCAGTTCTTGGGCATGTAGTCGCCGTGCGCCGCCACCTGCGGCAGACGCGGCGGAGTTTCCTTCACGAGTGCACGCACCATCGTGATCTCGTGCTCCGGTACGTGGGAGGCAGCATCATCCAGCAGCTTCGCGGCCGTCGTGCCCCACGCCTCCTCTGTCACGTTCGAACTCGGCTCGTCAGCCGCCGCGGTGTGATGCCGGGCCAGGAGTTCACCAGCCTGCTCATACGCCTTGCGCTCCTGCTCGGCCGGCAGCCGTAGCGTGTCCAGGCCGCGGCCGGGCACGGCGGTTACCAGGACGGTAAGCGTCTCCGCGTCCGAAGCGATGAGCTCGGGTGCACGGTCGGCGCCCAGCGAGACCGTCCACTTCCGGTACGCGTCGACCTCACGCCGGTGCAGCTTCGGGCCGGCGTGCTGCTTGGCGAACCATCGCTCGCCGCAGAGTCCGTTGATCTCCCAGAGCGATGGTCTGATGTCGCCGGGCCGGGGGTGCTCGGCAACCACGGTGTAGGTGTCGGTCACCGATTCCACCAACTGGTGGAGTGCACTGGGCATATCGGTCACGTTTAGTGCGCCCTTCCATTGGTCAAACCACCCAGCCCGATAGCAAAGGGTGATTGATTGGGTGCTCTTGGTATTCGCGCGAGGATGGGGAGTGTGCCACGGGGGACTGACAACTCGGTCTGAGCTGGTCATGCAGGGGCCGCGGCACGGAGGACCGTGCCAGAGACCATCTCGAGTGGCTTGACCGTCAGGCCCGGGCCAGCCACCTCTGCCGCTCGGCATCGGTGACCAGGCGCTGCTGGTGGTCGAGTTCCAGGCGGGCGAGTTGGGCGTAGTGCTCGACCACTCCGGTGCCGAACGCGGCGTGGGCCAGGGCACTTTCCTGGAAGGCGGTCAGGGCGTCAGCGAGGGTGGGCGGCACAGGGGTGCCGCCCCCGCTGTAGGCGTTGCCGGCCGCTTCAGGGCCGAGGGAGAGCTGTTGCTCGATGCCGTGGTCGATCGCCGCCAGTACCGCGGACAGGGCCAAATAGGGGTTGGCATCCGCTCCCGGCACACGGATTTCCAGATGGAGGCCCTCTCCGTGACCGACGACGCGGACAGCGCACGTGCGGTTGTCGTGGCCCCAGTGGAGCGTGGTCGGCGCGAACGAGCCGGGCGTGAATCGCTTGTAGGAGTTGACGTTCGGGGCATAGAACGGGCCCAGCTCTGGCAAGCCTGCGAGCAGCCCCGCGATTGCGTTCCGTCCGATCTGGGACAGCTCGTATTCGTTGTCAGGGGCGTGGAGTTGGCTGAGGGCTTTCGACCACAGTGAGACGTGCAGGTGCAGGCCGTTGGCCCACGCGGTCTCTGGGGCCGCCATGAACGTGGGCGCCAGACCGGCGCGCGTCCCCAGCGTGCGCACCGCGTGCTTGAACAGCAGGTGCCGGTCGCAGGCGGTGAGCGCGGGTCCGTACGGGAAGGTCACCTCTACCTGGCCGGGGCCGGCCTCGGTCTTGATCGCTTCCACGGGCATGCCGGCCCCGGCCAGTGCCCGCTGCAGGCGGCGGAAGAACCGGTCGCAGGCGGGGCCGTGGTCGAGGGCGTAGTCAAGATTCTCCATCGTCACAGGCCGCAGGCGCTGGTACCCGGCCTGTTCCGCTTCCGCGTACGTGCCCTGGTAGAGGGTGAACTCGGTCTCGATTCCCGCTTTGGCCTGGAGGCCGTGCCGTGACAGCCGGGTCAGCTGCTGATGGAGGATCTGGCGGGGCGCGACCTCGATGGGGGATCCGTCGTGGTGCACGGCGTCGCCGAGGACGATGGCGGAGCGCGGCAGCCACGGCACCACGCGCAGGGTGCCGAGAGCCGGCTGTACGGACAGGTCCTGGTAGCCGCTGTCCCACGAGGTCAGCTCGAAGCCGTCCGCCGGGCTCATCTCAGCGTCGGTGGCCAAGACGTAGGCGCACAGTTCGGCACCGTGATGCGCGACGCGCTTGAGGAAGTGGTCGGCGTCGTACCGTTTTCCCTTCAGCCTCCCCAGCAGATCGGGAACGGCCAGCAGCACGGTGTCGATCGCGCCGCCCTTCACGAGGTTGCGCAGGTCGGTCAGGGACAGGGCCTTCTCCGAGCGCGCACCCGATGCGGCAGCCGCCGCTACGGCCAGGCGCGGGGCTGTGCCGTTGCTCGTTGTGGTCATCACACGACCTCGTCTTCGTACTCGCCCGTCGAGCGGTCGAAGTTCTGGGCCGGCACCTCGTACGTGCTGCCCTGCTTGTGCCACCACCCCCACGCCAGCGCGAGCACGACGAGCAGGGCCACCGGCGCGTAGTTGAACGTGTCAACCGTGGCGAGGGCGCCGCCCTCGGGGCGGGTCTGGGGCAGACAGAACAGGACGGTCACGAACGCCACCCAGATGACGGCGATCGTGCCCACCATCACGCCCCAGCCGCCCAGGTTCCACGGGCCGGGCTTGAACCGACGCCGGTTCTTGACCCGCAGGAAGATCGGGATCGCGTACGCCGGTGTGATGCCGATGACGTTGATACTGGTGATCGCCGCGTACGCGACCGGGCTGTACAGACTCGGCAGCGCCAACACCGCGGCGCACACCACGGACAGCAGCACCGCCTTGCGCGGGGTGCCGGTACGACGATCCACCTGCCGCCACAGCTGAGAGCCCGGCAGCGCTCCGTCCCGAGAGAAAGCGAACACCATCCGGCTGGCGGCCGCGGTCTCCGCGTTGCCGCAGAACAGCTGGGCGACGATCACGACCAGGAGCAGCGCCTTCGCCCCTGCCATGCCCAGGGCGTCAAGGAAGATCTGTGCCGGCGGCACCCCGGTTGCCGTGCCCACGGTGCCCGCGTAGTCCTGGATCGCGAAGGTGAGTCCGGCCAGCAGCACGAACCCGGCCAGCCATGACCAGCCGATCGAGTGGATGATCCCCCGGGAGGCGGACACCTGGGCGTCCGTGGTCTCCTCTGACAGGTGCGCGGAGGCGTCGTAGCCGCAGAAGGTGTACTGGGCCAGCAGCAGGCCGAGCACCGCCACGTACAAGGGGCTGGACCAGCCGGTGTTGTTGACGAACTCGCCGAACACGAAATCAGACGACTGGTGGTGGGAGGGCACAATCGCCAGCGCGCCGACGATCACGGTGACGCCGGCCAGGTGCCACCAGACGCTGATGCTGTTGAGGATGCTGACCAGCCGGACTCCGAACAGGTTCAGCGCGAGATGCAGGGCGAGGATGCACAGGAAGATCACCATGATCTTGCCGGGGGTCGGCTCGAAGCCCCACTGCAGGTTGAGGAAGGCGCCCGTGAACAGCGCGGCCCCGTAGTCGATGCCGGCGATCGCACCGAGCAGGCCCAGCAAGTTGAGCCAGCCCGTGTACCAGCCCCACTTCCGTCCGCCGAGCTGCTCTGCCTGGTAGTACAAGGCACCGGAGGTCGGATAGGCGGAGGTCACCTCGGCCAGCCCGGCGCCGATGAACATCACCATGGCGCCCACGACGACCCAGCCCCACAGCATCACGGACGGGCCGCCGGTGTTCAGACCGAACCCGTACAGGGTCATGCAGCCGGACAAGACGCTGATGACAGAGAAGCTGATCGCGAAGTTTCCGAACGGCCCCATGCGCCGGGTCAGCACTGGCTCGTAGCCGAGCTCCCGCAAGTACGCGTCGTCGGGCTTCCGGGCTGTTGCGCGATGACCAGGACTCAATCGAGACATGGGCAACCTCCAAGATTCAATTGAAAATAAAGCGGACAAGTTCATGCCAACCGGTCACGGATGGGGCCAGGCACGGGGGCGATGTGTGCGGGCGAAGGAAAGGGACTCTGCACGCGCTCTCAGGAGCAGCGCCGTAGCGGGGTCTGGTCCCGCGGCCCCGTCATGCACTGAGGCCCACGGCTCGCGAGCCGCATATGGGCCCATCGCCTCGAACACCTCGGCGGCTTCCACGTACTGGTGGCCCGCCCACAACGCGTAGGCGAGAAGGTTCAGATCGGCCACCGATCGCTCCCGAGCGGGAGCCTTGCGGAACCAGTCGTAGAAGGCATTCAGCGTGTAGTCGAGCGTCGACTCTTGCGCCCACTGCCGCCGCCACAAAGGATCAGCGTTCGACCGTCGCCGCTGCTCGACCTGGGCGTACGCCGGCAGCAGCAATAACGGCGAGCCAAGGGGCCGCTGTGAGGCCACCGACCGCCCGAAGTCGAACATGCCGGCCAAGGACGCGGCCCTTGGTGTGTCCAGGGCGAGCATGAACTGCAGCACACGGTGGTAAGCCTCGCGGTTGTACGGGTCACGCTGGTTGACCTCGTACAGCAAACCCCACGGACCGCTCGGCAACATGGGCTCGGCGGGTGCCACACGGTGCTCATGACGCAGCTGCCGGGTATCAATCTGAGCCAACGCCACGAGGCACACCCACGGCACCGGATCCTGCGGCGCGCGACGCGCTGCGAGCAGCACATCTCGCCGCGCCCTGAACTCCAACTCCATGGTTCCCGGATGTCGTTGGCGGTGTGCGCGCAGCGCCCGCTCTACCGCTACGCGAGCGCCCATCAGTTGCGCGTCGTAGCTGCCGGGCTCCTCGTCGAGCCATACGCCGACCACATCCGACCGGGCCGCCGCCACGGCCAACAGCTGGGTGCGCGATGTGCGCAACGCCCAATGCACGCCTGTATCCAGAAGGAGCTTCCCGGCCGTTCTCCATCGCCCCGCCTCCAACTCGACGAGAGCCACGCGCAACTCTTCGTCGTGGCCGGCCGGGTGGTACACAAGACGCATCACGCGCCCTCGAATCGGCGCCAAGGACGTTCCGAAGGCTGAATCGAGCTGCTCGCCTGAGGAACACGAGCAGTTCGACTCGGTGTTTCTTTCCGGTGGGGCGTGAGTGTCATCGAGGGCCTCAGAGGGGATTTGGGGGATTGGGCAGCAGAACGGAAACGCGAACGGTTCAAGCGACGAGAAGCGGTTCGCTAAGGCGTGCAGATCGTCCTAAAAATGAATCTGGCCGATCATGCCTGCAACGCCGGTAACAAACCGATTGATGCTTGGTGCCATTGAGGTACTCGCCAGGAAGAATCCGAAGAGACTGCACACGATGGCGTGCACGGCATTCAGTCCGCTCTTCTTGACGAAGATGAAAACGAGAATGCCCAGGAGCACGACGGCGGAGATGCTAATGGCCACCGCACACCACCCAGTGGCAGCGCAGTCCGGCGGGATGAGGTGCGTCAAGCAGACGCCGGGGCGACAGGAGCGGGCTCCTGGCCGCCCCTGCTCGTGTGGCGGAGGGCAACGTGGACTCCGTTGGAAGAGAGCAGCGACAGGTTCGCGTTTCCCCGGAACTCGACGAGTAGCAGTTGGGCCGAATGATCACGCTCTCATCCGGTTCGTCTCCACGCCGTGCCGCGGGAGCCCCAACACTGACGGCAAAACGTGCCGTGCACACATTCCCAGGGTGATATCACTTGTGTGATTCCAGCTCTACAAGGCGTAGTTGAGATTGCACGCTCTCGCTGATGGGGAGGCATGACGTGCGTCAGCAGTCGCTGCGAAGCTGCGGCCGGTGCGGTGGCCCGCTGAGCAACTACAACACCGACACCCAGTGCTTCGCGTGCGCGCGCACCCGAACCCTGGAAGTGCCGACACCTAAGGTGCCGGAATACGTCTGGTTCGACCCAGATGTACGCAGCGCGCTTGCGGCGTGGGACTTCGGGCAAGCCAGCCGACTGATCCGGCTACGCGGCTCCCTCCGCCAAGACGACATGGCCCAACTCTCCGGACTGAGTCAGGCGTTCCTGTCCATGCTGGAGGCGGGCAGTCGTCGTCTCACCAACATCGACAAGATCGTCCAGTTCGTGTCCGGTCTTGGCGTTCCTGCCGAACTTGTTCCCCTCCCCCTCCCACGGGCCGCCGTCACAGTGCCGCCACCTCTGGTGCCCTTCGCGGGTGACGCCGATCCAACCCTGCCCTGGACCACGGCCCGTATGGTGGCAGCACTGGAAACCGCGGTAGGAGGTAGCGCCATGGACCGCCGACGATTCCTCACCGCCAGCGGCATAGCACTCACCGCATTCGTCAACCAATGGGACAGTTCAGAAGCCGAACCGCTTTGGCGCGCGGCCGAGGGAAGCCGCCTCTCCCACGACCTGCTCGATAGCCTCCAGCACACGACCGACAGCCTGCGGACCATGGACGCGAGCGGCGGCAGCGGCACCCTCACGGACCTGGGCAACAAGCACCTCCAGTTCCTCAAGCACCTCGTGGAACACACCTCGTACGACGAGGCAATAGGCCGGCGACTTGCGGCGATCATCGCCGACACTGCTACCCAGACGGGATGGTTCGTCTTCGACTCCGGCGAGCGCGACCGGACACTCGGCTACCTGTACGCCGCGCTTCGCGCAGCCAAAGCCTCAGGAGACGTCCGGCTCGGGGCCGGCGCCCTGTCGTACCTCGCCATCCATGGCTACTCCACTGGAGCGCCGCATCACGCCGTCGCTGCAGCACGGACAGCACGGGAGAAGGTCAAGAAGCTCGGTACACCCGCCCTCGAAGCCATGCTGCTGACCCGACAGGCGCGCGGGCACGCGAAACTCGGCGAGCGCCAAGCGGCGCTCGCTGCACTTGGACGAGCGGCAGAGCTCTGCGCCCAGGGGCGCTCAGAGCACGATCCAGAGTGGCTGTACTGGATCAACGAAGGCGAAATCTACGGACAGAGCGGCAGTTGCTACCTCGACCTGGGCGACGCACAAAGCGCCATCGCTGGCTTCACCAAGGCGCGAGAAGCCCTCAATCCGAGTGACCACCGAACCCGGGGCCTCTTCCTCACGCGCGCCGCCACTGCCCGCTTTGAGCAGGGCGACGTCGAAGCCGGGTGCGCCACAGCACATGAAGCCCTCGACCTTGCTGATCAACTCCAGTCCGCCCGCCTGGATGACCACATCGACGTCATGCTCCGCCAACTACAGCCGATGATTTACAGCCCGTACGCTCAAGGCGTACTGGAACGAGTGGCCGCCGTGACGGGAACAGGGAGCCGAACTTGATTGGGACCCAGCGGATCCTCGTGCTGTGGGACATCGATCGCACGCTGCTGTACGTCGGCGACATCGACCGACAGGTCTACCGCGAGACGTTTGCTGAGATCGTCGGGCGCCCCTCAGAACACTTGCCAGCACGGGGAACCGGCGTCACCATGCCCCTCGCGATCCGGTCACTGCTTCTGGACAATGGCGTCTCGGAGTCCGATGTCCCCCGCTTGGTGCCTCGCATGGTGGAACTCCTTCCGCACCGTCTTGCTGCACATGCGAAGGACCTGCGCGAGAAGGGCATCCTCATGCCGGGCGCCATCGCAGCCCTGAAGGCGGTCCATGCGCAGTTGGACCTCGTGCCCACCGTCGTCACTGGGAACCTCAAGCCCAACGCGCTTCTGAAGCTCGAAGCCTTCAACCTCCAGGTCTTCCTCGACCCAGAGATCGGCGGATACTCCTCGGACGACGACCACCGTCCTGCCCTCGTCGCCGTCGCGCAACAGCGTGCCCAGGCCAAATGCGGGACGGTTTTCACCCGATCTAACACGGTCATCGTCGGAGACTCTCTCGAAGACGTCCGTACTGGCCTTGAGGGCGGCGCTTCTGTGATTGGAGTCGCTTCGGGCAAGACGACCGCCGATGAACTTGCCTCGGCCGGAGCCGACTTGGTTCTCGACAGCCTGGAAGACGTGCCGCGGCTCCTGAACGCGATCACCGCTACTACCCGGGGTCGCTGCTGAAGGCGACTGCACAGCCGCGCGCGCTTCAACTGCGGGTATTACGTGAGTGATACCGGCACGGCGTACCCACGCCTACGCTGTCTGACGCAGACGAGAAACGGGGGTGCGATGCCAAGGCCCGCTCGCGTATGCGTTGGCTGCGGATGCCGATTGAGCCAGTACAACGATGAAGACTGGTGTGCCGCGTGCGTACGTGACAGGCGTCTCGGCACCCGCCTCCAACGCCGCGTCCCAGACCACGTCTGGCGCGAGGCTGAAGTCCAAGCTGCGATCGCCGCATGGGACTTTGGCCGAGCAAGCCGTCTCATCCGCGAGAGGGCGAAGCTCCGCCAGGACGACATGGCCCACATGACCGGACTGAGCCAAGGCTTCCTGTCCATGCTCGAAGCGGGCACCCGCCGCTTAACGAACCTCGACAAGGTCGCCAATTTCCTCAGGGGCATCGAAGCACCCGACATCCTGCTCCCGCCGCCGTTCCGTGAACAACACCCGGGCTCGACACCGCTTCCCCTGCCGCACCCGGGACAACCCGTCGGCGTCGATCAGGTTGCGACTGGAGAGCGGACAGAGGGCCTGCGCGAACTCGCAGCACAAGCAGCTGCACAGTCATTGCAGTTCACGGAAGAGATCACGAAGAGTAACGTAAGCGATGTCGAACTCGAGGGACTAGAGTCCAAGATCACCCGGATCGCGGCGGACTACGTTCACGCTCCGTTGTATCCGCTCTTCCACGACCTGCTGTCCACGAGAGACAGACTCTTCTCCCTGCTGAGCGGCCATCAGCCCCCAGGACAAACCCGCGAACTGTACCTGCTCGCTGGCACGACCTGCCTGCTCCTTGCCCACGCGTCACAAAACCTTGGCGACCAGGAGTCGGCGATCGCCCAGCTCCAGACGGCCTGGGCCTTCGCCGGACACGCCGACCACAACGATCTCCGCGCATGGGTCAAAGGCACCGCGGCACTGATCGCAGAATGGTCGACTCACCGGCGCACAGCTCTTGAGTACACCCAGCAAGCGATCCGGCTCGCCCCCGACGGTGAGACACGGATCAGGACTGCGGCCATCGAGGCCCGGGCAGCGGCACGTATCGGAGACCGGAGCACGGCTCTGTCCGCGCTCAAGGAAGTCGAGCGCGCCCGTGAGCAGCGAACAGACCCTAACGGACTCACACGATTCGGAGGGCTGCTCACCTTCCCCGAAGCCAAGCAGGCGTACTACATCGGCGGGACGTACGCTCTCCTCGGCGAACACGAGCTGGCCGAGCAGCACGCTGCCGCAGCGATCCATTTGTACGAGACGGGCCCGACGGAGCAGCGATCGTACGGCGACGAGGCCCTGGCGCGCCTCGACATCGTCACTGCCCGCATCGCCGCTGGCGAGATCGAGGGAGCTGGCGAACAGCTCCAACCCATCCTCGAACTGCCAGCAGACCGTCGCATCCGACAGCTCGGCGACGCCGTTCAAGGAGTAGCTAGGCTTCTGGAAGACCCACGGTTTGCCAGAAGCCGGGTTGTCCGCGAGCTTGCCGACGCCGCCCGCGGCTATCAGGCGATCGACACCAGAGCGAAGGCCCTCACCTCATGACAACGACGGTCTCTCCTGAGTCCGCTGCCCGCATGGCCTGCCGGACATCAGGTCTAACAGACCGCTCCCTCGTCCCGCTTCACCACCACGCCACCTCCGTGTTCCTCCTCGCCGCAGAAGACATTGTGGTGCGCGTGAGTCCCATCTCGCAGCAGCGAAACCTCTCGATGGCCGTCTCACTCACACGCTGGCTCGTCGCGAGCAACTTTCCGGCGACAGAACCCGCAGACGTGCCCCAACCGGTGGCGTACGAGTCCTACGCCGTCACGTTCTGGCGGCACTATCCGCAACCCGAATGCGGGCGGCCTCCGACCGGCCGGTTGGGCGACCTGCTGCGAACCCTGCATTCCCTGCCGACCCCGCCGATGACACTGCCGCGGTACCAACCGCTTGCCTCGTTCAAGACCGCTGTGGAATCCAGCACCTACCTGGCACGGAACCAGCGTGCGTGGCTCATGGAGCGCCGGCAGGAACTCCTGAATTCCTATGCAAAGCTGGACTTTCCCTTGGGCCATGGGCATCTCCATGGAGACGCCTACCCAGGCAACACACTGTGGGACGCTCAGGACTGCAGGCTCGGAGACTGGGACGAAGCCGCTTTCGGACCGCGAGAGATCGACTTGGCTAACACCTTCCAAGGAGTCCGATTCGGACGTACTTCGGCAGAACTGGATGACTTCAGTCTCCGGTACGGATACGACATCAGGCAGTGGCCAGGACTCTCCGTCCTGGTTGGAATCCGAGAGCTACACACCCTCGGCTCCTTCATCCGACGTGCGGATTACGGTGACCTGAGTGCCGCCAAGCAACTGTCCTATCGCATCGAAACTCTGAAAAACGGGGACAAGCAAGCCCAATGGGGCGCGGCCTGAATGAAGCAACCGGGACGCTGCTGCCGGTACGACAAGGGCGCCTACGTACGACCGAGACGATCAGGTTGGGCTCCGTCCACGGTCCGCTGGATGCGCTGAGAAGTCGTACACCGCGAAGTCTGTCACTGGGCGGTAGCCGATGCGCTGGTACAGGCTGTTGCTGGTGGGGTTGGCCAGGTCCGCGAACAACAGAACCTCCGTCGCGCCCGCCGCCACTCCGGCCCGACTGACCTCGGCCGTGACAGCCCCCGCGTAACCCCGGCCGCGCAGCTGGGCCGGGGTGTAGACGGGGGCGACCCGGATCTGGCCGGCGACTATCGGGGTCACGCCCGCCATCGAGACGGGGGTACCGTCAGGGGTCTCCCAGAACGTGACGCGTCCGTAGACGATGCGCGTGTCAGCCCAGGAGCCGGCGTCCGCGGAGACGACTTCCCCAATGGCCTCAGCGAACTCGCGGTACCAGAGCATGAGTTGCGTGCGGTCCTGCTCGCCTGCGACCCGGCCCTGGCCCCCTGGATGCGGCTCCGGTGGGGTGAGAGTGCCAAGGCGATACAGCCGCTGGCGCTCACGGAGCGTCGATGTCGCACCGGTGTGCCGTTGCCATGCCTCGGCGAAGGCTGCGGCGGTATCACGGTCCGCGCTGACACCGGGGAGCGTGACACCGAGGGCGGCCAGGTGGGCGGCGAGGGTGTCGGCCTCGTCGGGGGTGAGGGGGGTGAGGTTCAGGCGGCGGGGCGGGGTGCGGAAGTAGGTCGCGTGGACCTTGCCCGCCCGCTTCAGCATGCCGAAGACGGGGGGCTGGGCGCCGTATGCGTGTGGCCCGCGCGTACGCAGCGCCTCGGTCACCGTCAGGGGGATGGTGTGCATGGCGGGACGCGAGTGTAGGAAGTCTCCTGCGCGAGCCAGGAAGCTGTTGACGTCATCGGTGATGTGCCAGTCGTCCGTGCGCATGCCTCATGATCCCGCGCGTTCACCGACTGCGCCCGTGGTTTTCCGACGGGGCGAGGCTGACGGGGCGCTGTCAGGCGCCGCATCCTTCCGCGTACTCCGGATGTGGGGCCGTCGCCTGGCAGCCGTGCGGGTGCACGTCCCGGAACGCGTGCTGCTGGGCCGGTTCGAACATCATGCGCTGCAGGGTCCCCTCGTGCCGGAAACCGTACTGTTCGGCAGTGACAGGGTGAAATGCCGGAACTCCTCGTCGCACAGAGTGTCTGGAACCATCTCGACGACGATCCCAAGTGATGAGTCGTCGTTCGAAGAAACCGGTCGAGGAAGGCGCAGTGGTACTGACACCCTTGCGTGATGCTGTTCAAGCTCACCGGATCCAGTTGCTCGGGGAAGACGACACTCGCATATGCCGCGGCCGACAGGCTCCGGAAGATCGCCGTGCACGACTTCGATGAACTGGGTGTGCCGGAAGGTGCCGACCGGCACTGGCGCCATCGCATGACTGAGATGTGGTTGCGCCGTGCGCTGGCGTATCAGGACAGGGGCATCGACCTGCTCATCACCGGACAGTCCCCCTTGGGTGAAGTCCTGGCCGCGCCCTCCGCCCCACTGCTGGACGGCATCGCCATGTGCCTGGTCGATGTCGCCGACGAGGTTCGGCGGGCTCGTCTTGCCGATCGTGACCCCGGGCGGTGGGACACTCAGGAGGTCGACGCCTTCCTTGGCTGGGCCGAGTGGCACCGCAAGCATGCTCTCGACCCCCGTCACCGGACTCACGTCATCGTCGGTGACGGCTGGCCCGAGATGGTCTGGCACCGCTGGACCGGCTGGAACGCCGATGATCCCCGATGGCGCACCAAGTTGCTCGACACCACGCACCGACCAGTCGCGGAATCCGTGGACCAGGTCGAGCAGTGGATCATCGAGCAGCGCCAAGCACACCGGTTCGGCCGACTCGCCCTGAGCCACGGCTGGGCCCGTGATTCGTCGTAACCATGACAGCCGTCGGGATCGCCCATCCAGTTCTGCATTCGGAGCAGGGTGTAGCTCGCGCTGAGGGAAGATCGTGGTTCAGGCCGTGAGTTGGTATCGGTGCTGGCGGGGGTGGGGTAGAGGCATTTGTGTTCGCGGGCGAGGTGGTAGTGCCAGTACTCCTGGAAGTCGCCGTTGTTGGTCAGGCCGCGGAGATTGAGGGCGGCGGGCCCCAGGGCCTCGGGCCGCATGACGATGCCCTTTGCCGTCGACCTGCAGGACCAGGGTGGCGGCGGTTTGCCGGCAGTGGGATCTTGTGCCGACAGAAGGCGTCGATGTCCGGGCCGCTTCGATGACCAGACCTTCGGCCTGCCGTTTGCCCTGTCCCTTCCCGAACCGCCGGTCGATGGCCGCTACGGCTTGGTCGTAGGAACCGCAGACGGCCTCGGCGACCGCAAGCCGGTGCAGGCCGTGGAAGTGCCGGCCGACGGGCCAGGACAGCTCCGCGTCGGCGGGATGCCGCTGGACAGCCCTTCTGCCGCCAGGGGCACCGCTCGACGGTGACCGTCCCGAACACGCGGGTCAGCTCGCGATGATGGCCCATCTCCCGATACGGGCGGGCCAACCCGTCCGCACTCACGACCACGGCGGAGCCCACGCCGTGGGGCTGTTTCCGCTCCAGGTGGGCACGCCAGCTGCCGGCAGTCTGGCTCGCCGTTCTCCGACTGCGGACCGCATCATGTCCCTCAAGGGGGAATGCAGACGCGACAGCCATAAGTCCCCGATCGGAGCTGAACCGCGTCTGGTATAGCCGCTGATGCGCCTGGGCCAGAAGGACTTCGACTCAGCTCGGTATCAGAGGCGACATCTTGTTCCGCTATGCTGGTCCGAATTAGTGGAGGCGAGTGGCCGCGGAGTCCCTCAGAGTCTCAAGATTTCGGCCTGCCGCCCATAAGCACCGTAGCAGGGTGCCCATTGACCAAGATTGAGTGCGAAGCATTGATTTCGAAGGCCGCATCTTGCAGGCTACGGGCAATGATTTCAGACGTCCTGCGCGAGCACAAAATAACAAAGTCCCCATGGGTCGGGTGCAGGACGCGGTCGAAGCTTTTGGCCATTGCATTCGCGAAATCAGGGTAGGGCATTTTGAGCTCTTCATGCTCGCCCCAAGGTGGATCTGTCACGATCACGTCGACTCCACCATCGGGGACAGATGGCAAGGTCAGTGCATCGTCAGACAAAAAGCCAACCCGCTTGTCCGTTGTCATCTCGCGCGGGAAGTTCGGGCGGAAGGATCGCAAGTCTCGGTCTGAATACCAGATCTCGTGAGCTGGAAGCTCAAGGCGTGCCTGTACGAAAGAACCGCTTCCCGCGAAAGGATCAAGAAAGATGTCCTTTGGGTGTGGACGGGAAGCATGCACCAGCATTGCAGATAGCTCGTAGGAAATCGCACCCTTTGCTTTCGGCGGGCGCTCTGGTTTTGGCAGACGCATGCAGAGCAGCAGTTCGCGCATGTCAAGTCGGCCAATCACCCAGTACTCCTGGCACTTGCCACGAGGTTCTAGGCGTGCTCTCGTCTGACCGGCGATCGCCCTTTCGAGAGCGCTCTTGGATTTTTGACTAACCGAGGAAAGCTCTCCGTCAATGTGAATCATCGTGCGGAAAGCGTTGATCTTCGGAGATTGATTTGGAAACCGAATCTTGTTTACAGAGCGGCTAAGCTGCTCGACTCCCCTGTCGATATTTCCTCGAGCGGTGCTGGTTAGCACTATAAAGGCGTTCTTCGCAAAGGGGAGCGACGCAACTTCCTTTGCAGGCGATCTTGACTCGAAGATGACTGCGCTGTCATCGCGGTAGAGTACGTCGACGTCCCGAATCTGGTTGGAGATTGCGTCGAGGAGTAGATCGCTGGTCCCAGCCGCATATTGCATGAAGTAGCGCACCGTGACAGTGTACCGTCGACAGATCTGAGACACCCAGCGCCCAACGTGCACTCCGTGGGTTTGCACATCGTCGTTGATCGTGGTGTGGATATACCGGGGCTGGCTGTCCATGATCCCTTCGCGGGCCCCGGCGGGGCCGGGGCCAGGCAGGGGCGGTGCGCGGGCGGCCGGAGGGATCGAAGGAAGAGAAGCGGGTCACTGTTCGCCCTCGTGATCCCGGTCCCGCGTGCCTGACCAAGGTCGGTGAGGTCGGTTTCACGGCTTCTTCCCCTCTTCCGATACCAGTCGGTCGACGGCGGGCCCTACAACCGCCGCCTCGCGGCCCACAGGCTGCCAGACGCTGTAGCGTCGGCCGCGCAGGTAGTCTAGGTGCCCGTGCAGCACCGCGACGGTCTGCAGGGCGACCAGCCCAGCGAGTGGGGCCCAAACCGTGCGGTCGCTGCGTGCTGTGGCACCCAGCGCCGGTAACACGTTCGACAGTCGGCTAGTGGCGGGGCGGTAATGCAGCAGGCTCCGAGCGCTGGCGTGCTGGCAGACCACCCGCCGCCGCTGGCCATACAGGTCGGAAACGCGCCGGGGCGGGAAGTTGCGGACGTGTGCCCCGGGCACGTAGGTCAGTTGCCCGCCGTCCCGGATGACCAGCGACTCGATCAACACCTCGTCGCAGTGCACGCCACCCGGCAGCGACCGCGGCAGGGCAGACCGGCGGACGGCGATGGTCTCGCCGAGCTTGGGGGAGCGGCGGGCCACCTCGTGATGCAAGCGCCACAGCACGTCGTGCAGTCGGGCGGCGAAGGTGGGCCGCCCGGTAGCCGTGCTGAGCACCTGCGGTCCGGTCATTGAGCAACGGCGGTCCGCGGCCATAGGGGCTGTCAGGCGTTCGACCAGGCCGGGGCTGGGCACGATGTCGCCGCCGGAGATGACGACGACCTCGCCGGTGGCTTCGGAAAGGAAGGTGCCGATGGCCGCCACCTTTCCCTGCCGCCGCTGTCGCTCCACCACCCGCACGCGGTCGTCGCCCCGGGCGTGTTTGAAGATGGTCGCCACTGTGTCGTCGGTGCACTCGCAGCACACCACGATGATCTCCGTGATGTCGGCGGTGGCGGTCTCCTGGTCCAGGAACGCCTCAATGACCTCGCCGATGGTGTCCGCATCGTTGTGGGTGAAGATGCCAACGCTGACTTGCAAGGGGCCTCCTTGGCCGTCGACCACTATCAACCTGCGACCTGTTCGGCGAACCACTGCAGCGCTTCCGCCCGGCTTCCCGGCGCGACCGCGTACTCGCAGACGACGAGTTCGTCCACGCCGGCCTCGGTGTAGCGGGCCACCTGCTCGCGCATCGCAGCGCGGTCGCCGGCCATCACCGCCTCCCAGGGACCGCCAGGCAGGACGGGCAGATGGGTCGGTGTGATCATGGTGATGGCGCCACGCCGGATGTCCGCGATGTTCCTGCCGACGGCCCGGCAGTGCTCGTCCAGTCGGCCGCGCAGCCGGGCCACCGCGTAGGGGTCGGCCCATACCGTCCAGCGGTCGGCGTGCCGGGCCACCACGTCCAGCACGTGCCGCCCGAGGCCGCCGACCAGTAGAGGGATCTTGGTGCCCTGGTCGCGCAGTGTTCCGCGGATCGCTGCGCACGCCTCCTCCAGCCGCTCCGCGCGCTCCACGATCGGCGGGAACGGGATGCCCAGCGCTTCGTGCTCCTCGCGCGAGCCGCCCGCCCCGATGCCCAGCACGAACCTTCCGCCCGTGATCCGGTCTAGGCTGAGCGCCGCCTGCGCGATCAGAGGCGGGTGCCGGAAGGTGTTGGCAGCCACCAGGGTGCCGATCCCAACCTGCGGGACGGCGGCGCCCAGTGCGCCGGCGGTTGTCAGGCAGTCGAGCAGCCAGCTGCCGTCCTCCGCGAGGACGTGGTCGCTGAGCCAGATCGCGTCGTACCCTGCGCGCTTGACTGCGGCAGCCTGGGTGAGCAGTTCCGGCCAGGACAGCCGTTGCTCGGCCAGCCAGCTGAACCTCATCGTCGTCCTACCGCCCGTCCGCAGTGGCAGTGCCTTCCGAGATACCCCGGGCGGTGGGTCGGCCACCGGCGTACGGCCCTGCCAGGAGTCGGCGCTGCTGCTCGGTCCACGGGTGGTCCATGCTGGCCCACGGTGACTGCCGCTCCCACTGCATAAAGCCGGGCGCGTACTTGTACAGCAGCGCGCGCCGCTCGTGAGGAGCGGACCAGGGGATGGAGCCGTGAGTGACCGCCTCCGTGAAGATGACCGCGTCGCCAGCTTTCATCGGCACGTGCATCACCGGCGGGGTCTCGCCGGTGATGCCTTGGATCTCAGCGGGTACCGGGAAGTTGGACTTGTGGCTACCCGGGATAGCGCAGAACCCGCCGTCGCCGGGGCCCACGTCGGTGAGTGCGTACGACACTACGACTAGGCCGTTGAACATCCGGCCGTCGCGCACCGTGTATGACTGCGACGGGTCGTAGGGCGTGGCACCGTTGTGCAGGTGGTGCGGAGTAGTGGTGCCGGCACCCGCGCGCATGAAGATGGCATAGCTGTGGTCCAGCCGCAGTTCCGGCCCCAGCAGTTCCTCCAGCGCAGGCAGTACTGCCGGGTGGTCGACCAGGTCGCGGAACTCCTGCCCCCAGTCGGTGAGCAGGCCGTTGGCTATGTCCACCGGTCCTGCTGCCTCATCGGAGTTGCCGTTCTCCAGAACAGGGAAGCCAGTGTGGACGTAGGAGGTCTTCTCTAGCAGCTCCGGGACGCCTGCCGCGTCCACCGCGCTGTTCAACTGCTTCAGTTGCCCGGCGTCGAGCACGCCGCGCAGCACGATGTAACCGTTGAGGTCGAAGAGGTAGCGCTCGGTCTCGTTCATCATGAGCTCCTGAAGGGGCATCAGGCCAGCTGGTCGGTCGCGGCGGTGGGCTCGGGTGAGGGGAGAGACTCGGGCGTGGGGAAGGAGAGGAAGGTGCCGGAAGCGTCGTAGTACGCGGAAGGGTCGGGGCGCTTGTCGGTCAGCACGGTGGGCCGCACGATGGGGCCGAGCGGCTGCTTGGGCGGCCGGGAGAAGATCACTTGGTGCGCGGTGTCCACCTCGGCGGTGCTGGCGCGACAGTCGCTGAGGGGGTTGTCACGTGTGTAGAGGTAGAACACCTCCGGGATCATCAGGTGGCGTCCGCCGGCCAGTTCAAAGGCCGGCACCATGATGGCCGTGTCGTAACACGCCATGAACCACTCGCCGTTGTCGAACGTGAAGTCCTCCGGGGTGAGCTGGGCGAACAGTTCGTAGCGCATGGATCGCAGGTGGTTGAACCAGGTCGCGTCCGGATCGTCGCGCCCGGTGAAGGCCCGGTAGGCGTTTGTCGCCACGACCTCGTCGGGGAAGTTCAGCGCCGGGGTGACGAGGTCGTCTCGCGGATCGCAGATGTAGCTGCCGTGGGTGAGCAGCGGCCGGTACGTGTCGTAGTACCAGCGGAGCCGCTCCAGGACGCGTGGGTGGATCAGCCGGTCGTCGGCGTCCACGAAGACGATGACGTCCTCCGGCTCCGGCTCCAGTAGCCGGGCCGCGTGGTAGAGGTTGTACAGTGCGCCCCGGCGCTCCTCGTTGACCACCGACATCCAGCCCTGGTCGGCGCAGAAGTCTGTGATGAACTTGGCTTGGCGCGGGTCGTCGGAGGCGTCGTCGACAACGCACACGTCGAAGGCAGGATCGGTCTGTGCGGCCACCGACCGCAGACTGCGCTCCAGGTAGGGATAGCAGTTCCAGCCGGGCATGAGGATCTTGAATCTCATCTGACTACCTCCGTGTTGTGGTTGATGTCCGCGTAGGCGCGGGCCGTTCGGTTCTCCATGAGTTCGATGGCGAAGTTGTCGCGAGCACGCTCGGCGGCGGCGCGGGCCATCAGCCGAGCCTGCTCCGGGTGCGCCAGCAGGTCGTCCACGGCGTCTGCGAGCGGGCCCGCGACACCGGGGAGCACGAGGACACCGGTGCCGTCGGCGATGAGGTCGGGCAGCCCGCCCACCCGGGTGGCCACCACGGGCACGCCGCTGCTCATCGCCTCGATCACCGCCCGCGGGGTGCCTTCCGTGTCCGAGGGGCACACCAGTACATCGGCGCCGCGCAGCAACCGGCCCACGTCGCGGCGCAGTCCCGCGAAGCACGTGCGGCCCGCGAGCCCCGACTGCTCGGCCAGCGCGCGTACCCGTGCCTCCAGCGGACCGCTGCCGATCACTACGAAGTCCAAGTCGGGCCACCGGTCGGCGAGCAGTCGGGCCGCTTCCAGAAACAGGTCGGGGCGCTTCTCCGGCGACAGGCGGCCGACGTACACCATTCGCCGCGCGGCGCGCACGCCCAGTTGCTCGGCGAGATAGTCACGCGGCGCGTCCGGCAGCGGGCGCACGCCGTTGGGAATGAAACGGACGGTGCGCAACCCCTTGGCGTCCAGCCGCGCGGCCTCCTGGGCACTGGTGGCGACCACGAGGTCCGCAGCCCGTAAGCAGAACTCGTTCAGCCTGGTGAGAGCCCGGAAGAGAGGGCCGTTGCGGACGAAGCCGTGCACGCTCATCACCAATGCAGGCCGGTGCGCCGCCCGTCGCCGGCGTCCCCACCGCAGCAGCGCGGCGACGAGGTCGGCGCGGTAGCCGTGGGAGTGGACGACGCTCGGCCGACGCTCGGCTATCGCGCGGCAGACAGCGGCGTACCAGCTGTACAGACTCTCGCCGGGGACCTCAACGCACTCCACGCCTCGATCCCGCAGCAGCGCCGCGAAAGACGGGTTGACCCCGAAGCTGACCACTGCGACCTTGGTGCCCGCGGCATGCTGGGCTTCGGCGAGGTCTGCGATGTGAAGGTCGGCGCCACCGATCTCGCTGGGCGGGCGCGGTCGGATCAGGTGCATCACAGAGTGCGGATCCGTCATGCCCGGTCCCTCCAGTACCGCTCGGCGGGCGTGTGACCCGCGCCGACGGAGGTGCCGTACGCGGTCAGCGCCTCCCGGCGCCGGTCGGGCTCCTCCCACAGCACTGGATGCTGGGAGACGTAGCGGTCGATCGCATCGAGCTTTGCCTCCCAGTCCGCGGGGCTCGCGTGGTGCACCATCGGTCCGACGGGTCTCAGTGTCTTCTGCCAGCCACGGCAGCGGTCGTACAACGCGTAGGGAACGTCCTCGTACCACAGCAACGGTTGCCCCAGCCGCCGGGCTGCAGCGGCGGTGATGCGGTGGTCGACGTGGCCGCCGACCGCGAGCGGCGCCAGCAACACCTCCGCCTCCCGCACGGTTGCCAGGCTGGTGAGCAGCCGCACGACCTCCGCGATGACGTCCGGCTCGATGCCGTACGGGTCGGGGCCGCCCTCGGCGTCATCGTGCGGTTCAACAGCGGCTGTCTCGCACCCGGAGCCGAAGCCTGGGCCGAAGATGTCCTGACCTGCCGGGTAGCGAGGGTTGCCAACCGCATCGCGCCGGTACAGCGCTTCGGGCAGTCCCAGCCGCACCGGGGTGGCGCCGAGCCGGGCCATCGCCGCGTCATCCTCCGCGCGGCGGTGGGCCATGGCGTCGTCGCCATGGCCGCAGGTGCGGTGAAACTCGCGGGCGGCGGCCGACAGCGGGCCCTGGGGGTCGCCGTCGAAGACGGTGACCGCAACCACGTCCGCGCCAGCTGTCGCAGCGGCTGCCACGGCAGCGCCGCAGGACAGGGCGGTGTCGTCCAGGTGCGGCGACAGCACGACCAGCCGTGCGGAGGCCGTGAAGGGGTTTGTGATGTTCTCGGCCATGCGCTCCCGCCCCTTCAATAGCGGGGCAGGTCGCGCGGGGGGCCGCCAACCATGTTCAGGTATTCATGGAAGTCGAGACCGAACAGGGCGCGGCGTTGCTGGCTGAGACCGGCCTGCACCTCTGGCGTCATGCTGAGCGCCATGTTCTCCTGCTGCCGGATCCAGGGACGGCAGTAGTAGGCGAGGATGCCCATTCGCCGTGCGTCCTGGGAGACGTTGGCGCCAGTGCCGTGCCAGATGCGCCCGTCGACGGCAAGCGCGGTTCCGGCCGGGCCAGTGGCGGGTACCAACGTTCCCTCCGGAGGCGGCCCGTCGAGCAGATGGCTGCCGGGCGCGACCAGGGTGGCACCGTTCTCCACGGTGAAGTCATCCAGCATCCAGATCACGTGGGCCGCAAGTGCGTGCGGCCACGGCCGCTCCGCCCAGTCCTGGTCCCAGTGCGGCACCATCGCCGTGCCGCCGGACCCGGTGATGTTGGCACTCAGGTTGGACACCAGTGGCTTTGGTCCCAGCGCGGTCTCCATCAGAGCGAGGGCGCTCGAATGCTCGGCGAGCCGGAGGAAGGTTTCACCGCGGTTGAAAAGTGACCAGACACGCTGGTTGGAGCCGTTTGAATACAGGTAGTCGGTTCCTTCCCGTACCTCTTCCTCCGCGGCCTGCGCGACGGCTTCGCGTATTTCTCTGACCTCGGTGTTGGAAAGCGCACCGCCGAGCCGGGCGCATCCGAAGGCGGCGAGGTCTTTACGGGCCGTCTCCAGATCGTCCGCTATAGGTGGGAGTTCGGGATGGGCTGCGGAAAGTCCGGGATGAACCTCATAGTTCGACACCGTCGTACTCCTCCATGAAATGCTGATCGAACCGGCCGAACGGGCAGAAGGCACGGAAGCTATCGAGGGAAGCGAAGGGCAGGGCGTGTACGCGGAGGAGAACGTCGGGGTCGGGACGCACGTGGTGGAGATCACGAGCATGAACCTGCACGCGGGCCGCGACCGTGCTGGCCGGGGATACGACGTCGCGCAGACGCTGCGGCACTTGGCCGCCGACGTGGTCGCCCTCCAGGAGGCGTGGCATCCACACCGGGGGGAGGACCCGCTCGGCGTGGCGGCCGACGCTCTCGGCCTGCGGCTGTTGCGGCATGACCTGCTCGCCGCAACCACCCGGCACGACCTGGGCATCCCCGGGTCGGACCCCCATGCCGTCGGCGCCTGGGGTTTGGCGCTGCTGACCGCGCTGCCCGTGCTGGAAAACGCTGTCCTCGACCTGGGGCTGGCGCCAGGTGACATGGCCCGCCGGGCGGCTCAGGTCGTCACCGTCGAGACGCGCGACGGCATGCTGCTGCGCGTCGTCAACACCCATCTGACGTACCGGATCCGCTCCACCCCGGGCCAATTGCGCCGCCTGGTGAGTGCTCTGCCGCCGATGCCGCACCCCACGGTCATCCTCGGCGACCTCAACACGGTGTGGCCATTGACGTTGGCCGCCGTGGGCTACCGACGTGCCGTGCGCGGCCGGACCTGGCCGGCGTACTGGCCGGTCGCCCAGCTCGACCACGTGCTCATCGACCGGCAGCCGCTCGCCGCGACGGGCGGGGCGGTGGGCGTAGCGGGCTCGGACCACCTGCCGGTCCAGGCCGTACTCCGCTTCGCTCACCGCTGACGTCCGTTCTTCTCGCCACTCGGCGCGCCCGCCCGGCGGAAGGACATCCGGGTCAGTCCCACGCCGGTGGGCAGCACGGCGTCAACCACGCTGGCGGCCTGACCGAGGGATACCTCTACGCGCTGCCGCCGACTGGTGACGCGTTCTCCCTCGTGGTGGCCGCGGTCCCCAGCGGCCCGCACCAGGGCTGCCGCAACCTCCTGCGCCGCCAGCGGTAGCCGCTCCTGAACAACGGGCACGAAGCCCACCTCGGCCATCCGCCTCACGTACCACCGCGGCAGACGCAACCAGTGCGATTGGCGGTCGCGTAGGCATAGCCAGGCGGTGTCCTCGAAGAGGTGCACCTCACGGTCCGCGACCCGGGCGATCTCGGTCAGCAACTCCCCAGCACCGTCGGGCGGATTGTGCTGAAGCACGGTCGCGGTCATCACCGCTTCGAACGAGCGGTCAGCGAAGGGCAGCTGACGACCATCGATGTGGGTGAGCGGAACGTCTGGCAGCAGTCGCCGGACGTGCTCCAGCATCGTCGGGGACACGTCCGCCCCGGCCACGCTCATGCCGCGGCCGGCCAACCAGGCCAGATTGCCGCCCGGGCCGCAGCCCACCTCCAGCACCTCGTGCAGGCCCTCGGTGGCCGGCGCGAGCAGTCGCTCCAGGAACAGCTCCCGCTTCCGCCGGTAGAATGTCGTGTCGTCGCCGGCGATGACGTTGGCCTCGCCGTCTCGTGCGGAGACCCGCCTGGCCACCCGCTCCCAGTACGTCCCTGGTATGTAGCCGTCATCAGCGGACGGACTCATCTCAGCCCCTTTCCATGACGGCCGACCGTGCGGTGACGACGCATTCATTGCCTGCGCCAGCGGCGAGTTTGTACGGCTCGTCGCCGCGGCCGGTGCTCAGCCGCGGCGCGGCGTCGCTCAACCCGAGCAGAGTGTGCTCGAACAGGACCCGGCCCGGGCTGTAGGGCGCGAACCGTGCGGCGTAGCTGATCATGTACATCAGGGGGTCGTGGTTCGGCCCGAGATGCAAGCTCTCGGCAGCCCGGACGCCGTCCACCTCCAGCACCCGCAGCTGGGCTCGCCTGCGGCGAGCCAGCGAGCCGACGGCGGCGCCCATGAAGCGGGGAAAGCCCGGCAGGTGTTCCACGGACGGGAGTTCATCGATGCGCCCGCGCTCCGACCAACTGCGCAGTCTCCGTGAGACGAACCCCTCCACCTCGTCGGAGGTCAGCGACTCTCCCTCGACCGTGCCGAAGGTCACCGCGCCCACGCGCTCAAGCTGACGGACCCGCCGTCGGTGGCCAGAGGCGGCAATGCTGACCCGGTCGGCGTGGATGATGGGGGCTGCCTCGCGCTGCAGCCGCCAGCGCTCGGGTCGTCGTGCCAACTCACGGATGAGCAGGCCATCCTCGGCCAGGGCACATAATTCCACCCGCTGCCGAGAGCTGTCGGTGAGGTGCTCGCAGGCGCCGACCAGCGCAGGGAGCAGCTGATTGAGGTCGGCTCCGGGTGAGTGAGCGATGTCGTGTTCGTCGCCCAGTGGGGCGCCAGCAAGCGTCAGTTGCTCGCCAACGTCGTCGCGGTGCGAGGCCAAAGCCAGGGCGCACCAGCCGGAGGTATCCTCGGCCAGCAACACGGCGGGATCGCCGAGTTGCGGCAGGTGCTCCCACGCAGCGATAGCCCACTCAGCCGACGAGAACTCAGTCGGCGCGTCCGGCGCTTGCCAATCACATACGAATTCGAATGCCTCATCGTGGCGCAACAGGATCGTCGTGACAGCCGCTGTGGTCATAGTCGAACCCCTCCAACTACCTCGGGCACGGACACACCCGGATCATCGCCCTAGTGGAGATCATTTCGCTGAAAAACCTCAGCTTCCCTTTGAAGATCCTGCCCGTGGGAAAGAGACATTTTCACCGGGGAGATCAACCCCCAAAAAAGGACACAACTTATCCCATCCGTCACCAGCTGCAATGTTCATGGCGAGGAAATTATCACAACCCGAGAAATATTTCATGACGGCGGAGTTGTGAGCAAAATAGGTGGCTAGAAAGCTGCGGTGATCGAAGGTTGAGCGATTGTAGAACTCCTGCTCCTCCTGAACCAGTTGGCGGTCTCGAGTGTGCCACTCCACACTTTCGATCCATTCCTCTGATGCGCGGATCGTTAGAATGAAGCGAGCGTCAGGGAATGTGGAAGCCAGGTTCCGCCAAATCGTTGGGATTGGCAGGTCGCTCACGGCATCCATCCGCTTCATCAGGCCGAGCTGGAAGGCGCCCCGGTCAAGATCTCGCCGGATCTCTGCGCGGTCGCTCCAGTGGCTGGCCCGGTAGCCGAGAATGGTGAGGGCCTCAGTCAAACTCGATGTGCCGGTTCTGTGAGCACCAATACCGAAGATCGGGCGACGGGAACCAGCGAGATCAGAACCAGTCGGTTTGGTCATAGGTCGTCGTTCCGCAACCACAGTCCCATCCTTCCGTGCGCTTCCGTAGCTTCGCGGTGGACAGGCCGCCAAACCCGCCCACCAGATCCTGGAGACCCTCGCCGCCTGGACGGCGACGCCCCGGACGGCGCCGTGGGCTCCTGGCTCGCGCGGTACGCCGCCGGCCCGGTGGACGAACCCGGTGCAACACTGGTCGGCCTGTCCAGCGACGGCAAGACCGTGCGCGGATGCGCGGATCCCGCACCGACGGCACAGCTGTCTACAGGTGCATGTCACCTCCCCGACAATCAGCATCAGAGACGCGGATGCCCCACCCATCCTTCCCACCCACGTTGACCGAGCGAACGTGATCTATATCATCCAGCAGGGTGAGCCCAGAAACCGATGTGCTCGGCCCCTCCGGCCCGAGTAGCGCAGCAGGTTCGCTAGCTGAGTTAGCGTCACTCTCCTAGTAACAGTGAGGCGCTTCGCCGCGAGCCGCCAAGGACCCCGTGTAGTGGAATCCGATTGCGTCCGAAACCTCAAGCTCCAGCAGAGACAAGGTGGTCGGCCAGTCGCAGTGCCAAGGCGATGATCGTCAGGGTCGGAGGCGCGTAACCGCTTGTGGGAAAGATTGAACCCCCAGCGATGTACAAGTTGCGGATGTCATGGGCCCGACAGTTAGAGTCCACCACGCCTTCGGTCGGGGAATGGGCCATACGAGTGGTACCCAGGTGATGTAGCCCGCCTACGGTGTCATCTGGCCACTCATCTCCACGTAGGCGCTTGCGCACGTCCTTGACTCCCAAGGCCAGAAGAAGGTCCCTGGCCGCGTCGACACTGTTGCGGACGGTTCGTAGGTCGATCTCCCCTAGTTCCCATCGCAATACGGGATGCGGAACGTCATATCGGTCACGGGTGTCGCCAAGTACGACTCGGCTGTTGTGGTTTGGTACTTGCTCTGTAACGGTAACCAACGCCAGTTCGTTAGCCGGATACTCGCGGTTTCGCAGCGGGTGGGGCTGTCCATCGAGTTCGAGGGGGATCCTGCCCATGGTGTGGAGGCCAGCGCGCTCCACGAAGAGTTCGGCACCTCCGATTCCTTGGGCAGTGCAAAATTCCTCCGAGAGTACGAGCGCTCCATTGACGGCCATCGGCTCCCCGTCGGCAGCCAGTCCGGCTGGTCGTTGGGTAAAGAAGTCCGTGTCGAGCGCTCCAGGGTCGGCTTGGAACCGCATGGCGTCGACATGTGGATGCTCCATGAAATACCGCCCGACCAAGTCGTAGGAATTTCCCAGACCGTTGGGCCAGGACTTGTTCGCTGAAGCCAGAAGTAAGCGGGGATTCTCAATCCCGCCGGTGGCGAGCACGAAGACGTCCGCCGTAACGACAAAATCACCCTCGGCGGTGCCCGCTATAACGTGATCGACAGCGGATCCGTCCGCGATCGTGACGATACGTTTCACCGTCGCACCCAGTACCAAGTCGGCTGAGTCCATGGTAAATAGCTCTGCGTGGCGGTGGCCAAGTTGCAGTCTCCCCATGGCCGGAAAACTCCGCGTGACAAAGGGAGAGTTGCGAAAGGTCGGTTCGTTAGCTTTGGACCAGTCCTTGTAAGGGAAGGCATCGGGCACGCCGATGAACGAGCGTGCGCGTTGGTAGTAAGGGTCCAGGCTCCGACGGGACATGCACCAGCCAGTTAGGTTGACGTCTGGGCGAGTCTCGAAATCGAGGTCGCCCAGCGGAACGATCCAGCCACCCCACAGTGCGGAACTCCCACCGAGCCCTCGCGCCCGGCTTTCGGATAGATTGTGATACGGCATGGGTCCACGGACGCGCCCATCACCTGTACCGTAGTCGGGCACCGGGGCAAAGCCACCGCTTTCGAGAACCGTGACCCGGCGTCCGGACAAGGCTAGCCCCAAGGCTGTTGCAAGACCCGCAGGCCCAGCGCCGATGATGACGACCTCCGCCTCGAGATCGGACAGCGGATAAGCCTGCCCTGCCTGAACGATAGCCATAGTCGCTCCTTGAACTCCAGTAGAGCTGCAACAGCAGCGCACCGACTGCAGATCGGCATGAGAGGCTCTCCCCCTTCCAACGCGGTCCCTAACCATGGGCTGGCCAGGAACCGACGTCTTTCAGGGGGGCGCACGGCCGATTTGCCCCCCTCGAATGATCAGGCAGGCTTCCACCGCTGCGCGATGGCTGGGTCGCGTAGCGTCGTAATGTAGCAAGCAGGTGCCGAGAGCAATATCACGCAAGTGATGTGCGAAGTGCCTTGCCCTAGTGCAGAGTTGAGCAATCGGAGGTGCCCAGACGCATGGTGACACCTCGCGATCTATGAGCGACAGCACATGCGCCGGCCCTCGTCGCGGCTGCCCGATGAAGAGCCGCCCTGTCCTTCGGCTTCCCCCGTAGCCGATGGACAGGGCATCATCACGGCATCTGCCAGATGGTCTGCCCGGCTATTTACGAGGCTGGGAGACTGGATGACGCTCGCGCTCGACACGCGCGCCTTTTCGCCAGCGCCCTCAGCCGAATCCAGGGACCCCCGCTTGGTCTCGGCACACGACTGGGACGCCTCTGCCGAAGTCGACGAGATGGAACACTGGGACCGACCCGGCTGGACTACCGCCACCCGCGCCTACTGCTGGATGCTCACCGGCCTCGAGAGGACAGTTCCGGCACCGGGTGCCGGCCTGTCCGGCGAGCGCGAGCCCGACTCGCTCCAGGACGTGGTTGAGCCTCGTTGTGAAACGCGAGTACCGGGCCGTCAACTGCGCGAACAGCTCGGCATACGTTCGACGTTGGCAGTCGTCCGCACCGCAGATGAATCGCCGGACCGTCAGATGGATCACGACAATCTGCCCATCAAGCGGCAGATCCTTCAGTCTGCGCCGGTAGGAGTCGTGCACCCGATCCGAGAAGCGACTGCAGTCAGGACCTGCGGCGCCGACCGCCCGGACCTCCGGCCGTGGTGTCGATCGTGCAGACGGCGGCGGTCGCCGCCTCAACGTCCACGTCGTCGATCCCGTGGAACACCGGAGAGTCCCAGAACGATTCGTCGACCTGCAAGACCAGCACCGTCACCGGTCACAGTCGGCCGTGACGAGGCGGCTGCTGACCTGACGGTACGTCATTGTGGCAGCGGTCGGCCGACGGTGTGGGCGCCGACCGACGGCCGGTGGCCAAGCACACGTAGCGGGCGGCACACGGACACGAGAACGGGAGTCACTCACGCTCCGGTTGGCGGCGTACGGGACCGGCCTGATGAGGGGGCATGTTCAGGTGTCGCGTAGGCCGCTCACGACTGCCTGATTTCGTGACGCTGTGTCATTCATGTGCAGGCTCTTCGGCTCGGCGTGTGTAGGAACATCGTGGCATGGATACCTTCGACAGTCTCCAGACCGTGCGGTCGCCGCGGTTGCGGCCCGGGGATCGGGTACGGATCGTCTCTCCGGCCAGTCCCCCCAGCCGCGAGGGAGTCGCCCGCGGCGTCGAGCTACTGAGGTCATGGGGGCTCCGGGTCGAGTTGGGTGAGCACGTCTTTGACCGATGGGGGTATATGGCTGGTCGGGATGAGGACCGCGTCTTCGACCTGAACTCTGCGTTCGGCGACCCGGGGGTTCGCGCCGTGATTGCCACCCGGGGCGGCAAAGGCGCCTACCGCATCGTCGACGACCTCGATACCGATACGCTGCGCCGCGACCCGAAGCCCGTGGTCGGCTTCAGCGACATTACCCACATCCACCTCGCACTATGGGCCCGATGCCGCCTGGCCTGCCTGCATGGCCCCTTCGCCAACTGGAGCGACGCATGGTCCGGGCGCAAATCAGCCGACGCCCTTCGCCGCGCGCTGATGACCACTGACCCCGTCATCATCCACCGGGACACCGGCCAGGCCAGTGCAGCGGTCACCGTCGAAGGCATCGCGACCGGTGTCCTGGTCGGCGGCAGCCTTGACGCGATCCGCACCACGACCGGAGCCGGTCTGCCGAGCCTTAAGGGGGCGATCCTCTTTCTCGAACACCAGAGAGGCACAGGGCTGGGGGAGGTCGACCGTGCACTGACCCAGCTGACCCGTAGTGGGGCCCTGGACGGGCTGCGCGGTGTCGCACTGGGCCAGTTCCTTGGCTTCGACCAGGATGCCGATGATCCGACCCTGGGGGGATGGGGCATTGCCGACGTCCTGCGTGACCGGCTGACTCGCCTGGGTGTTCCTGTTCTCGGCGGACTCCCCGCCGGACACGGCCTGCACCCTCCGACCATCCCGCTCGGCACCCAGGCCACGATCGACACCGCCGAAGGAACCTTGACGGTTCAGCCGGCCGTCGCCTGACCGTCGACTGCCTTACCCTGCGTGGTCGCTGGGAGCGTATCGGCTCCAGGACCCGCCAGCTTCGGTGGCGAAGTGGGTAGTGGTCTCTGGTCTTTCCGTCCCGGAGCCGTGCGGCGCTCGTGGTCCTTCCCCGATAGCGGCAGCCACACTCGGCCCGCGACAGGAGCCCGGCCTGACCAGATCCAAGCTGCACGGTGCAGCACCGGGCGCTCCTGCCTGTCGATCTCGGATTCAGCTCTACCGAAGATATTGCGATGCCTTCTGACTGAGGACAAGGCACTGCTGTGCGGTGGAGTGCGCAACGAGTTCGCTGGAGCCTTCTTCATGATCCGGCGGCTCGGAGACTTCCATCGCGTTGCGCCACCACGCAAGTGATCCTCCCAAGGCATCGAGCGTTGGCAGGGATGGCGGACGTACAAAGCTCTGGCACCTCCTGGACTCGTGGGTGTAACCGGACAAAGTGTCCGGCCTGTTCCAGGCCCGAGAGCGGATGTTGAACATGGCACCGCAGCCCGATTCGCTGCCTGATCTCGCGGCCTGCTCGGCCGCTACCGTGAATGACGGACCAAAGTTGGGGAGGCAGCGCGCATGCGTGGTCTTGGTGATCACCTCAGCGTAGGAGAGCGGATCGCGTTCTACCGCGAGCGCCGGGGCTACACGCAGCCCGTCCTCGCCGGCCTCGTCGGGCATAGCACCGACTGGCTGTCGAAGATCGAGCGAGGAGTACGAAAGCCGCCGAGAATCGACAAGCTCGCTGAGCTCGCTCGCGTATTGCGTGTCCCGCTCGGCGACTTGATGGGGCAGCCCGTCCTCTTGGAGGACGAGGAAAGGCACATGGACGACGTGCCGGCGGTCCGCGATGCGCTGATGAGCCCTCGACGGCTCTCCAAGCAGATGTTCGGTCCCACGGCGGAGCGGCAGTTGCCGAGGCCGGGGCAGGCGCAGGTCTTCGTCGAGCGCAGCTGGGGCGACTACCAGGCCGGCGTTCTGGGCGACGTCATCGCCGCCCTGCCCGGTCTGCTGCGGACTGCCCAGGAGCTGGAAGACCTTCCGCCGGGCGATCAGCGGCGACGCGGCCTCGCCGTCTCGGCCCGCACGCATCACCTGGCGGCAACCACCCTCGCCAAGGTCGGCGAGTCCGACTTGTCGTGGCTCGCGGCCGAACGCGCCATGCGGGCCGCCGACGAGTCCGAGGACCCGCTGTCGCTCGTCTCCGCCGCCCGCTCGGGTACGCACGCACTGCTGGCCAACGGGCGATACGAGGACGCCCTCGAACTGGGCGATACCGCCGCGGCCTGGCTCGCCAGTCGGGTTCGCGACGACGACCCGGCCGCCTTCAGCCTGCTTGGCATGATTCATCTGCGGGCTGCAGTGGCCGCTGCACGGCACCAGGATCGGCACACCGCCAACTCCCTGTTGGAGAAGGCGAAGCGGCTCGCCGACCGTCTCGGTTCCGACGAGAACCACTGGCACACGTGCTTCGGTCCGACGAACGTCGAGCTGCACCGCCTGTCGATCGAGCTTGACCTGGAGAACATCCCGTACGTCGTCGAGCATGGCGGCATCGACGTCTCCCACATGCCGGCGGAACGCGCCGTGTCTCATCGCATCGACTACGCCCGCGGCCTCTGCCTCAGAGGTCGCGTCGACGAGTCCTTCGGGGAACTGCGGGAGGCCGAACGCACCTCGCCCCAGCTCGTGCGGAACAATCCACGGGTACGCGAGACCCTTCGCGACCTGAGGAAGCAGTCCCCGGTCACGGGCGGCAGCCACTCGTCCGAGCTGCTGGCCATGGCCCAACGATGCAGGGCGGTGCAGTGAGCTCGATGCAGGGCAAGGTACTGGGCGTCGTCGGATCGAGCGCCGGCGGGATTGAGGAACTGCGTACAGGGCTCGTGGTCCCGGCGCTCGAACGGGGCTGGACGGTTGCGGTCACGCTCACACCGACCGCAGGTCAGTGGCTCCGCGCGAGCGGGGAGACGGCGCAGCTCGAGGGGCTGACCGGCCTTCCCGTGCGGTCCGAATCACGCCTGCCGGGTGACTCCCGGCCGCATCCGCCCGTGGACTGCTACGTCGTGGCCCCGGCAAGTGCCAACACCGTCGCCAAGCTCGCCCTGGGGATCTCAGACAACCAGGCGTTGACACAGGTCAACGAAGCCATCGGAACACTGGACCTCCCGGTAGTCGTCTGGCCCCGGGTGAACGCCGCGCACGCTCGCCACCCCGCATGGGAAGGGCACATCCAAGCCCTTCACGATTCAGGTGTGCGGTTGATCTACGGAGACGAGGTATGGCCGCTCGCGGAGCCGCGGGCTGGGATGCCGGGGCGCCGGTACCCGTGGGAAGCCGTACTAGACGAGGCCAGCAAGGCAGTCTCCTGACGTTCCATCATTAAAGCTTGGAAACAAGAAGAATTGGACCCGGACAGTCTGTCCGGGTCCTTCGTCCTGACCGGCGCCAGTCTGAGGGCATCATCGGCTAACGGAGGGACCGGATGCCCGATCAGGGATTGAGCGCGGCGCTCCCTGGCACAACGACCTGGGGCGACGCATCCAAGAGTTGCCCGAAGGCACGTACGGATGCGATGGGTGGCAATGACTACTCATCTCGACGCTCGTCTGATGCCGCCCCAACGTCGTCGGGCACGGAGCGCATCGCCGTGAGCGCCACGAGAAGCACCCCCACGCCAACCAGCCGCACCCGGCTCTGCAGCCTCTGCCGATGCCGCCTGAGTCGGTACAACAGGGAAGACATCTGTTCCGGCTGCGCTCGCAGTGGGACAGCCGTAGAGCCTGCGCGCTCCGTTCCACCTCAGGTATGGGCTCGCCAGGACGTCAGAGACGCCCTGTTACACAAGGACTTCGGCAGGCTGTGCCAACTCGTGCGAGAGTACGGCCACCTCCGCCAGGAGGACATGGCCCTCCTCACGGGGCTGAGCCAGGCTTTTTTGTCGATGCTGGAATCTGGGCAGCGACGCCTCACCAACATCGACCGGATCATCGTGCTCCTGGACGGCTTGAACGCACCCGTCGACATCACGGGGCCGATGCTCCGCCCCGTAGCTGCCACTCCAGGCCCGCCTCTGCGGACACTCTCCTGATGCTCCACTTCAGCTCGTGATCTTCTCATCAGACTGCGGTGGCGAGTAATCGCATCGCGTGCCGCGGTCGCGCGCTGGCACGCTACCCTCATGGATCAAGCTGAAGTACTGCTCATCGGCGGTCGAGCCGGCGTCGGCAAGACGACGGTGGGGTGGGAGGTTTCGGCGCAAATGCGCGCCGCGGCGGTCCCTCACGCGGTCATCGAGGGGGACTTCATGGGGCAGGTGCATCCAGCACCAGCAGGGGACCCGCACCGGGCGGAGATCACCGAGAGCAATCTGACTGCCGTGTGGGCGAACTTCGCCCAGCGCGGCTACCGGCGTCTGATCTACACGAACACTGTGAGTGTGCTGCCCGAGGCGGCTGGCATGTTCGAGCGTGCCATAGGGGCCGGGGTGCGGATCATACGAGTCCTGCTCACCGCCTCCGATGCCACCGCCCGCGAGCGGCTGGTGGGGCGGGAACTCGGCTCGGAGCTGGAAAAGGAGCTGGAAGGGAGCGGGCGCAAGGGGCGGCTCCTGGACCAGCGGGCCGCCGCAGATACCGTGCGGGTGGTGACGGATGGACGACCTGTCGTGGACATCGCGCGGGAGGTGGTGGCCGCCACCGGTTGGGCCATGCCTCATCCCGTCCGCAGTTCGTGATCGTGGCAGCCGGCCGGTTCGGGCATGGGTGCGGCCACCGGTGATCATCAGGGTGAGGGACAGAGGATCAGGCGGTGGCCGCAGCGACCAGGACGCTCCTCGTCTCGACACAGCCCCTACGCGGCTCAGTGAGCGCGTGGACCGGCACTCGTCCACGCGACAACTGCGTGGCGCCGGAGAGTGCGGTTCCCTCATCCTGACGGCATGCCCAAGATCGTCACCCCCCGCCTCCGGTACGACTCCACGGCGGTACGCCCACACTGGCAGGACCTCCCGCAGGACGTTCGTCGACTCATCGCACACCGTCTCGGGGGTGAGGTACAGGCCGGGCCCAGCACCGGGAGCGGATTCACCAGCGGCTTCGCCGCAGTGCTCCGTGGGACGTCCGGACCTCAGTTCATCAAAGCGGTCCGCAGCACGGACAACGCGGTGGTGGCCGACTGCTATCGCCGGGAAGCGTTGATCAACCAGGCGCTCCCCGCACCGATTCCGGCGCCACGCCTGAAGTGGATTGAGGAGCAGGACGGATGGGTCGTCCTCGGCTTCGAAGCTGTCAACGGCGGCCGTTTGCCCGCCACGCCGTGGAAACCCGACGAGCTCTCGGCCACCCTAGACGCCTACACGATCATTGCAGAGGCACTCTCCACCCCACCCGCAGGACTCCAGCACGCCGGCATCAAGCCCGTCGGCGAAGACGGTGACTTCGCCGACTGGCGCAACCTCGCCCGTGGCGCCACACCCACGAGCGTCCTCCCCTCCTGGATGCCACTCGACCTCCTGGACGTGCTGGCCGGCCTGGAGAGCGGATGGCGGGAGGCCGTCGCAGGAAATGCCGTCCTTCACCACGACCTGCGGCAGGACAACGTGCTGATCGACGCAGACGGCGTCGCGTGGATCTGCGACTGGAACTGGCCTTGCCTGGGGGCCAGTTGGTTCGATCTGGTCCTCCTCCTGGCCAACGCCTACGCTGACGGCCACGATGCCACCTGCCTGTTCGCCCAGCACCCCACCTCTCGGGGAGTCGTCGCCGAGCAACTCGATGCGGCGCTGGCCGCGCTCTCCGGTTTCTTCCTGACCTCCGGCGGACAGCCCCCAGCAGAGTGGTCCCCGCACATTCGTCAGCATCAGACGTGGTGCGGGGAGGTCACCCTACGGTGGCTGGCCGACCGGCGTGGTTGGACGTTCTGACCGGCGTCGCCCCCATTCATGCTCGACAGACAGCCCGCTCAGCATCAGGCCGACGACCGTGCGGCCAGGACGCCGCTCGGCATCCACTCGCGCAGCACCTCGGGTACTTCGACCGTGCCGTCGGCCCGCTGGTGCTGCTCCAGCAGCGCGGGCACAAGCCTGCTCGTGGCCAGACCGGAGGCATTCAGCGTGTGGACGAACGCCGACTTGCCCTGCCGGGGCCGGTAGCGGATGTTGCCGCGCCTCGCCTGGTAGTCGCGGGCATTCGACACCGAGCTGACCTCGACGTACGCCTCGATGCTCGGCAGCCACACTTCGACGTCGTACGTCCTGGCCATTGCTGCGCTGGTGTCCCCAGCCGCCAGGCGCGTGATCCTGTAGTGCAGGCCCAGTTCCTTCACCAACTCCTCGGCTTTGCCGAGGAGTTCCTCGTGCGCGGTATCCGAGGCGTCGGGGTGGGTGAACTGGAACAGCTCGACCTTGTTGAACTGGTGCCCGCGCAGGGTTCCCCGCTCGGCCGTGCGGTAGCCGCCGGCCTCCTTGCGGTAGCACGGCGTGTACGCGACGTACCGCTTCGGCAACTCCATCTCGGGCAGCGTCTCGTCCCGGTGCAGGTTGACCAGCGCCGTCTCCGCGGTCGGCAGCAGGAACCGTGCCGGGCCTTGCTCGCCCTCCTCCAAGGCGAAGACCTCGTCGGCGAACTTCGGGAACTGGCCCGCCGTGTACCCGGCTGCGAAGGTCAGCACGTGCGGCGGCAGCACGAACTCGTAGCCATCCCGCACGTGGGCCTCGACGAAGTAGTTCAATAGCGCCCACTCGAGGAGCGCGCCGTTTCCCCGGTAGAGCCAGAAGCCGCTGCCTCCGAGCTTCGTTCCTCGTTCGTAGTCGACCAGGCCGAGGTGCCGAGCGAGATGCACGTGATCCTTCAGCGCGAAGCCAAACTCCGGGCGCTGGCCGACTTCGCGGACGACCTCGTTGTTCTCCTTGCCTCCGGCCGGCACCTCCGCGTCGGGCAGGTTCGGCAACGGATCAAGGAAGGCTCGACGCGCTTGTTCCAGTTCGGCCAGCTTCGTCTCGGCGGCGGTCAGATTGTCGCCGACGGCCGTCGCCTCCGGGTGCAGGTCTGCCGCGTCCTCGCCGGCCCGCTGCAGCTTCGCGATCTCGCCCGAGATCCTCTTCCGCTCCCCGCGAAGGCGCTCTACCTCGGCTCGCGTATGCCGGTAGTCGTCGTCCAGCTGCAGAAACCCATCGAGGTCGACGTGGACGTCCCGCTTGGCCAGTGCCTGCTGGACGTGGGCCGGATTGTCGCGGATCAGGGTGACATCGATCATCGTGCCGGTGCTCCGTTCGATCAGTCGTTAGGACGTGATCCCTTGGGAGCGCGGGCGAGAAGGGGCGACTCGCGGTGCCACCGCGCCTTCGCCACCACAAAGTGGTGGCCTCGTTCACGACCCTGTTACGGGGGTCATCCGGCGGGACATTGGGCCTCCGCTGAGGCCGTTCCTCCCCGCACTCGGGAGGGGATTCGCCGCAGGGCGCGAGGCTGCCTTCCCAGCTACCGACAGCTCTCTCAGCTCGCGTGGACCCGGGCTACTTGTCTCCGTCATCGCGTTGGTGAAGAGGTTAGGACGAGAGCTCTCGCAGCGATACCAAATATCGCCGAAGACGTCCCACACGGTTGGCCGGCTAAGCAGGTGCACCTTGAGTGAGAGGCACGAGCAGGGCTGGAAGCAGACCTGATCAAGGTGGGACCCGTTCAGTGATGGGGATGGCGGCGCTGGCCTGGAAACCCCGAAAGGCGACGAGACGTGCCCGCTCGTTAGGCCGCAGGCGTGCCAACAGCGGTCCGCAAGGGGCGATGGCGGCCGGGCGCGAGTAGCTCAGGCCGCTTGATGCTCGATTTGCGCAGGTGCACAGATAATTGGCACGGGCTCCTCTGCAGCGGCATCAGCATGGGAGGCGGTCACGGCTACGGTGCCCTCTGAGGAAGAGGGGACTGCCAATTCGAACCATGTTTTCTTCCCCGCTGTACAAGGCTGTGAGCCCCACTCGGTTGCCAATGCGTCAACGAGGAAGAGACCCCGCCCGCTTTCGTCCATCGCCTCAGCTTGGGACGGACGCACCAAGGTGGGGTCAGTGTCGGTGACTTCCACGCGCAGCCGCTCTCCGGTCCACTGCACGGACACCACGCACGCGGCCTGCGTGTGCGTGACCGAGTTCGCGACTACTTCTCCGGTGAGCAACCGCAAGTCGTTGGTCAGCTCCTCATCCAGGACCAGCCCGAGTCGCTGCGCACGGTGGATAACGCGGTCTCGTGCGGCTGGCACCGCCTCGACCGATGGCGGGACAGTGAACGCGTAGGGCGAATCTGCGAACGGGCGGGGCATGGCTGTGACCTCTCGCAGGGCGGGAGCTATGGCGTCAGCGCGATCTCCCACAAGTGAATGGATCGCTCGCCGACTTCACCGGGCGCGTCCACAAGTGACCCGACGAAACCGTCAGCAGCCCAGCAGATGGCGGACGACCACCATGGACCACAGGCGGCCTGGCGCTCTATCGCTAGGGTGATATCACGGCCGCAATGTCATTCGAGGCTGAGCCAGCCATGCACTCAGGGCCCAGTGCCGAAAGCTTCGCCCACTCGTCGATCGCCTGAGTCTGCTCCCGTATGACAGGCGGGCCGCCCGACGTCGATGGCGTCGGGTGGCCCGCCTGTCATGTGAGGCGTCCCGGACGCGAGCATCGACCTCCTGCGGGGCATCCGTCGGCATGGCTTTCGACGCCTGGGCGGCGTAGCGGGCGCCGGGCGAGTGTCGGAAGTGGGTTCTCCAGCGGCTTCGCCGCTGTGCTCCGTGGCGGAGACGGGCCGATGTTCTTCAGGGCAGTCAGCGCCACGCCCACCTCCAGGTGAGGCGATGGCTCTACGTATGGGTGGGCGGGCAGCGAGGTGTGTGGGACTCCCGGTAGAGAAGATTTGACCGGCAGACCAACCACGTGGACGGGTGAGAAGATCGAGGTGGTGCGACACGGCAGTTCACAAGGAGGGGCGGGGAGTGGCCAAGGATTCCGCGCTGCGGGGCTATCTGCTGGAGGAGTCGTTGGCCTGGCTGCTGCGCTTCAGCGGGTACCGCCTGCTGGTTCATGAAGATCAGGATCCGGTGGAGCTGGTGTCGACCGGCGATACGCTGCGGGTACGTGGGAGGGGAGCTCTCCACCAGGTTGATGTGCTGGGAGAGTTCGCCTTCACTCCGGCGTTCTCCATGCCGGTCCGCCTCTTCCTTGAGGCCAAGTTCTACCAGACGCCTTGCGGACTGGAGATTGTTCGCAACGGCCATGGCGTGCTGCACGACGTGAACGAGAATTTCATGACGCACGCCGGCACGAGGCCGAGGCAGCGCTATCAGTATTCGTACGCACTGTTCTCCGCGAACGGCTTCACGTCGGAAGCGCAGAAGTACGCACTGGCGCATCAGATTTCGCTCGTCGACCTCTCCGGGGCGTCCTTCTCGTGGTTGATCGGGATCATCGGGAGCACAGCATGGTCCCTGTTTCAGGCACAGAAGCAGTACTGGCCCGACGGCGAGCCCTTCCCGCTGTCGTGGGTGCGGACGGAGCTGCGGAAGGCGTTGGAGACGGCTCCGGTGAACCTGCTGCCTTCGGCGTCTCTGGGCGAGGGCAAGTTCAAGCAGGCTGCCGAAGCGGCGATCGCGCAGTTCGTCGCGGTGCTCCAGCAGCACAACGGTGCGGAACTCCTGCTCGGGTTCCCGTCGGCTCCGTTCATCCTTCCTCTTGCGGCTGATGACCACAAAGGATTCCTGGCCTACGCGGAGTCGATGCCGGACCATGCGGTGCGGATCAGGCGGCGGGGACACGGAGCGGCGGCGGAGTGGACCGTTTCGCCGGTGGCCGCCGAGGGGGCGTACGAGCTGGCGTTCAAGCTCCCGGAGCATGTGGAGCGGTGGATCAGCGGTATCGCAGAGAAGGAGCGGCGGCGCACCCTGGAGGTCAAGGAGCAGTTCTTGTCGGCGATCACGATTTACCGGATGAACGGCAGTGGAGTGCGCGCCTACCAGCTGCGGTACGAGGCGAGTTCTCTGTCGAGCGCCTGATCGGGGCATGCGGCGGAGTGCCAGCCTGGCCCTGCCCTCCACCATGCGCGAGACGGTCAGAGGGCAGGGCGGCAGGCCGGCGCCTGTGTTGTCAGACCGGCAGGTACGGGCTGGGTTTGCCGTGCCAACTGATGTTCAGGGCGTCGCGGGCGCGGGTCGTGGCGACGAAGAGCAGGGAGCGTGCCTTTCGCTGCTCACGCTCGTAGCGCGGCGGGTCGTCCGTGCGATAGCGCTCGATGATGGTGGTGCGCGGGATGATGCCGTCGCTGGCGCCGACGATGGCGAGCTTTTGGTATTCGAGGCCCTTGAAGCGGTGCATGGTGCCGACGTGGACCTCGCCGTCGCCTTTGGGCCCGTCCTTGGTCAGTTCGGCGCAGGTGATGTTCGCTTTGGTGACCAGGTAGTACATGGTCTGGCTGACCATGTCGCGGTCGGCGACGCACACGGCGATCCGGCCGCTGGGGTCGCGGTAGGCGCCGTTGCCGCCGGTGGACAGTTCCTCGCGCCAGGCACGCAGGGTGGAGGCGAGTCCGGTGAGTTCGTCGTCCCACGTGCGGTAGGGGGTGAAGGTGGGGGCGGGGCCGTGGAGGACGGAGCGGTAGCCGGCGAGGTTGTCGGTGCCGTCGTCGAGGTTGTCATAGGTGACGTGTTTGTCTTCGACGACTCGCAGTGCTTTGGCGAGGATCTCCTTGGTGGTGCGGTAGCTCAGCGTCAGGCGGGAAGCGCGACCGCGGATGTTGATGCCGAGGGCTCCGAGGGCGACCTGGTGGTCGTAGATGCGCTGGTGGGTGTCACCGGCGATGAACATGTCGTTGGGCAGGTCGGGGTCGGCCATGGCGCGCAGCATTTTCCAGTGCGCCGGGCGCAGATCCTGGGCCTCGTCGACAACGATGTGCCGATAACGGTAGTTGAGGTAGCGCATGCCGGAGCTGTCGTCGCGGTGGATGAGGTCCTTGCCGCCGACTTCGGCCTTGTGCGCGCGGCGGGCCTGGATCTTCGCGGCGCGCTCGATCTCATAGCGGGCGGCGCGTTCGGCGGCCTGTCCCCACGTTTCGACGCCGAGCTTGTCGAGGCGGGCGGTGAACTGTTCGATGAGCTTCCAGACGTGATTGCGCTCGGGGCGGGTGAGGGCGCGGCCCCGGCCGGCGCGGCGGGCCTGGAAGTACGCGGAGCGGGTCGGTACCGACTGGCCGAGGATGACCTGTTCCCATTCTTCGAGCAGGAACTCGGGTTCCCAGCGGCGGTCGTCGAGCTCGGCGAGCAGCTGCCGCATCTCGTTGAGTGCCACGTTGTCGTAGACGCGCTGTTTGCCGCGGCCCGGCGCGGTGTTCTCTCCCAGGACGCGTGAGGCGAGCTGGTCGATGTGGGCAATCTCGACACGGGCCAGGAGTTCGGGCTCGACGAGGGAAGCCAGGCGCAGCCGCAGGTCGGTGGTGAGGTTCTTGGTGAAGGTGGTCAGCAGGATCGGCTTGTTGTGACCGGGTGGCAGCTGTTCGGCGAGGTGTTTGACCCGGTGCAGGGCGACGATGGTCTTGCCGGTGCCGGGACCGCCGGAGACACGGGCGGGGCCGGTGTAGTGGCGGTGGACGATGCGTTCCTGCGTGGGGTGGAGGAAGACCTTCCAGGCGCGGAAGTCGCCTTCCTCGATGATGGCCTGTACTGCGTCGTCGACCGTGGTGACCTTGGTGCGGGTGAGGGCGGCTGCGAAATCGTCGGGGTCTGGCTCCTGGCGGAGTTCGACCGGTGCGGTGATTTCCTTGCGGACCTCGTCGATGCTCATGCCGGCGGCGAGGCCGTACAGGATGTCCTTGGACAGCATGGGGGCACCCTCGACCAGCTGATCGAGCTCCTGGCTGTCGGTGCCGGTGAGTGCCAGGTCGATGAGCTGGTCGGCAACGCCCAGCCCGCGCAGGTCGTCTGCGCTGTACCCGGCGAGTAGTGCGGGCGCTGCCTCGGGCTGTGCCGGTTCGGCGATGGGGGGCTTGGGTGTGTCGTCCGGTTCGGCGGGGGTCAGGGTGATGCCGGCGCGGCGCAGGGCGCTGTCTCCGACGACCGCGAGGTCGACGAACTCGATCTCGCCGGTGACACGGTTGACGGCGACCTGGAGCTCTTCGTAGACGTCCTTGCGGTGTCGGACAGCAATGATCAGCCAGTCCTCGGTGCCGTCCGCGTCGGTGCCGGTGCGGGTCAGAAGCGCCCGGTAGTGCTGGTTGATCTCGGCCCGGTAGATCCGGGAGTCACCCTTGAGCTTCCGCTTGACCAGCCCTTGCTGGTCGGGGTTTTCCCGGAAGGCGTGGCAGAAGTCGTAGAAGTCGGTCTTGATCGAGAGATCGAGCTTGTGGAGCTCCTGTTCGGCCTTGCGATACAGGCTGAGCCGGGCGGTCATCGGGTGTTGCCTTCCGTCCTGGGGAGCTGGGGGAGCAGCTCGTCGAGGTGGTCGAGCCATTCGGCGGCGGTGCGCGCCGTCCAGCCGGCCTCGGCGTACGCGGCGTCGCGTCGCTGTGCCTCGGGGTCGTCCGTGCTGTGGTGGTTCGTCACCACGGCGATCTTGATGCCGGGGGTGTCCCAGGCGAACTCGGCCTGCCAGCCGCTGTTGCCGAGTTCGTAGCCGAAGACCGGTGCGCGTTTGCCGTGGTCGGCAAGGATCTCGGCGAGGCGCAGGAGTTCGGGTGCCTCGCTGGGATCCTCGCGCAGGATCTCCAGGATGTCCTCGTCCCAGGCGGCATCCCGCGGTGCCGGGGTCGGGGCACCTGGAGCCTCCGTAGCAGGTTCCAGGACGGCGGGTTGGGCGGTGGCGGGAGCGGTGACGCCGTTGAGCGACTCGAGTTCACCGACCCCGCCGCACACGGCGAGGACTTCGACCTCGAAGCCGGCGGCGTCGCTGGTGGCCAGCTGGACTCCGTCGCCGCCGGCCAGGGACAGGAACTGCGTGAGGTTGGTCCAGTACAGCCAAGACCGCCAGCGCAGCTTGTGCTCCTCCGTCTCCAGGACGGCGTCCGTGTTGTCCAGGACCGTGAGCGCGGACCAGCGGGGGTTCTCGGGGTCGGCGGCATCCAGGGTGAACAGGATCGGCAGGCCGCTGCCGTCCTGGGTGCGGAAGACGTGGACGGGGCCGATCCCGGCGGCGTCCGGCGCGAGGGGAGCATCGTTGCGCTGGCCGTCGGTGAATGTGGCGAGCTGTGTGCGCAGGGCGGCCACCAGCTCGCTGCGCCGCCCGGTCGCGGCGACCTGGGTGGCGCCGGCGGTGGCGACGAGCCCCGTGACCAGGGCGCAGGCACGGCGGGCCCAGCGCGCGGCGTCGGGGTCGCGCAGGTAGGCGATCAGCGTGTCGATCGGGTTAGCGAACACCGCTTCGGCGAAGTGGGCGCGCTGTCCGCCGTACTGCTCGTAGGCGGCCTTGGCCTGTTCCTGCGCGGTGCCGGGGTAGGGCGGCCAGACGGGTGCTGACTTGGTGGGGCGCTGCTCGAACAGGTCGATGTCGGCCCAGGTGACCTGGAAGACCACTTCACCGCCGGCGCGCAGCCGGGTTCGCTGGGCCGCGTCGGTAGCGATCCGGTTGTGGTCGCGACTGGCGTGGAAACGGAAACCTTCCAGATAGACCTTCACGCTCTGAGCCGGACCGTCGACGCGGGTGAAGGTGAAGTCGGTCCGAGTCCCTTCGAGTTGCTGCTGCGCGGTCAGCCGCCAGTGCATGACGTCGGGGCCGCTGGTGAAACGCAGATGCCCGCTGGCGTGCCCGTCCTCGTCCAGAGCGGCATCGTCGGTGATCTTCACCCAGCCGCGCAGCGCGGCCAGGAACCGGGCCTCCAGGTCGGATTCGACCTGCTTGTCCAGGCCGACCAGTCCGGTGTGCCGGACCTCGGTGGTCTCCCAGCCGTCCTCTCCCTCGCCCTTGAACAGCAGCGACTCCAGCATGGCCAGGGCCGCATTGCGCGAGACGACATCCTGGAACTGCTCGGGGGCATAGCGGTGCAGGCAGCGGTGGCAGGCCCGGCGCTGCTCCTCTTGGCACGGGCACTGCTTGAGCAGGTCGTACGCCTTGGCGAGGGTCTCGCGGAAGGCATCCGGCTTGGTGAGCCGGTCCAGGTAGCCGGTGCCGCCGGGCAGGGAATCGAACAGGACCAGGAACCAGCGGCGTTCACCGCTCTCGGCGTCCGGCATGGACGCCACGGTGGTGTCCAGGTGCTGGGGGTCACCACCGAAGTGCAGATCAACGCCGAGCCGTAGCGCGGCCCGGAAGGACTGCACCTTGGCGTCGATGTCCGCCGTGGCGGCCGGGATCAGCACCCGCAGAGCCTCAGTCTTCAACTGGTGAGCGAGCAGCACCGGTTCCTGGGTGACCCCGGCCGACTTGCCTCGCCGCAGCGGGCACCACGGACGGTGGTGCTTGAGCTGCGGGGTGCGCGCGGCCGACGAGGTCAGCGCATCGGTGTCATAGTCGAAGACGGGTTTGCCGTCCGCGCTCGCCGCGCCGCATGCCGTGCACACATGGAACGGGTTCAGCCGCACGTAGTGGCCGGCGAAGTCGTCACGTGCCGGGGCGTCATAGCGGACGGGGCCGACGTTGATCCGGCGGATCATGGCGGTACGGCAGTAGTCGACGCCGAAGGTCTGCTTGGCATGCCGCCACGATCCCGGTTCGATGTCCCCGACGGGGATGTCGACCGCGTCGACCACCGTGTAGAAGCGGCGGTCGCGGTCGTCCTTGTCATCGCGGATCCGGGCGTCATCCCGCTTGTCCCGGGACGTCACGGTGGTCGGCTCGACAATCTGGAACAGGCACGAGCCGTCGTCCGCGATCTGGCTGGTGGCGCAGCGCGGGCAGGGCGAGCGGTCGGTGGCGGCGTCCTCAGTGCGCACGTATCCGCAGCCCGGGCACACGCGCCAGGTGCGCCACGTCTGCCCGCCGCCCGTGGAGATCTCCAGACCGGTGATCTCGTGCCGGTAGCCGTTGACGTAGAAGGTATTGCCCGGGGCCAGCTCCTGGAGGGCGTAGCGGCGCGGTCGCTCGTAGGCGGCGGTCGTGGAGGTGAACTTCACCTTCCCCGTCCGTGGATCGATCCCCTCCACCCCGTACAAGGTCGCGGACAAGGTGGTGGTCGAGTCGATCAGCGCATAGTTGGGCAGCAGACCCAGGTCGCACAGTGCGCTCTGGGCCGGCGTCTCACCCAGGTCCAGGAGCCGCTTGCCCACGCCGCGCCGCTCGGCGTCCAGCTCGGCTTTCTGCCGTGCCTGTTCGGGGTCGGTGTCGTGCAGCTCGCCGTAGGCGTCATCGATTTCGCGAAGCCGCGCCCGCAGGGCCTGTGCGCCTTGGCGCCACTCGCGTTCGGCTTCCTCCACCTTGCCGCGCAAGCCGTGTGTCGCATACGTCTTGAGATCGGCCTTGGCCTGGTTGCTGATGCCGGTGGGGAACATCTTCAGGAATCTGCCGACGAGGACCTCGCCCTGGGCGACGGCCAGTTCCACCAGGTCGGTCAGGTAGCCCGACGGACCGAACAGGGCGGGCGCCTTGTTCGGGAGCGCGCGCAGCACGATGCCGTCCGCCCGCACGAGCTGTCCCGCTGCCGCGAGGTCCAGCAGGTGCGCCAGGTACTGGCGCCGCAGGATCTCCACCGCGGACAGATAACAGCCCGGCGGCACGATCGTGCCAGCGATCAGGTCCTTGGGACGTTCCAGGAAGTACAGGTCGCGGCGCCGCCGGTCGGGGATGGTCAGCAAGAACGCATTGCCGGTCCGGCGCCCGGCCCGCCCGACCTGCTGGGCGTAGTTGGCCGGCCGGCGCGGCAGCGCGGCCAGCACCACCGCGGACAGGTCACCGATGTCGATACCCATCTCCAACGTCGGGGTGCAGGAGAGCACGTTGGGGTCCTTGAAGCCCCCGCCGCGCTTGAATGCCTCCTCCACCTTCTCCCGCTGCGCCCGGGTAAGCATCCCGGTGTGCTCGGCGACGACCACCTGGTACGGTCCCGCCTTCCGGTACAGGCGCCGGTAGTAGTCGCGGGTGTAGTCCCGGTCACGGTGATGGACTCCGAGAGCCTCGGGCCGGTCACCGGCCACCAGCCGGCCCAGACGGCACCGGTAGGAGGGGCATGGCTGGTCATGCCACTGATCCAGCAGCGACGGGTGGACCGTCTGCTCCCAGAAGCACACCGGGCAGCGCACATAAGAGTGGCGCACCTGCTCGTCGTCCAGCAGCAGCGCCTCGATGTTGCCCGGCTTCAGCCCGTAGACGCGCAGTGAGCTGTCGTTCGGTGTGCGCACCGACAGCAGCCCCGCCCCAGCCAGCTCCGGCAACAGACGGCTCCAGAACTCCGGCGCGACCTCCCTCGGCAAATCCAGGCAGCGCCCGGCCCACCGCTCGTACCAGGACAGCCGGCCCGTGGCGAAGTCGAACTCGCTGCGGTCCTTGGGCTGACCCAGTAGGAACACCGGTGCCGCCACGCCCCTGGGGAATGCCCGCATGCCGGGCGGACGATTGCCCCAGATGAAATACCGGCTGGCGCCCGCCTCATCCACGTACTTGTCCAGCCACTTGTGGGACACCGCGCCCCGGGTACGCAGCCGCTCCAGGAAAACCCGCAGGAACGCCAGATACCGGTCATCGCTCTGATCCACCAAGGTCAGGTCGGCGCGGTTGCACTCCTCATGGATGCGTTTGACCAGGGCCACCGCCGCGGCCGGATCCTCGATCCGCACCTGGGCCGCAGCGGTCCGGGTCAATTCCAGCGTGCGGCCGTTGCGGGAGCGGAACCCGAACTCCATCAGAGCTTCGAAGGCCAGCCGCTGGCCGATCAGCCGCCACGTCTTCAGGTCACCGCCGCGGCCCTCTCCGGACAGCAGACGATCCACCCCCTTGAAAGCGTGCAGATCCGGGGGCACCACAGCAGACAGCGTGTCCTTGTCCGTGGTTGCCTGCACCACGTTCGCGATCAAGTCGTTCAGCGCCGTGGGAGCGTCATGGCGCAGGTGCCGGGCCAGCAGAGCGCGCAGCGAGAAGGTGTACGAACGGTTGGCGACGAACCCGGCCCGGTGCGCGGCATCCTGCACTGAGTCGTTGAACATCAGCGTCTTGTTCTCGCGCAGCTTCTTGTCGAGCTCCCCGCCCGTGAACAGCCGCGTGATCGACGCCGCTGCCATCGCCGCCGCACCCGTACCGAGATAGCGAATCGCGTTGCGCTCACCGCAGGCCGGGCACCAGTCCTCCCTGGCCGCGGTATTCGCAGTCGCCCCGAAGTGGACCAGAACGAACGCCGAGTCCCGGGCCGTCAGCCGGGGCTCCTTGGTGTCCCGGTCATAGTCGTTGAGCGGATCGGGCAGCCGCAGCCGCTTGCGCGCCCCGTCCAGCACCATCAGCAACCCGCCGGCCCCCTGCAACGCAGAAGGGGCTCCCCTTCCGCTACGGCCGCTGGCCGGCATCGGCGTCGCCCCAGAGCCCTCGCGGGCCTGCTGAGCGGTGGCCGCGATCAGGTTCCGCACCCGGATCTTGTCCTGCCCGGTGGAGGCACGACGGATCTTGTAGGTGTCGAACTGGACATCGTGGTCGTCGCTCTCCGGCGAGAACACCGCCCAGCCGGACCGCCCGCAGTCCCGGCAGTAGATCGCAGGCAGGAACAGGTTCGCGCTCTGCCCCGACGTCGCCGTGGTCACCGGCGCCATGCGGTGGCTGTCTCCCGCCCCGCCATCCGCCGCGCCGGCCATGTCCCAGCGGAACTCCGCCTTCGGCCACGGCAGCACGCCGCGCAGCAGCCGGGTCACCGAGCGGGCCCACTGATGCACCTCAAGATGCACAAACGGACGCGGTTCCTCGGGCGTGGACGCTGGATCACGGGCGTAGGAGAGCAGGGCCACGAAACGGGCCAGTGCCTCGGCGGCCTGCTCCGGCCTGCTGGCCACTGCCTCCGACCAGCCGGCCGCCCCGGCGCGCCACATGACATCCAGCACCTCGGCGCTGGTCCTGACCTCACCGCCCAGCCCGTGCATGACCGCTCGGGTGAACAGATGACGCTTCAGGTTGTCGGCCAGCACGAACGGGTTCAGATCACGTACCCCGGTCACCGCCTCGATGAGGTCCAACAGGGCCTCATCACCCGTGGTGGGATCGGGCAGCGCCAGCAGCTCGTCCGGAGTCGGCTGCGGCTGCATCTTGATCTCCGTCAGCGGGATGAACTCCTCCACCGACAGCCGGTCCTCTCCGACGATGGATTCGGCGGTGAACTCCGTGCCGAAGACCTGCGTCGCGACCTCCAGCAGGCTGGCCACCCCCGCGCGGTCGGTCCCCGACGCGAGCGTCGCCGACGTCGCCACCGGGCAGATACGACCGAGTGGCCGGTCCTCCTCGGCCGCGCCCACCGCCGCGGCGAGTCGGCGCAGCAGCATCGCCACATCGGTGCCCTGTGCGCCGTCGTAGGTGTGGAACTCATCCACCACCACATAGCGGATGTCTGCATCTCGCCACAGAGGGGCATCGTCCGAACGCTGCAGCAGCAGGTCCAGCATCTTGTAATTCGTGATCAGGATGTCAGGCGGGGAGAGCTGCATGTCCGAGCGCCGCGTGTACACCTTCTCGTACCGAGTTGCCGCCCGGTCCCCGATGTATAGACCCGCCCACAGCTTGCCGAGCTCCGTCTCGTTCCTGGTGAGCAGATCGTTGATGCGCTGTGCCTGGTCGGTGGCAAGTGCGTTCATCGGGTACAGGAAGACCGCCTTGATGCCGGCCTTCCCCGCGGCCTGCTCGCGGCGGCAGTGATCCAGAACCGGGTACAGGAACGATTCCGTCTTCCCCGAGCCCGTGCCCGTGGTCACCAGCGTCGGCTGCGGCGTATGCCCGTGCGCCGACGTCAAGCGCGCGAAGGCAGCCGCCTGGTGGGCATACGGCGTCCAACCCTCCCGCTGCCACTCCAGGTGAGCGCGCCACTCTTCGCCAGCCACCGTGAACGGGGTGCGAATCCTCAGGAACGGGCCCCGGAACATCCCCGACGTCTCGTCCCCGAGGAACCGGTGCAGCGCCTCACGCGCCCCCTCGTCCGTCAGCGCGTACGTCGTCGACAAGTACTGCAGCAGGCTCTCCTTGAGCCCCCGCGCCTCCAGCGTCGGCCTCACGGCTTCGGTACCTCCTGCTTCTCCGAGTCCCACTCACCGCGGGCGACCGCGGCATCCAGCCGCGCCTGGAACACTGCGTGCGCCTCCCGCATCTCCGACTCGCGATCCGCCTTGTAGAAGGGAGCGGTGTAGCCGTCGGGTACGGGAGCGGTCTTGGGGTGGGTCTTGTCAGCCAGGTAGGTCTGGAGCTGCGTGAAGTGCTCCTTCTCCTGGCCATGGCCATAGGTGTAGCGGTCACCAGCGATCTTGCGCTCGCTGGCATCGAACCAAGTGACCAGGTCGAAGCCCTGCATGATGTCGAAACGAGCCCTATACATGGTGATCAACGTGTCGGCGTCAATGCCGAGCCAGACAGCGACCAGAGCATCGATCTCCACCAGTGCTGCGCGACGGGCGTATTCCGTACGAAGGGGGGTGTCACGTTGCCAGGTAGGCGTTACGGCGTGGAGCTCCGTGTTCATGCCTGTCCACTTCCGGGCCCAGGGCTCGCCGGTTTTCCAAGTGGGGTCGTAGAGCTTCTGCCAAAGGCTGGCGTAGGCAGTGGTGAGGCAGTTGAGTCGAAGGGTGCGGAGAAGCAGCGCGGGGGCAAGCGGGTGGTCGGCGGTCGGAGCCGGGAGGCGACGGGCCTGTGCTACGTCGAGGTGCCCCACCCCTGTTGTCTGGAGCAAGTAGTCCGTAGGCAATGCGGCCCAGTAGCCAGCCATGAGAGTTGAGCCGCGAACATCGCCCAGGGCAGCGGAACGGACGGAATGGACGTGCGTTGCTCCTGGCGGAATCAACGCAACATACAGACCACGTTCCGTGTCGGCCGCGATCCGCTCGCGCCAGGCCAGCCGGTAGAACTCGGTGTACGGCTTAGTTGCCTTGGCGATCAGTCGGCGGTCCACCTCCGCGTCCGACACCTTGTCCGGGGAGCGGCCACAGGAGAGCGCGATCTCCGAACGTGCCAAGAACAGCGCTGCGGCGTTCCTGCGCATTCGGGCGAGCAGTTCATGATCAAGCCACTTAGCTTGCTCTCCCTGGTACGTCGCGTCGTCCGCCACCTGCCGGTACTCCGACTCCGGTACGGCGTCCGACGGGATCTCTAGGTGGTTCAGCCCGCGGACTTCGCCGCCACCCTGGCTGGGCTGTTTGAAGAGTGGATTGCCGACGCCCAGCTGGGGACCCTTGAGGATGACCTCGTCCCAGAAGTCGGCCTGGTAGTCCTCTCGCCCTTCCTGGTCCTTGTTGTAATCGATGAGTGGCTTGTCCTTGGCAGGGCCATACACGGACTTCTTGGCACCACTCTCATCGAACCCGCGCGTGATTCGCGGGTCGAGTGCACCGAGCCGCAGCGGATACCCGGCCAGCGCGTCGATTGCCGGGTCTTCCGCCGTACTCACTGGCGTGAGTAGCCGCGCCTGCTCAACGGGCACATCTTTCTCACCGGACAGCTTCTGCCAGCGCGCGAGGGTGTGGGGCGTCACACGGATGATCCGCTGCCGATGTGGGCGTTCGTCCCAGTCGCCCCCGTACTTCACCCCGGGCGCGTCGCCGCTACCGTCGTGCGTGCTCGACAGGCGTAGTGCATCGACGGAGAACAGCCAGGACAGGTGGTCGAAGTCGATCTCACCCTGCTCGCCGTAGATGTGCACCCCGAAGTGGCTGGACCGGCCCACAGGAGGTGGGAAGAAACGGTTGCCAGCGTTCACGAAGTCCCCGTGCACCCGCAGTCGCCGGTAGGCCGCCTCACGGAGGGCCGCTTCCTTGTCACCGCTGAAGTGCGTGTCGGGATGAATGAGCCCGACGGCCCCGCCCGCAGCAGTGTGGTCCCAGGTCTGGCACATGAACGCGCGGTAGAGGTCGGGTTGGCTTCCGGCGATGAGCGGATACACCTGTGGTGATGCCAGGTAGTCGGCGGTGGTGGCCGTGGCGGTCAACTCGCCGAGAAGGTAGTTGCGCACCTCGGGCTTGGCCAGTTCGGCTGAGCGTCGCCGGTTCTTCTCTGCCGATGGAGGTTTCTCCGTGAGCATGAACCACGGCTCATACTCAGCAAGGACGGAGTTCTCCTTCCATTCCGGCCGTACCCAGGGTGGGTTGCCCACCTGAAGGTCGAAGCCACCGCCCTGTGCGAAGACGAGCGCGAACTCCAGCTCCCAGTGCAGGAACCCCTGGCTCGCGGCGATTTCGCGCACCGTATGCAGCCACGGGAAGCGCTGTTCGGGATTGAGGGTGTCCATGCCCATGAAGTCAGGGAGCGTTCGCTCGTACTCCTTGAGTTCGTCGAGCGTTTCGAACTGGTCGATGAGGGTGCCTTCGGGTACTTCCGCCGTGCCCAGCATCGCTTCCAGAAAGTCCAGCCAGTCGTCGAAGTCCTTGAGGGGGATCACCGGCCGACGTGTGGGCTGCTTCACCTGACCCAGCTTCTGGGTCTTGGGCGTGATCTTCTTGGTCTCGACGACGACTTCAGTACCGGTTGTCAGTTCAAGGTGTTCCAGGGTCTTCTGCCCCTTTTCCACCTCGAAGAAGCCGATGTTCTCCACCACGCGGGGTGTGGCTTGCGGTTCGGGCGCGGGGATGGCCTTGGGAGACTGAGGGCGCGGCTGGCCGTCCAGCATCGGCACGCTCCCGAGTAGCGTCGCGAGGCTGTCGGTGGTGCTGCCGGCAGCGGGCCTCGTGTAGGCGCCGTCGGTGCCGTCCAGCAGACTCGTCTTGTCCGCCGGCCAGAACCACAGGGCGCACCAGGCGTCCATGACCGTTTTCAGGCGCCAGTACGGCGTGTCGACGGTGTTGAAGAGGTCCTTGAAAACCTTCTCCTTCGGCACCGCATGGTCGGGGTGCTTCATGAAGGCGAACTCGGGGTCGGACGGATCGGCCTTCCAGACGTCGATTCTGCGTGAGATCTCCTGTTCGGAGATCTGCATGCGCTTGATGACGAGCGACCACAGGAATTCGGTCCGCCGGGCGGCATCCCGCAGGCGCGTGAACTGCGACGACGCCTCGGCCTTCGGCTGCTTGGTCTTCGGGTCGAGCTTGGGGCTTCCATCCTTATTGAGGTGCGCGGTGCTGCGCTTGGGCCGCTGGAGGATGCCCTTCTTCCAGGCAGCCAGCTGCTCAACCCCTTCCCTGGCGAGTTCCTTGGCCTCCTTCGAACCGGTGACCGCGGCCCATCCCGGGCACGGCAGCAGGAACTGGTGCACCGCATCCTGAGGCAGCGACTGCGGCACGCCCTCCTTGAGGAACGGCAACGGGGTCGGTGCTAGGGCACCCTTGGTCTTGAGCCACGCCTTGTCCGGTGAGGACACATCGTCCCCCGCATACACGGCGCGGCGGCTGCCGATGAGCGAGTTACCGCGGCGGAGGTGGAGGCCGAACCAGGGGGCCTGCATGCCGGGGTGCATGGTGTTGAGCCACAGGGAGACTTCGGCCAGTTCGACTCCGGTGGCGTTGAGGTCCACTCCGTAGGCGTTGTGCAGGGCGATATACGCCTTGGCCTTCTGCTTCTCTGTGAGGGCATCGGCTGTCGGGATGGACTTACCCAGCTCGGCCTGGCGGCGGCGCAGGTACTCGTCAGCGACCTGATTGATGGCCTCGTTCAAGAACGCGCCCGAGCCGAGAGCTGGCTCGCAGATCTTGAACTTGAGGAGCTCGGAGGCCCGGGTCTTGATGATGTTCCCGTCGGCGTCGCGCTCCTGGTCGAGGCGGTTCTTGAGAGCCAGCTCGACGGTGACCTCGGTCAGCGATTCCGGGGTGTAGTACGACGCCGACGTCTCGCGGGCGCGGCCGGCGAGCCGATAGACGAACTCGCCCTTCGCATATTTCTTCACTCCACGCAGGCCCTTGCGGGCGTCGTCCTCGTTGTAGTGGACGAGGGTCTTGTCGGGGTACTGGTCCTGGCGGTGTGAGGGGATGAGCCAGGAGCCCTTCTCAGGGTCGCCACCCTTGGCGACCTCGCACAGCTCCTCGCTGGCGATGATGCCGGTGTAGGACATCAGGCCCTCGTATACAGCGCCGAGTTGATTGATGCCGAGGTTGCGGTAGGAGATGAAGCCGCCTCGCTCGCCGCGTTTGCCTTTCTTCATGGTCAGCAGGCGCAGCACTTCGTGCAGGGCGGAGTTGCGCAGGCGCAGGTCGAGCCAGCGCGGGGCGCTGTCCTCGTCACGGTTCGGGTCCAGCACTCCGCGGCCGATGAGGCGGATGGCGGCGGGCTCGAAGAGCTCGCTGCGCAAGGGCTCGAAACGCAGGCCGAAACGGTCTTCGCTGCGGCGACCGGCCTTGGCCTTGCGGGTCGCTTCGTCGTCGCCGGGTTGGTCGTCGTCCGCTTCGGTGCCGTACGGGCGGTGACCGAAGTTGACCTTGTTGAACAGGACGTCGAGGGATTGGAAGAGGTGGAAGCCGTTCTTGGCTTCCTCGTCGATGAGTTCCTCGTCGGTGGCCACGAGTTCGCGCAGTCGGGCCATGGAGTAGCCGGCCTCGTAGGTGCCGTCGTCAGCGGGCAGGATGCCGAGTTCGGGGCGGGCTTCGGCGTACAGGAGGAAGAGGATGCGGTAGAGGTAGCGCAGGGCTTCGCGGGTGAGTTCCCGGGTGAAGGGGATCTTGGGGCTTTGGATGTCGGCCGGGGTGACGTTGTTCTGCGGCTCGGCCATTCGTCGCAGGACTTCGTTGGCGATGATCTCGACGGAGCGCTGGAGGCCATAGCGCAGTTCGCCGGAGACGCCGGCGGCGTTGGCGCTGGAGGACTTGAGGAGGGGGTCGATGGGGCGGGTTTGGTTGTTCTCGCCGGGCCGGAGCATTTCCAGGCTGAGCAGCGCGGCGATGGTGGAGAGTTCGCCCTGCTGGGTGCGATCGTTGCGCTCCAGAGCGGCGTCGAGGTTGACGGCCAGGTAGCGGCCTTCGTTCCAGGCGCTTCGGTCGGCGAGCAGGAGCACTCCGCCGTGGAGGAGCAGGACGAACCGAGGGTGAGGGCCGCCGGGTTTGCCGAGTTCGCTCTGGAACAGCCAGGAGGCCAGGGCCGCCCCGGTCTCGTAGGTTTCACTGCTGCTCACGCGTTGGGGTGACAGCAGGCGTCCGGGCCCGTCGGGGTCGAGGGCGGCGTCGTTGTCGGCGGCCCATCCACAGTCGATCGCGATGATGCCGTGGCCGTGGTAGGCAACGGGCAGGGTGTGTGCGCGGCCGGCGCGGTGGACAGTGAGGTCGCCGGGGGCGGCGTCGTATCCGAGGGCCTTGAGCACGTCCTGGTGCCAGGAGGTCAGCCGCTTGGTCCACTCAGGGTTGTCGTAGGTGCGCAGCCAGGATTCGTCGTCCGCGTCGCGCTGGGTGGTTTCGGCGAAGTAGCCCCGGACTTCCGGGGTGTGGTAGGTGCTCCGCAAGGTGCGCAGTTGCTCGCGGGGGGTCTTGCGGGGGTCGTTGTCGTCGCCCTCGCGCATGGTCCACGTGGCGAACAGGCCCTTTTTGAGGTCGGTGGCGAGTTGCTCGGCGAAGTAGTGCGCGGACAGGTATTCGCCGCGGTTGGTGAAGGAGTCGAACTCGATGCTCATCGTGCGGTGTCCCCTGCGGTGGCGGCGTGCGGTTCTAGGACGGCCAGCAGACGCAACATCGGTTTGCCCGCCGTTTCCAGGGACTTGACCAGGCTCAGGCGGCGGCTGGCGGTCAGATCGACTTCCTGCTTGTCGCGGCGTGTGCCGGCGAAGAGGGATTCCTGTTTCCAGTGGGTGACGCGCTTGCGGTAAGGAGCGAGTGTCTCGTCGATCTGGAGCCTGTAGTCCTCTTCCCTGCTCTTGAGGAAGCGCTCGGCCTCGTCGATGGCGGCAGGCACGAGTTCGGCGAGCCCCGGCAGGCCAAGGGGAGTGGCGCGGCCCGGCATGTTCGGTCCGACGCCGTAGTCTTCCAGCAGCTGTGCGGTCAGCGGCTTGATCTCCGGGGCGTCGGGAAGCCCGGTGACGGCCATCCACTCGACGACGGTAGGGCGGCCCATCGCGTTGGAGTAGATGCCCTGGACCAGGAACACGGGGTGGTCCACGGCGGCTGCGAGCACCGGTGCCTGGTGACGGCCGACCTGTACGAGCACCTTGTCGGTGAGCCAGTCCAGCACCGGGTGCACATCGGTCACGTAGGACACGTTGGGCCACTGCGACTTGGAGGAATCCCGGGCGGCCTTCAGCCGCGCACTGGCGAGTGTCTTGGAGAAGGTGATGCGCATCCGACCCTTTTCGTTCTTGCGCGGCAGGATCCGCTGCTCGTCCAGGTAGGACTTGGGCAGGGACTTCAGCCGGTACAGCAGGTCGCGCGGGGGCTCGAAGGCGATCGTGCCGTCGTCGTAGCGCAGCAAAGACAACTGATCTTCGGGATTGGGATGGCAGACCTGCCGCAGCGCCTCGTTGAAGTAGTCGGCCGTGGAGCGGAAGAGGTTGGGGACTACTGCGCGGGGCACTTCGGGGTGCTCAGGCACGGCACCGACCTGGCCGAGGAGGCCCGTCAGGAAGGCGGCGCCGCTTTGCTGGGACTGCTTGATCGAGTCCTCGACGGTTCGGCCGGCGATCAGGTCCTGTGTGAGGCGGTTCTCTTCCTCCTGGGCCCGGTACAGGCCAGTGACGGCCTCGGCCGATCCTTCGATCTTGTGTGCTTGTTCCTCGCGCTTCAGGAGCTTCTCGCCGACCAGACGGTCATCGAGTGTGCGCGGCTGGCCGGTGGCTTCGTCGGTGCGCCACGGGACATCGCTGGTGAGGATCAGCGCCCGGAACTGGGGCTGGTGTTCCTGTCCGTAGCGGTCGATGCGGCCGTTGCGCTGCTCGATGCGGATCAGGGACCACGGAAGGTCGTAGTGGATCAGAAGGTGGCACTGTTGGTGCAGGTTGACGCCTTCCGAGGCGACGTCACCGGTGAACAGGATGCGCACGGGGTCATCGCGCAGGCCGAACTTTTCGACGATGTCAGTCTGTTCCTCATCGGTGGTGGCATCGCCGTGCATGACCTGCACCGCTCCGCCGAAGTCCAGCCAGGGCTTGTTCGGGTCTGCAGTGGTGCCACGGGGAAAGCCCAGAGCCGCCGGCACCGTCTCCGCCAACCATTTCAGGGTCGGGATGCGTTCGGAGAACACCACGACCCGGGTATCCGAGCCGGGTCCGACACCCAGCGCGCGCAGTTCCTTCAGCAGCGCGGCGAGTTTCGCCGAGTCGTCGTCCTGGATCTGCTGGGCGAGGGCCTGCAGCTCGACCAGAGCGGCTCGCTCCGCCTTGCGGGCCGCTTCGCGGACTGCGGGATCAACCGGGCGTGTCCTGCGCTTGGCGTTGGCGGCCGGCTTCTCGGTCGGCGGCTTGTCCAGGTTCGTCAGGCGGGTCTTGATCGTTGCCAGGAGGGCCCGGTGCGAGGACAAGAATGACTTCAGCAGCTGATAGGGGACGAGCGGATACGTACTCACGGACGGCACCGAAGGATCGGCGGGGATCCAGCGCGAGGCCAGCTCCTTGAAGACCGCGAGCTCCTTCTCCCCGGCCGGCACGTGCAGGGGCTGCGAAGGCCCCCTGTCCGCCCACGCACCCTTAAGACCCTCGCGTACCTCAGCAGTCGTCTTCGTACGCCGGATGTAAAGGTGCTCGAGGTCCTTCACCTCGTACTTGGACGGATCGGCGATCGCGGCCTCGTCCAGCATCTTGATCAGCTCGGCGAACGAGGCAGCGTCACCGTTGTGCGGCGTGGCCGAGGCAAGGATGAGGGCGTCGGTCTTCTGCGCCAGCAGCCGGGCCAGCGCATTGTTCTTCGTGCCCCGGTTGACCAGGTTGTGTGATTCGTCGATGACGACCGCATCCCAGTCGGTGTGTTCCAGATGATGGGCGTAGACATCGCTCTTCAGCGTGTCCACGGAGATGATCGCGCGCTTGAAATAGGCGAACGGATTGCGCCCGGCCGGGATCTCCTGCTGCACCCGCTGGATACCGGTCGAATCCAGTCGCACGAGGGGGATCGCGAACCGGGTCCACAGCTCGCGCTGGAACTGTTCCAGCACATGCTGCGGGGTGACCACCAGGATCCGCTCACCGCGCCCGCGCCGGATGAGCTCGGCCAGCAGCACCCCGATCTCCAGGGTTTTACCGAGACCCACCACGTCCGCGATCAGGATCCGGGGCTGCGGGTTCTTCATGGACAGCGCGAGCTCCGCCGGCCGCAGCTGATGGACCTGCTGGTCCATCAGAAAGCCGTCGCAAAGGGCCAGGCCGTGTTCGGTCTGCGGCAGATACGTCTTGCGCATCACCGCTTCGAGGAACAAGCGGGCGCGTCGATGGTTGGACGAGTCGTCGGCCACCAGCTGCGTCTCGCGGGGATCGAGTACCTGGATGTCGTCCAGCCGGTCATAGAACACGGCGTCGGTGCCGCGGACGAATGAGGAGACGCCGGTGACTTCGACCATCCACCCGTCATGCCGGGTGTTGGTGACCTTGCGTACCAGCCACAGTTCGTCGCGGATCAGTACCTGAGCCCCTGGTGCGTAGCCGGCCGACAACCGGCCTTGCCCGCCCACTGGCGGCTCGTCGGGCTCCCAGGCGTCCCACACTGCATCGCCTTGGCCGCCCGTGGCCCCAGTTTCGACGCTCAACGTCCGCTCCGTTCCCTCACCAGCAGCACCGGCTGCCGCTCATCGTCCACCAGATACATACGCTGCTGGTCCTGGCGGGGTACACACCCGTCGCATCAGCTTCCCAGCGGGCACCGACAGCGCCCGTGGTCAGAGGGCCGCGGCCGCTGCGTACGCGGCCCGAAGCTCCCCGGCCACCCGCTCGGACGCCGGTGGCCGGCTGGGGCGCGACGGACTCGCAGCCTTCTTGTGCGGACTTGCGGGCGGTTCGGACGGCGCGCCCTGCTGGTCCTCCTGTTCTTCCGCCACGGCGGCTGCATCTGCTCCCGGTGGTACATCGAGCGGACTGCCCGGGGTCTCGAAGAGCGCAGCCTGCTCTGCGAGGACCTTCTCGACCGCCGGGGACATGGGCTCGACGGAAGGCCCCGGTGCCTGCTCCGCTATGGAGCGCGCGATGAGGGCGAGCCGCGCGTCCGCCGGCGCCATGCCCGAAGCCGCCATGAGGTCGCCGCACGAATCAGCGACGCGGTCGAGTGTCGGCCGGTCCTCCGGAGCGTGGGCGAGCATCGACGTCAGCAACGGCACCAGTCCGGAGGGCACACCGCTGAGATCCGGGGCGATCCCGGCGTTGGCGATCTGAGCCACGATGGCCTCCCACCGCGACCCGTCGTACGGATAGTGGCGGGCCGCCGCGTACAGCAGGACCGTCCCAAGCGCGTACACGTCAGCGGCCGGCGTCACCTGCGGATGGCCGCTCGCCTGCTCGGGAGGCATGCAACGCACAGTGCCGACAATCATGCCGCTGTGTGACAGGGACTCCTGAGTAGCATCCATGAACGCACTCAGTCCGAAGTCGATGATCATCGGGCCGTCGCCCCCCATGATGACGTTCTTCGGCGTCAGGTCCCGGTGCAGCAGCTCGGCGCGGTGTACGGCATCCAGACCCTCTGCCAGCAGCGCGCCAAGGCTGGCCACCAGAGGAAGCGGAAGGACGCCGTCGCTGTCCACACAGGCCAGCAGCGTGCGTCCGGCCACGTACTCCATGGCCAGCCAGGGCCGGTCCGCGTATGGGTCGGCGTCCAGGAACCGCGCCACCCGGTTGGTGCCTACCACCGTCCGGGCGATCAATGCTTCCTTCTCGAAGCGCGCCCGTGTCATGGGGTCGAGCTTGTCGCTCCGGATCACCTTCACCGCTACCGGAGACCCTGCGGGGGAGTACGCAAGGTAGACCTCACCCATGCCGCCCGAGCCGAGCTCCCTCGCCACCGTGTAGCGGCCGATCAGAGTGGGGCTCTTGGTCATGAGCTCAGTCCACGCCCTTCCACGTACGCACTCCCAGATTCACGTCGTCCATCAGTTTGCCTGTTATCCGAACACTCCTGAAGACCAGCCCCGCTCCCGAAAGGCGCGCAGGGTGTGACCATGATCCGCCGCTTCAAGCGGCTGGGCGGACCGCGGACCGACATTGGCTTGAAAAAGGTGCTTGAGTGATGCGCGTCACTGGGCATGCTCTTGTACCTCATGGGGGAGGCAGTGCCGTAGCCCTGGCGCTTGCCCGTCGCCCTCCTTCCTGGCCGGGCCCTTCCAATCCGCCAGGAGGACGTCAGCGACGGCCTCTTCGTAGACCGCGCGGTTCTCTCGTTTCATGGCCTCAGCGAGCCCTGGCTCCCAGGCGGTGTCCTGTGCTTTGCCGCTCAGGGGGATGTGATCGCTGTCGGCGCGAACAGCGCTGAGATAGTCCGTGGCGCTCATCCGCCAGGGTTCGGCCTGGTAGCGGGTGCGGAGCTGGTTGGTCATGTCGATGCCGGGCCAGTCGAAGTCCCCGTGGTAGCGCAAGGTGCCGCCAGCTTCGATGATCAGTCGCGCCAGCCGGTGGAAGGCGGTCGAGGGACGGCCCTCGGTGCAGATCAGCGGCGGGCTGCCGACGCCGAGCTCACCGGCGGCGCGGCGGAGGACAGCCGGGTTTTCGCAGACGTACACCGTTGGCAGGTTCACGGCGATCGGGAGGGTGATGAGCTGGTGGAGGGTGACGTGGAAGGGGGTGCCGTAGCGGGCGGCGTCGGTGAGCCACTGGCCCAGTCCCTGGCCGGTGGCGGGGAGGTTGAGGACGAGGACACGGCTGGCGAGGTCGTCGACGATGACGTCGAAGGCGTCCCACAGCTCGCGCCGAGCCTCGGCTCCTGATTCGAGTGGGATTCCACGTGCCATGGCCAGGGCACGCAGGACCAGAGTCGGCAGCGAGCCGCGGCCGGGGTTGAGGGCTTTGGTGTCTCCTGTGGTGGCGTCGGCCAAGGCAGGGAGCATGATCGGTGGAGCGTCGCTGGGCCGGTTGTAGAGGTGTTCCAGGACGCGGACGGCCTGGCTGAAGAGGTGGGTGTCCTCTTTATTGATCAGTGCTGTGATCGTGCCGTCGGATGCGAGGCTGGCCAGCCACTGCCGGTACCAGGAGTGCTCGGCGTGCAGCGGGCTGGCTTCGCCCTCAGCGAGGACCGATTGCCGGGCCTGATCGAGCGCGGTCCGCTCATCGGCGCGAAAGCGAAGCTCGGGGCCGATCCGTTCCAGGACATCGCGGAGCGCCATGCCCGTGACGTTGCGGACGCTCTGCTCCAACGCTGAGAGGGGGATGGTGATGCGGCGGACGTCGGCCGACCGGTACGTACCGGTGATGCCGATGATGGCGTTGCGTTCGGCCGGGGTCGGGTTGGCCAGGCCGATGGAGCCCTTGACCTTGCCGCCGTTACGCTCGAGTGAGCGACGGGCAGCGGCCAGGAGGCGGCGAAACTCAGGAGCCCGGTAGCGCTCGTACGCCTCTGTCGACCCAGTCATTCCGCTTCCTCGGCATCGTCGTTCATTGGTTCGTCCTCGGGGATGTCCGCGAGCAGTCCTGCCTGGGCGGGAACGTGCCGACGGGGCGCGAAGCCGAGGAGTTCGGCGGCCAGATCGTCGGATCCGGGGTACTCGAGGTCATCGAGGACCTGCTCGCCGTCCCAGACGAGCAGCATGGCGGAGACGGTGTGGGACGCCTCGTCATGCTTCATGTCGTAGTGCGAGATCTGCGGCACGTCGGGGTAGGTGATCCACAGGTCGTAGCCCGTCATGAAGAGGTCGAGGTCGAATTTGGCCGTGAGGGCGAGTAGGTCGGGGCGGTACTTCTCGTCGATGCCGGCGAAAGCCTCGTCAAGGGCGATCAGCCGCGGGCAGGTCGGGTACGCGGAGGTGTACTGGGCGTGGGCGGCTGCGAAGAGCGGCAGGTGGATGGAGGCGGACTTCTCGCCGCCGGACATCACGCTGTGCTTGGCCTTGGTGAGCAGTTCTCCCTTCTTCCGCTCCTCCTCGCTCATGCCCGGCCGGAACAGACGAAGTTCGAACTTGCGCCAGGCGCGGTAGTCCAGGACTTCCGCGATCACTTGCTGGTAGCTCCTCTTCTTGTCGGCAGCGGCCTTGGTGCGGATCTGGCTGCGCAGGTGGGAGCGGAGTTCGGCCAGTCCGGCCGGGCCGAGACCGGAGGCGTTCTTGTCGAGCAGTTTGTTGACAGCCTGCTGGGAGTCGGTGAGCGCGTCGGAGATCACCCAGTTGATGCCCACCGTCTGACCGGAGGACATCGGCTTGGAGCGGGTGTCAGCGTCCATGCTCCTGACCAGGTCGCGGGCGGCGACGGTGCGATCGTGGATCTGTTCGGCCAGCCCGGTAAGGAGTCCGTCCTCCAGGACGGTCCGTTCCTTGTCTTCCAGCAGCACGCTCTGATCAGCCAGCTGTTCGGCCAGGCGGCGGGCGAAGTCCGCTACGGGAGCCGGCCCTTCGCTGTCGGTGACCCGAGCCAGGATGATGTCACCGGCCGGCTCCCACTCGAAGAGGTAACCCTGATCGGACTCCAGCAGGGCTGCCTCCAGCGCGGTGATAGCGGTAGAGATCTTGGTTGTCACGGTCTTCAGGAGGCTCGCGGTGATCGGCCGGCCCCGGGTCGCCTCGTCGAGCGCGTTGATCAAGGAGGCGACGGATGCGGGGACGACGCTCTGGGCGCCCTGGATGCCCGTGAGGGAGGTGCCGGGCGAGGTCAGGCTGTCCATGAGGGTCTGGACTGCCTGCTCGGGGCTCGGCCACACGTCGTGCGGCAGCCAGACGGTCTCGGCGTGCGCTTCGAGGAGGCCGAGGAGGTCGGGCCGGGCATACGGCTCCAGCGTGAGCGTGGTGCGCACCTGCTCAGCCACGGCCGTGGCCAGTGCTGTACGGCCGAACTCCAGGGCGTGGTCAGCCTTCAGAAGCCGGTCTCGCTGCTCTTCCGCGTCCTTCCTCGCACGGCCGTACGTCTTCCGCGCTGCGGTGAGCTGCTCTTCCGCGTCCGCGATCTGTTGCAGAATCTCCTGCAGAGGGGCTTCGAGCGTTGCTTCCTGGGTGCGCAGACGTTCCTCCTGAACGGCGAACGCATCCCTACGTACCTGCAGCGCCTCAGCCTGTTCTGTGCACGACTCGGTCTGCGTTGCGATGATGTCCCGGCGGCCGGCGATGTCGCGCTCGGCGGCATCGGCCTGCTCACGGCAGGTGGAGAGCGCCTTGCCGGCGCCGGCGAAGTCGTCGAGCGCCTGGGCTACCTTGTCCAGTTCCTCACGGACGGTGGGCAGTCGTGCAGCCGTGGCCGCATGCCGAAGCTGCCGGTTCTTCTCATGGGCGCGCGCGATCGCCCCGTCGAGCCGCTTGCGGGCTTCGGCGAGGCGGCGGCGGGCACCGGTGACCTTCTCCGCCACCACGGCCACCTCGCCTACAGCCTCGGTGATCGGCCGGGTGCGGGGGAGCTCGCGCCTGGCGCGGTCGAAGTCGTCGAATGCCTCTTGCGCGTACCGCTGCTGCTCTTCGATGCCGGCGAGCTGAGCTTCCAGGGCGGTGATGGATTCGTCGAGCACGCGCAGCCGTTCGCGCCGACGGGCGGCTCGCGCGGTGGCGCCGATGTACTCCGGCTGCTCCTTGGGATGCGCACCGACCTGGACGCCGAGGCTGAAGTGCGAGCCGGTCGTGACCGCAGGAGCGTGCAGTGCGTCGTCCGTTGCGGGGATGTCGTCCGTTACGGCGATGGACGCCAGGACAGCCTGTACGGTCGCGGCGGCGACGAGCTGCTGATCTTCGACGACCAGTAGGTCGGCCAGGGTGGGTCCGGTGGGCCGCTGTGCGGGAGGCAGCGGGCGCAGATAGGCGTCGGCGACCTTGTCGTGCAGTGCCTGGTCGGTGAGCACGGGGTCGGGGTGCAGCCAGGCGGTGAGCAGGCCGGCCCCGTACAGGGCGCCCTCCACAGCGGCTGCATGGTCGTCCGGGACGTGATCGGCGAACCGTACGAGCTGCCACAGCGGCGCGCCGGGCCGCTCATCGCGGCTGGCAGGACGCAGGTCACTGGGCGGGGGCGCGTCATCAGCCTCGGCGGCCACGGTGTCGCGTTCACCCTGTCTGCTGCGCAGAGCATCCGCAGCGCCGCTGTGCTCCCGCTCCAAGGTATCGACGCGGGCCGCAGCCCTGGTACGGCGCTGGTCGGTGAGGGAACGAAACACCTCCAAGAGCGGGGCCGCTTCGGGTTCCCCCACTGCGTCGACGGCCGCGCGTAGCGCGTCACCGTCGCTGGCCGCCAAGACCGTGATGCCGTTGCCGCTGCTCCAGCGGCTGATGAATTCGTCCAGCTCCTGGCTGGCCGTGGTGCGGGCGATCTCTAGCTGCTCAGCTGCTGCGGCGGACTGTCGTTCGGCCTCGGTCAGCTCACCGCTGGCCGTATCGCAGTGATCCTGCTCGCGTTCCTGGGCTTTCCTGGCGTCCTCAAATGCACCGAGGTGGGCGTGTACGTCCTTCAGTTCGCTGCGCCGCGCGGCTACGCGACCTGCCACGTCTGTGTCCAGCTCGGCACCAAGATCTAGCGTGGCGTCGTCGTGCAGGATGCCGCAGCGGCGCGCGGCGTCCATCAGGTTGTCGGTGTGCCGGGAGGCCGCTTTGCGCAGCTCACCGTGCCGCTGGACAGCGCGCTCAGCCTCCCCTTTGAGGGCGGCCAAGCTCTTCTGGGCCTGGCTGAGGTGGCGTTCGCTCTCGGCGAGGCCCTGGCGTTCCGCGTGTACGCGATCGCGCAGTTCCTTGAGGCCGTCCCGCTGCTTGATGGCGTCGTGGTCGTTGTACTCGGCCAGGCGGGCGCCGAGCTCATTGCACTGGCGCTCAGCGGCATCCCGCTCCTGCTGTGCGGAAGCCAGCTGCCGCTCCGAGGCACGGCGGTCCTCCGCCGCTTCCATGATCTTCTCGCACTGGGCGGCCGTGTCCTGGATGCGACCCGTGACGTGGTCGATGCGGTCACGGGCATGGGCGCGCAGGTAAGTGGTGTAGTCACGTAGGAAGTTACGGACTGCGGTATCCGCCCCCGTCAGGGCGTTGAGGAGCGCTTGGATCTCGGCGAGGTTCTCGAAGTCGCGGGCGGCCTGCAGGATGAGGTCATCGTCGACGGGGCGCAGGCCGGCGGTAAGGGTCTCGGACAGCTTGACCGGGTCAAGATCCTTGGCCAACAGCGGGCGCCGCAGCTGGAGCAGAAGGCTGACCAGCTGGCTGTAGCGCTCACGGCCCAGCCCGAACAGCCGGTCATCGATCTCTTCCCGGTACGCCTCCGCCGTATCGAAGATGGCTTTCTTGCCCAGCAGCGCCTCCAGGGCCTTCTCCCGCAGCGGGCGCGAGGCCCCGTCCAGCAGGCCGAAGTCGATGCCGACTCGGCCGTCGGTAACGAAGAAGAAGCGGGCGGGAGTGGACATCGCCTTGGTCACCCGCATGCCGATCCCCACGGTGACGGCTTCGAGAACCTCCCCGTCCGGGTCGGTGCGGGCAAATTCCATCCACACATAACCGTAGGCGGACTCCTGCCCCTTGTAGAGCAGGTTCGACTTCATGGTCCGCTCCTCGCCGCTGAACGGATCGAGACGCCTTGCGTCGAGGACACCGTCCAGCACGAGGGGGAACAGCACTTCGAGGGCCTTGGTCTTGCCGGAGCCGTTGTGTCCGCGCAGGACCAGTCGGCCATCGGCGAAGACAAATTCTTCGTCGGTGTAGTCCCACAGGCCGATCACTCCGGCGCGGGTGGGCTTAAAGCGAACCTCCGACTCGTCAGCGGTGCGAGAGTGGGGGATGAGCGTCATCGAGAGGTGTCCTCAGCGGGGAAGTCGAAAGCGAACTGGCCGTGCGCGGGGCGCGGCAGGACGGCGGTGATGTTGCGGTAGCGGCCGGCCGCGGGCCGGATCAGAATGCCGCCAGGGACGACATGGACCAGGCGTAGATCCGCTAGGAGAGCGACAGCCTCTGCCAGCAGCCCGCTGGGGTCGGCCTGCCACTTGTTGGTGAAGGAGGAGGGTCCGAACTCTTCGTAGAGCTCGGTGATCATCTGCTCCACCGTGCGGTGTTCCACGAAAGGCAGGCCCGTCTGCCCTTCATGCTCTGGGACGTCCGGATCGGCCTCGTCCGCGTGCCAACCAGCGTCCGCATGCGGGTCGTGCGCCAAGGCTTCGAGCGTGCCGGCCTGCGGCAGGGCCATGTCGATGCGGCTGAGCAGGTCCGCGTGGTCCTCCCCTGGCCCGGCGGGCAGGAGGTACTGAAGACTGCTGGCCCGGTCCGGGTCTTCCCGCAAGTCTGCGATCTTCGCGAGCAGCAGTCCGGCAGTGCGGTTGACCGCTCCACCGCGGCCGGGGAATCGCTTGTCAGTGAAGTGCCCAGTGGTGTCGACGAGCATGATCCCCTCGGCGCGGCGCTCGACCGGCAATCCGGTCAGCCGCGCGATGTCCTCCGCCAGGGTGGGCTGGCGCAGCGCTATCGCCGTCTCCGCGTCGGTGTCGCTGAAGTAGACCACCGGGTGCTCGATCAGCAGTCGGCGAGCTCGCTGGGCAGCAAACCGCCGACGGGGGTCCCGTCCGGTGCCGGCGGTCGGGGTGTCCAGCAGGCCGGCAGCGCTGACCAGATGCTGCAGCGGCTTGTTCGGCCTGAAAAGCGCCGCGCAAGTGTCGTGGTCGATGTCGAATAGCGCGTCGCCGCGGTCGTGGTCACGGGCCCAATCCTCCATCGAACCATCGGAGATCCGCAGCGCACCCCGGTCGACAAGCCAGTCCATCACATCCACGACTGCGTCCTTGTGGCCCGGCGCGGTTGCATCGAAGCCCAGGTGCTCGATCGCGTTGGCGGACGGTGTGAGCAGCTTGACGAGATCGGCGAGGTTGATCTCGATGCGTGACCGGTGCAAGCAGGCCAGGATCAGGCACAGGTAGGCCAGACGCCGCCGGTCGAACGGCCTCTTGCTCTTCACCGTGAGGAACGCCTGGCTGGCATCGAACGCGTCCAGCCGCCGCAGCAGCCGTGCATGACGGGCGCTGGTCTGCAAGGAGTATCCGAACAAGTCACGGAAGTCCTTGGCCAGTTCGTCTGACCACTGCAACACCAGAGCAAGAGCCTTGGCTCGGGGATAACTCTCGGTGACAACACCGTGCAGCAGAATGAGCCGGGCAGCTTGCTGGTACGAGCCTAGGTCCGCAGGCTCCACCGAGGCGGCGACGCGATGGGCAGGCATCAGGGCTTCTCCGTTCGGCGCCGGCGCATCGCACCGTGAGGCTTGATCTCCAGGGCGAAGCCGGGCAGGCGCAGTGTGCCGGTCTCGGTCCGCAACTGGCTGCCGCGCTCGTTCGGGACCAGACGTAGCGTCAGCACGTCGCTGCTGCCGGCCCCCGAACGCAACCGGCCCGCGACGACCGTTCGTGCCTGGAGGGCACGGGTCAGCAGCTTGAGCACGGCGCGGGTCTCCGCCTCGTTCAGTACCCGGTCGTGGGGACCGTGGTCCAGGAGATCCGTGGCGGCCTCCCGGTCCGCGGCCCGATCCGCCAGTTGCTGCTCTCGCAGCCGGGCGTGCGCGCCACGACGCGTCCGGACTGGCTGCGGCCCGCCCGGCGCAGGCCGCTTGCCATGCCGGAACAGGCTGACGCTGATCTCCACACCGGGCGCATCCCACCACGTCGCCCGCGGCGAAATCTGGTCATCGTCGTCGTGGGCACCCGACAGATGCCGCACCGAACGCAGGTCGAAAGCGGCGGACACCAGCGCGTTCGCCGCCTGCTCATCCGGCGCAGCAGCCGCCCAGGCGGCAAGATGCCTCAACTGGGTGGTCCGGCTCACCCCTCCTCGACGCGACTCCGTCACCTGCCGCAGCAACCCAATGACTCCGGAGATGGCCGTGCGGGTAGCACCTTGCAGCTGAGCGGCCTTGGTCTCCCCAGGGCCGTCGGCCAAGAACCACTGGCGCAGGCCCATCCACCGCCGCCGCCAGTCCTCAAGCCGCGCGGCCGGCCGCATCATCGGCCGTTCATCCACCGCCGCAGCCCGTTCCAACAGCGTCTCCACTCCGCTGTCTTCGACCTCGTACACAGCCTCGGCGAGCCGGGGCGCGTAGCGCTCCAGCTCTGCCGTGAACTCACTCATGTGCGCCAGCAGCGCGTGCTTGTACCGCAGGAACGTCTCTGGGGAGACGTCCGTCGTACGCGCAACGTCGTTCAAGGTCAGATAGAACCGTGCCGCCCGCTGCGTCATGTCCTCCAGCACGTTGTCCAGCCGGGCGAGCTTGCGATACACCTCGTCCTGGTCGCCCTCCCGGTTCGCAGTCGCCAGCGCCTTGAAGTCCGCCAGGATGTCGGCAAACACCAGCCGCGACAGGTTCGCGTCCTGTACCCGGGACCCGATGACCTCTTCCACCGCGCAGTAGACGCGGTAGCCGATCTCCGTGAACTGGTAGACCGACTGCCGGTTCCGGTACGCGGCCAGATTGCCGCAACGCAACGGGTCCTCCACCCGGTAGAGGACCTGCTCGTTGTCCGAGGAGAGGTTGTCGAGCATCCCGCGCAGGTTCAAGTCGGCGGCGGCCGGTACCTCGTCGTGCGCTGCCGCGAGCTCGTTCAGCGTATTCGCCACATCGTCGGGGTGGACCTGCAACTGGTGTACCGCTCGCAGTACGTTCATCGCCCGCAGCACCCACAGGTACGCCAAGGGATCATCGCGCTGCGTGAAATTGAACAGCCGCAGGCGGTCGCCAACCGTCAACGAATCAAGATCGAATGACTCGGAGACTCCCGAGTCATCACGTTGGAACACCTATGCCGCCCCTCGTCTCGCCACGCATTGCGCATACCCTGACAGACGCCACTGACAATCGACCCGTCGGGGCAGAGAGGCCGTTGTCCGTCATCCTCAGCGCTCTCGGCAGTGGACGCCGGTACCCACACTCTGTGAAGTCGCATCCGCTCTGGCTCTCGCGCGCCGTCACCCTCTCGGGAGCCCTGGGCGGTGACTGGCACACTCCTTGCTCCGCCTACGCTGCCTTCGACGAATCCGTTACCCACGTGGAGGTCCAAGCATCCGTCGTCGGGCAGAGGGCGGTCCTCCGCGAAGGCCCGGCTGGGTCGGTGACGACCAAGCCACCATCGATAAGATCGCCCAGCCCTTACGCGATCAGGGCGCGGGAGACCTGCTTAGCCGGATAATCCCAGCCACATCAGTCGCAGCGCTGGGCGTCTCCAGCCGGATTCGCCCACGGCAGACGAGAAAGAGCCTCAAGGGACTGGAACGTCGTCCGGGATCATGTCAACGTACAACGTCCCGGAAAACACCAGGTCAGCAGGGTTCGGGCTTCCGGGCCGATCAACAGACAGGTCGGCCATGACGGCAGCTGGTATCTCGTGCTGCTCGGCCTCCTCACAGAGGTCCCGCCCCAAGGAGCACCACCTGTCGAATGCCGCTTTCCGATCCGCCCGTTTCACTACTCCCATCCGCTTGGCGCTTGGCGACCTGAACGCGTGGACCGCACAGGAGCGAGGCGACTACTGCGCCCTCTCCACGGCCCTGTGCCTCTGCGTCTGTGCGGCCGGGCTGCTCGGCGAGGACTTGCTGCAACGCGGCTACCGCCGGGACCGAGTGGTGCTCGCGCACATCGCGACGCACCCCGGAGCCGCAACCCAGCAGGTTACCCGAGCCGTTGGCGCATCCGAGCGCGTCGTATCTCGCAAGCTCGACCGGCTCACTGGCGATGGGCTCTTGGTGCTCGTCATTGGCGTCGAGGCCCCCGGTCTCCGGTCGTACCAGCTGGCCTCCTGAGCTTCGTCCGCTGGGAGCAGCCCGTGAACCTCCCTATGCGGGCGCGCAACATAGCCGACGATCGCCGGTTAGCCAAACCGGCGATCGTCCGGAGTATTGATGCCGTTCGCACCGGCTGCTTGGCGGTGGACCTGGAGCGGACAGCTCCTTCCCGGTGCCCAGGTGTCGTCTAGCGCCTGTTCAGTGCGCAGGGCCAGATCCCGGAAACCATGAAAGGCACGAAACGCGCCCAACGGCCAGCCACCTCACCACAGGCTGCCCCGGATTCTGCACCACTCGTAAGGAACCTCATGTGCCCTTTCGCGATACCTCTTGCCCAAAAACTGAGCCGCGAGCGCCCGCCGCAGTGCTTCTTCGTGCTTGATGGCGTACCGGCTGTTGCACGGCGGCGCTTCGCTCTTTGGCAGTTCCGCACGGGAGACGCTGAGTGAGGAAGGGCGATAAGGGCGACGAGTTGATGACTGTCCCTGAGGTGCTGGCAGAGCTGAAGGGCACATCCCGCCGAACCTTCTACCGATGGCGCGAAATGGGCACCGGACCTGCGGTATTGAAACTGCCGAACGGCGAGCTGCGTGTGTGGCGGAGCGTCTTTATGGATTGGCTACATGAGAGAGAGGAAGCCGCAGCTTGAAGACGACCGACGTTCGGATATGGGACGTCAGGGTAAAGCAGCGCCAGGGCAAGGACACCTATGAGGTGCGCTGGGTCGTGGCAGGGCGTGAGGTATCTCGCTCGCGTCGCACTAAGGGGCTTGCCGACAAGCTGCGCGCGCAGCTCCTCATGGCCCAGGAGAATGGGGAGCAGTTCGATACGGAGACGGGCTTTCCTCCTTCGATGGAGGAAAAGGCGCCCGCCCTCACCTGGTACGCCTTCGCCTTGAAGTATCTGAAGGTGAAGTGGCCGCATGCAGCGCCGAACTATCGGGACGAGATCAACGAGGCGCTGACGGGTGTCACAAAGGCGCTCATGCCGAAGCGGCCCGGCCGGCCGACGGATACAGCAATGCAGCGCGCGCTTCGGGATTGGGCATTTGTTCTTCCCGGTCCGGAAGATCGCGAAATCCCGCCGGAGGTCAGAGCCGTGGTCAACTGGGTGGCCAGAAATTCGCCGCCGCTTGCCGATCTGGCCAAGCCCGCAGTTATGCGAGGAGTGCTGGAAGCGCTCAAGCTGAAACTCGATGGAGAAGCGGCGTCGAGTGAAACTTTCAAGCGCAAGCGTAAGGTCCTCGTCAACGCACTCAACTACGCCACGGAGCTGCGCGAGCTCGACGAGAATCCCGTCAACTCGGTTTCCATGCAGAAACCGTCAAGAATCGTTGCCGTTGACCCGCGTGTCGTGGCGAACCCGAAGCAGGCCGGCAACCTGATCGGCGCTGTCTCGTACGTGGGCGGCTACCACCGAGCCAGGGGCAGGCGACTGGTGGGCATGTTCGCCGGCATGTACTACGCCGGGATGCGCCCGGCGGAGACCGTCGGCGTCGCGGTCCAGGACTGCCACCTCCCCGAGGAGGGCTGGGGGCTGGCGAACCTCCATCGGACCAGACCGACGGCAGGGAAGAAGTGGACCAAGACGGGCGAGGTCCACGACGACCGCGGGCTGAAGAACCGCGATCCCGAGGAGGTGCGTCCGACGCCTCTGCCGCCGGCCCTCGTGGCCATCTGGCGCGACAGCATCGACACGTTCGGCACGGCAGATGACGGCCGACTCTTCTTCAACGAGCGAGGCGGACTGGTCGGCTCCTCGACCTACTCGCGCGTGTGGGCCGAGGCCCGAGAGCTCGGCCTGCCACCGGAACTCGTCGCGAGTCCACTTGCGGACCGTCCGTACGACCTGCGCCACTCGGCGCTGTCCACCTGGCTGAACGCCGGAGTCGATCCGACGGAGGTCGCAGAGCGAGCCGGAAACACGGTGGAGGTGCTGCTGGCTCGGTATGCGAAGTGCCTCCATGGGAGGCATGTGGTGGCCAACAAACGAATCGAGGATCTGTTGCTCGAATACGAGTGACGATGATCACACTGAACGCCCCGGGGATGAACCCTCGGGGCGTTTGTTATGTGGCCGATCGGGCGTTTGGTTACCCAATGTCCGATCCCGCGTATGTCCCGCAGCGTGCGTCCTACGGCTGCTTTCGCTGGCCCTCGGCTGCATATGGCTGCAGTTACTTCTTTTTGGCACCTGCGCTGGTCAGGTGGCGTTTTAACCCTCTGACCTGCAGTGCCCCCGGCAGGATTCGAACCTGCGCACACGGCTCCGGAGGCCGTTGCTCTATCCCCTGAGCTACGGGGGCGTGTCGGTTGCGAGGGTGTTGCTCGCGGCGACGGGTAGAACACTACCAGCTTGCTCGGGGTGTTCATGAACGGGTTATCCGTGGGGGTGGGGGTCGCCCGCACGGGGTGGAAGTGGCGAAAACCCGGACGCGGTGGCCGGTCCCGACCTACTCTCGAGTTGTGCCAGGCGCGTCGGGCCGGGTGCTTGTTGTGGACGACAACAAGGTCATCCGGCAGCTGATCAGGGTCAATCTCGAGCTGGAGGGCATCGAGGTCGTGACCGCGTCCGATGGTGCCGAGTGTCTGGATGTCGTTCATCAGGTGCGGCCCGATCTTGTGACCCTCGATGTCGTCATGCCCCGGCTGGACGGGCTGCGCACCGCCGCGCGGTTGCGTGCCGATCCGCGCACGCGTGATCTTCCCCTTGTCATCATCAGCGCCTGTACGCAGTACGAGGTCGAGGCCGGCCTCGAAGTCGGCGTCGACGCTTTTCTTGCCAAGCCTTTCGAGCCCACCGAACTCATCTCCGTCGTACGGGAGTTGATGGAGCGGGCGGCGGCGGACGGGGGAAGTGGGGGAAGCGGGGCCGGGATGGATCTGGGGGTGGGTCTGGGGATCGGGCCTGCGCTGGGCGCGGGGGAGGGCGTGGGCGCGGGGAAAGGCGGCGGGCCGGGCGCTGGGCCTGCGGCCGAGTAGCACGACTCTGCCCGTAGGACACCGGATGCACCCCCCTGCCGGTAGGGCGCCGGATAGCTCCCCTTGCCGGTAGGGCACCAGAGAGCGCCTCCCCGCCCGCAGAGCACCACCACCGCACAGCAGCCCCTGGCCGTCGGGGGATGGATAGCTCCGACCTGCCGTACGGCAGGGAGCAGGCGAAGGGCAGGCCATGTAGCGGAGGCGTCCAGGAGACGTGTCGGGTCAGACCTCGTCATTCCCCGCCCCCGTCATCCCTCGCCCTCGTCATTCCCCGCCATATCCCGCCTCCGCCGTCCCCCGTCATCCCCCGCCCTCGTCGCCCCCGTCCACATCCCGGACCCTCTCCAAACCTGTTCGCCTACCCGCCCCCCTCCTCGCCTACGCTTGTCCCCGTGACCCCCGTCGAGCTCTCCCGTACCGTGCTGCGCGCGGTGCGTTGTGCTGTGGAGGACGGGGAGCTCAGTGTGGGTGTTCCTGAGCGGGCTGTGGTCACGCCGCCGGGGCCCGGGGGGCGGGGGGACTACGCCACCAACATCGCCCTGCAGCTCGCCCGGCCGGCCGGGCAGCCACCGCTTCGGGTCGCGGAGGTGCTTCGGCCGCATCTGGCCCGGGCCGAAGGCGTCGCCGGGGTCGAGATCACCGGGCCCGGGTTCCTCAACATCAGCCTCGACGGTTCCGCCGCCTCCGCCCTCGTCCGGCGGATTCAGCTCGAAGGTCTGCGGTACGGGCACACCGACCGCCTCGCCGGTCAGGTCTTCGCGGTGCGGGTGCCGTACGAAGTGCGGGCCGAGGTCCTCGCCGACGTGCTTGCGCGGATCGTCGGGGCGCAGGGCGGCCGGGTCGACATCGGTCACGGTGAGCCCGTCACCCTGAGGCCCGTTCCCGCTCCCGAGGATCCCGCGCCGCTCGGTCTCGACGCCGCCCGCTGGGCGCTGCTTCACCCGGCTCCGCACGACCGGCCCCGCATCACCGCCGACCATCTGGTCCAGCGTGAGAGCAACCCTCTCTTCCGGGTCCGTTACGCCCACGCCCGCACCCGGGCCGTGCGTCGTAACGCCGCTGATCTCGGCTTCACCGGTCGGCCCGGCCCGCTGGACGCGGATGGCCTCGTCGCCGCGCTCGTCGCCCTGCTCGCGGATCACCCCCGCATCATCGCCGCGGCCGTCCCGCTCCCGAGCCCCCGGGGGACCTCCACCGGCACCCCCTCCTCAGCCCTCGACCCCTCCGGTCCCTCCCGTCTCACCCGTCATCTCCTCGCCCTCGCCGACGCCACGCTCGTCCTGCTCCCCAGCGTCCTTCCCCGTGGTGACGAGAAACCCTTGGCCGCCCACCGTGCCCGGCTCGCGCTCGCCGAAGCCGCCGGGGCGGTGCTGGCCGGCGGCCTGTCCCTGCTCGGCATCGACGCACCCGACCACCTCTGAGCCAAGAAGAGACTGAAGACATGAGCCGTTCCGCCCACCCCGCCGGGCCCCGTCACGCCGACGTCCTTCCCGAGGGGCACTATTCCGCTCCGCCCACCGACCTCAACGCCCTCGACGCCAAGGTGTGGGCGCGGACGGTCACGCGTGACACCGACGGTGTCGTCACCGTCGGCGGGGTCGACGTCAAGACCCTCGCCCAGGAGCACGGCACCCCGGCCTACATCCTCGACGAGGCCGACTTCCGGGACCGGGCCCGTGCCTGGCGTACCGCCTTCGGGGGCGACGCCGACGTCTTCTACGCCGGCAAGGCGTTCCTGTCCCGGGCCGTCGTGCGGTGGCTGCACGAGGAGGGGCTCAACCTCGACGTCTGCTCCGGCGGCGAGCTGGCCACCGCCCTCTCCGCCGGTATGCCCGCCGACCGCATCGCCTTCCACGGCAACAACAAGTCGACGGAAGAGATTCACCGGGCCGTCGACGCCGGTGTCGGGCGCATCGTTCTCGACTCCTTCCAGGAGATCGTGCGGGTCGCGCACATCGCGCAGTCCCTCGGTAAGAGGCAGCGGGTTCAGATCCGGATCACCGTCGGCGTCGAGGCGCACACGCACGAGTTCATCGCCACCGCCCACGAGGACCAGAAGTTCGGGGTTCCGCTGGCCGGTGGGCAGGCAGCCGAAGCCGTGCGCCGGGCACTGCAGCTCGACGGGCTCGAGCTGATCGGGATCCACTCCCACATCGGGTCGCAGATCTTCGACATGTCCGGCTTCGAGGTCGCCGCGCACCGGGTGGTCGGACTGCTCAAGGACATCCGTGACGAGCACGGGGTCGAACTGCCCGAGATCGACCTCGGCGGCGGCCTCGGGATCGCCTACACCAGCGACGACGACCCGCGCGAGCCCCACGAGATCGCCAAGGCGCTCACCGAGATCGTCACGCGCGAGTGCGAGGCCGCGCGCCTGCGCACGCCCCGTATCTCCGTCGAGCCCGGCCGTGCCATCGTCGGGCCCACCGCCTTCACGCTCTACGAGGTCGGCACCATCAAGCCCCTCGACGGGCTGCGGACCTACGTCTCCGTCGACGGCGGCATGTCGGACAACATCCGCACCGCGCTGTACGACGCCGAGTACAGCGTCGCCCTCGTCTCCCGTGTCTCCGACGCGGCGCCGATGCTCGCCCGGGTCGTCGGCAAGCACTGTGAGAGCGGCGACATCGTGGTCAAGGACGCGTTCCTGCCGTCCGACGTGGCACCGGGTGACCTGATCGCCGTGCCCGCGACGGGCGCGTACTGCCGCTCCATGGCCAGCAACTACAACCATGTGCTGCGGCCGCCGGTCGTGGCCGTGCGCGAGGGGGAGTCGCGCGTCATCGTGCGGCGGGAGACGGAGGACGATCTGCTGCGCCTCGACGTCGGCTGAACGACAGTAAGGAACAGCAGTAAGGAACGGCCGTAAGGAACGGCAGAACGGAATGCCGAAAGGGATGCCGACGGGATGCCGAAGGAACAGGGCGGAAGATCTCCTGTTGCCGTCCCTGAGAAAATGAAATAGACGTCTCACGATCCGGACCAGGGGCAGAAAGTCCGGTCCGGTGAGTGAGACTGGGGCAACCGGAAACAACCGTAGACGGTATGAGGAAACGAGGTCGGATGATGCGTACGCGTCCGCTGAAGGTGGCGCTGCTGGGCTGTGGAGTGGTCGGCTCAGAGGTGGCGCGCATCATGACGACGCACGCCGACGACCTCGCCGCACGCATCGGGGCGCCGGTGGAGCTGGCGGGCGTCGCGGTGCGGCGGCCCTCCAAGGTCCGGGACGGCATCGATCCCGCCCTCGTCACCACCGACGCCACCGCCCTCGTCAAACGCGGGGACATCGACGTCGTCGTCGAGGTCATCGGCGGCATCGAGCCCGCTCGTACGCTCATCACGACTGCCTTCGAGTACGGCGCCTCCGTCGTATCCGCGAACAAGGCGCTCCTCGCCCAGGACGGCGCCGCGCTGCACGCCGCCGCCGAGGAGCACGGCGAGGACCTCTACTACGAGGCCGCCGTCGCCGGCGCCATCCCGCTGATCCGGCCGCTGCGCGAGTCCCTCGCCGGGGACAAGGTGAACCGGGTGCTCGGGATCGTCAACGGCACCACCAACTTCATCCTCGACAAGATGGACTCCACCGGCGCCGGATACCAGGAGGCCCTCGACGAGGCCACCGCCCTGGGGTACGCCGAGGCCGACCCCACCGCCGACGTCGAGGCCTTCGACGCCGCCGCCAAGGCCGCCATCCTCGCCGGGATCGCCTTCCACACGCGCGTGCGCCTCGACGACGTCTACCGCGAGGGCATGACCGAGGTGACCTCGGCCGACTTCGCCTCCGCCAGGGCGATGGGCTGCACCATCAAGCTGCTCGCCATCTGTGAGCGGGCCGCCGACGGGGGGTCCGTGACCGCCCGCGTGCACCCGGCCATGATTCCGCTCACCCACCCGCTCGCCTCCGTGCGCGGCGCGTACAACGCCGTGTTCGTGGAGTCGGACGCGGCCGGGCAGCTCATGTTCTACGGCCCCGGCGCCGGCGGTGCTCCCACCGCCTCCGCCGTGCTCGGCGACCTAGTCGCCGTCTGCCGCAACCGGCTCAGCGGGGCAACGGGGCCCGGCGAGTCGGCGTATGCCGCCCTGCCGGTGTCGCCGATGGGCGATGTCGTCACCCGCTATCACATCAGCCTCGACGTCGCCGACAAACCGGGCGTTCTCGCTCAGGTCGCCACGGTGTTCGCCGAGCACGGGGTGTCGATCGATACCGTGCGGCAGCAAGGACGCCAAGACGGCGACGGCGAGGCCTCCCTCGTCGTCGTCACCCATCGCGCGTCCGACGCCTCCCTCACCGGGACCGTCGAGGCGTTGCGCAAGCTCGACACCGTGCGGGGTGTCGCCAGCATCATGCGGGTTGAAGGAGAGTAACCAGCAATGACCCACCAGTGGCGCGGAATCATCGAGGAGTACCGGGACCGGCTGCCGGTATCCGACAGCACGCCGGTCGTCACCCTCCGCGAGGGCGGCACGCCCCTCGTGCCCGCGCAGGTGCTCTCCGAGCGCACGGGCTGCGAGGTCCACCTCAAGGTGGAGGGCGCCAACCCGACCGGGTCCTTCAAGGACCGCGGTATGACCATGGCCATCACGCGGGCCAAGGAGGAGGGCGCGCAGGCCGTCATCTGCGCCTCCACCGGCAACACCTCCGCGTCCGCAGCCGCCTACGCGGTGCGCGCCGGCATGGTCTGTGCCGTGCTCGTCCCGCAGGGCAAGATCGCGATCGGCAAGATGGGCCAGGCCCTCGTGCACGGCGCGAAGATCCTCCAGGTCGACGGCAACTTCGACGACTGCCTCACGCTCGCGCGTGATCTGTCCGACAACTACCCGGTGGCGCTGGTCAATTCGGTCAACCCGGTGCGGATCGAGGGCCAGAAGACGGCCTCGTTCGAGATCGTGGACATGCTCGGGGACGCCCCCGACATCCATGTCCTGCCGGTCGGCAACGCGGGCAACATCACCGCGTACTGGAAGGGCTACAAGGAGTACGCCGCCGACGGGATCGCCGCGCAGACGCCCCGCATGTGGGGCTTCCAGGCGTCCGGCAGTGCGCCCATCGTGCGCGGCGAGGTCGTCAAGGACCCGTCGACGATCGCCACCGCGATCCGCATCGGCAACCCCGCCTCCTGGAAGTTCGCGCTGGCGGCGCAGGAGGAGTCCGGCGGCTTCATCGACGAGGTGACGGACCGTGAGATCCTGCGCGCCTACCGGCTGTTGGCCGCGCAGGAGGGCGTCTTCGTGGAGCCCGCGTCGGCCGCGTCCGTGGCCGGTCTGCTGAAGGCGGCCGAGCAGGGCAAGGTCGATCCGGGGCAGCGCATCGTCTGCACGGTCACCGGCAACGGTCTGAAGGACCCCGACTGGGCCGTCGCCGGCGCCCCGCAGCCGGTCACCGTCCCGGTCGACGCGGCGACCGCGGCCGAGCGCCTCGGTCTGCTGGCCTGAGCAGGAAACCCGAGCCCGACCGGGCAGTCCCCGTGACGAGCCCGACCGGGTAATCCCGGTACTCGACCGGGTAATCCCTGTAAGGGGTGCACAGGGGGCTTACGACACGCATCGTGCGCCTCCTGTGCGCCCTATGTCGCCGCAGAACCTTCCTTCGATAGGCTGTACTGAACCCGCCCGCCGCATATGCCGCAGTGCCGCGTCGTCACCGCGTCGCCGTCGGGCCTCAAGGGTCCTCACGTACCCATCGAATGTCATTCGACAGTCCCGCAGCTCAAGGAGAGTCATCGCGAGATGGCCGGTCCCGCCTTCCGTGCCGCCCCCGTCCGGGTGCGCGTCCCCGCCACCAGCGCCAACCTCGGCCCGGGCTTCGACGCCTTCGGCCTCGCGCTGGGGCTCTACGACGACGTCGTCGTCCGGGTGGCCGACTCCGGGCTGCACATCGACATCGCGGGGGAGGGCAGCGAGACGCTCCCGCGCGACGAGAAGCACCTCCTCGTCCGCTCCCTGCGCATCGCCTTCGACGCCCTGGGCGGCCAGCCGCGCGGCCTGGAGATCGTCTGCGCCAACCGCATCCCGCACGGCCGGGGCCTCGGCTCCTCCTCCGCCGCGATCTGCGCGGGCATCGTCGCCGCGCGCGCGGTGACCATAGGCGGCGAGAGCAAGCTCGACGACGCCGCGCTGCTGGAGCTCGCGACCGAGATCGAGGGGCACCCGGACAACGTGGCGGCCTGTCTGCTGGGCGGGTTCACCCTGTCCTGGATGGAGTCCGGCGCCGCGCGGGCGATCAGGATGGAGCCCGCCGATTCCATCGTTCCGGTGGTTTTCGTGCCCGGAAAGCCGGTCCTCACCGAGACCGCGCGCGGCCTGCTCCCGCGCTCCGTGCCGCACGTCGACGCCGCCGCCAACGCGGGCCGGGCCGGACTGCTCGTCGAGGCCCTCACCCGGCGTCCTGAACTGCTGCTGCCCGCCACCGAGGACCGTCTGCACCAGGAGTACCGCGCACCGGCCATGCCGGAGAGCGCGGCGCTGGTGGAGCGGCTGCGCGCCGACGGGATCCCCGCGGTGATCTCCGGCGCCGGACCCACCGTGATGGCGCTGGCCGACGCGGGCACGGCCGACAAGATCGAGGCGTCGGCCGGCACGGACTGGGCCGCGAACCGCCTGGCCCTGGACCTGCAAGGGGCGAGCGTGCTGCCCCTTGCGCCCTCCGGCGACCTCTGAAAGCACACGGTTGCCGGATTTCGAGAGGGGGAATGTTTGTTGGATCCGGTAGTGTTAACCTCAAGTCTGCACCCGACCCCACCACGGCGAGGTGCTTCGTGTCCCCGTCCGGGACAGACATTCTTCCGGGAGCTCCCCAAGCCGCACTGCGTTCCGTACGTCGTACCTGGGCAGTACGCCGTGCAGCGACGCTGAGCGGTCCACAGGGCACGCTCCGGAATCGGTGCGACCACGCCACGTGACACTGAGTGTCACGGCTCGTCGAGGAAGCGCCATCACCAGCAAATCTCTCTTCCGCCGCTTTGGCGGACCACCGCCCCGGCTTCGCCACACGAGGGACCGAAGTCGGACAGCACAACCGGTCGCCGAGCCAGACAGGCCGACGTCCGCTCCAGGGAAGGACCCTTCGTGAGCGACACCACCGATCTGATGGGCGCACGTGTCGAGGAGACCGCTGCCGCGCCCGCCACGGACGCCTCCGCGCCTGCCACCGGTGCCGGCTCCCGGCGGCGCCGCGGTACCGGCCTCGAGGGCATGGTGCTGGCCGAGCTGCAGCAGGTCGCATCCGGCCTCGGCATCAGGGGCACCGCGCGTATGCGCAAGAGCCAGCTGATCGAGGTCATCAAGGAGGCGCAGGCCGGAGGCGGCAGCGCCCCGGCGAAGGCCGAGGCCCCCGCCTCCGAGACCAAGCCCAAGCGCCGCGCCACCTCCAAGGCCCGTACGGGCGATGCCGCCGCCGAGAAGAAGGCGGACGCCGCCCCGGCCGAGGCCCCCGCCGAGAAGGCCGTGGCCCAGCAGCAGATCGAGATTCCCGGCCAGCCGGCCAGCAACGATGCTCCGGTCGAGCGCCGTCGCCGCCGGGCCACCGCCGAGGCGGGCAGCCCGGAGACGGTCGCCGCCGAGGCGAAGAGCGCCCCGAAGGCCGAGACGCCCGCCCCGGCGCAGGCCGAGGCCCAGGCGCAGCCGCAGGGCGACGCCAGGGGCGACGCAGACGGCGGCGAGGGCCGCCGCCGCGACCGCCGTGAGCGCGGTCGCGACCGTGGTGAGCGGGGGGACCGCGGTGACCGTCGCAAGGGCGACGACCAGCAGGGCGGCCAGCAGCAGCGTGGCGGCCAGCAGCCGGGTCAGCAGCAGAGCGGCGGTCGTCAGGACCGTCAGCAGCGCGACACCGGTCCGCAGGACGACGACGACTTCGAGGGCGGTCGCCGTGGCCGTCGTGGCCGCTACCGCGACCGTCGTGGCCGTCGCGGGCGTGACGAGATCGGCACCGCCGAGCCGCAGCTCGCCGACGACGACGTCCTGATCCCCGTCGCGGGCATCCTGGACATCCTCGACAACTACGCGTTCATCCGGACCTCCGGCTACCTGCCGGGCCCGAACGACGTGTACGTCTCCCTCGCCCAGGTCCGCAAGAACGGCCTGCGCAAGGGCGACCACGTCACCGGCGCGGTCCGTCAGCCCAAGGAAGGCGAGCGGCGCGAGAAGTTCAACGCGCTGGTGCGTCTCGACTCCGTCAACGGCATGGCGCCCGAACACGGCCGCGGCCGCCCGGAGTTCAACAAGCTGACCCCGCTCTACCCGCAGGACCGCCTCCGTCTGGAGACGGACCCGGGCGTGCTGACCACGCGGATCATCGACCTCGTGTCGCCGATCGGCAAGGGCCAGCGCGGTCTGATCGTGGCCCCGCCGAAGACCGGCAAGACCATGATCATGCAGGCGATCGCCAACGCGATCACGCACAACAACCCCGAGTGCCACCTGATGGTCGTCCTGGTCGACGAGCGTCCGGAAGAGGTCACCGACATGCAGCGGTCGGTGAAGGGCGAGGTCATCTCCTCGACCTTCGACCGCCCGGCCGAGGACCACACCACCGTCGCCGAGCTCGCCATCGAGCGCGCCAAGCGTCTGGTGGAGCTGGGCCACGACGTCGTCGTGCTGCTCGACTCGATCACGCGTCTGGGCCGTGCGTACAACCTCGCCGCCCCGGCCTCCGGCCGCATCCTGTCCGGTGGTGTCGACTCGACCGCCCTGTACCCGCCGAAGCGCTTCTTCGGTGCGGCCCGCAACATCGAGGACGGCGGCTCGCTGACCATCCTCGCCACCGCCCTGGTGGACACCGGGTCCCGCATGGACGAGGTGATCTTCGAGGAGTTCAAGGGCACCGGCAACATGGAGCTCAAGCTCGACCGGAAGCTCGCCGACAAGCGCATCTTCCCCGCGGTGGACGTGGACGCGTCCGGTACCCGTAAGGAAGAGATCCTGCTCGGCAACGACGAGCTCGCCGTCGTCTGGAAGCTGCGCCGGGTGCTGCACGCGCTCGACCAGCAGCAGGCGATCGAGCTGCTCCTCGACAAGATGAAGCAGACGAAGTCGAACGGCGAGTTCCTGCTGCAGATCCAGAAGACGACGCCGTCGCCGGGCAACAACGACTGACGTCACGCACCACATCCATGAGGGCCGCCCCTGCACAGGGGCGGCCCTCATCGGTTCTTCGCACGCGGGATACGATCTCGCTCTTCAAACATCTTGACCCGAACTTCCTGAAACGAACTTCTTGATCCCGAGGGGGGACTCGAGTGGGTACACCCACGTCCGGGGGCAGCGGCGGTCGGCACAGACGCCGGATACGGATCGCCCTGCCCGTCGCCGCGGCCGGGCTGGCCGCCGCGGTCGCCGGTGCGCTGTTCCTGTCGACGGCCCAGGCCGCGGAGACGCCGCCGACGCCCGCGCCCGCCAGGACGATGTCGGCCGCGGAGCTCAAGGAACGGGCCCCTCTCGCCGTCGCCGGCGACGAAACTCCGGGGACGAGGTCCAAGGCGGCCCTGAGCGCGAGCACGAGCGCCGGCAAGGTCAGCCCGAAGATCATCGGCGGCACCACGACGACGATCACCACCGCGCCGTGGATGGCCCAGCTCTGGTACTCCGACGACCGGGGCACCGACGCCACCGGCGACGACATCGGCTTCTTCTGCGGCGGCTCCGTCATCTCGCCGACGAAGATCCTGACCGCCGCGCACTGCGTCAAGGGCTACAACTGGGCTGCCCACGGCTGGGCCGTCACGGGCAGCACGCAGCTGATGTCCGCCGACGGCGACCTGCACGGCGGCACCGCCACGTTCGTCTCACGGCAGTGGAACCACTGGTCGTACAGCGACTCGACCCTCGACAACGACATCGCCGTGCTGACGCTGGAAACCCCGGTCAAGGCCACGCCGATCAAGATGACGACGAACACCGACAGCGCCTCGTACGCGACCGGCACCAAGGCCACGCTGTACGGCTGGGGCCGCACCAGCTCCGCCTCGCAGGACATCTCCGACACCCTGAAGACGGCCGAGCTGCCGATCCAGTCGAACACGACCTGTGCGGCCGCCTTCCCCGCCGGCTACTACATCAAGGGCCACATGGTGTGCGCGGGCACGCCCGCCACCGGCAGCGACGAGGGCACCACCACCGCCTGCAACGGCGACTCCGGCGGCCCGCTGATCGTCAAGAACACCGCCGGCGAGTACCGGATCGTGGGCGTCGTCTCCTGGGGCGTGGAGAACTGCGTGGACAGCGGCGCGTTCAGCGTCTTCAGCAAGATCTCCACGTACGCCGCCAGCGCCTACCCGCGCGTCGACGACACCAACTTCAACGACGACCACCTCGCCGACCTGTGGGTGCGCACCGCGTCCAGCAAGGCCGGCCGTGAGCTGTACTCCAAGGGCGCCTCGCTGGCCGGCGGCGACTCGTGGGGCAACATGAGCGCCTACAACCTCGTCGTGCAGACCGACCTGGACCGGGACGGCATCCAGGACCTGATCCTGCGCCGCGCCTCGGACGGCGACGTCTTCTGGAAGCACTGGGTGGCCGCCGGCGGGACCTGGGACACCAAGCTGATCGGCGACAACTGGAAGACCCGCACGCAGATCGTCGCCCCCGGCGACGTCACGGGCGACTACCTTCCCGACCTGCTCGCCGTCGACTCGGCCGGCGCGCTGTGGGTCTACCCGGGCAAGGGCAACGGCACCTTCGCCGCGCCCGTCAAGAACGGCACGGGCTGGAACCAGTACAACGTCGTGCGCGGTCACGGCGACTTCAGCTTCGACGGCAAGACGGACCTGCTCGCCCGTAACAAGACCACCGGCGAGCTGTTCCTCTACAAGGGCAACGGCACCGCCACGGCGGCCTTCGCGGCCCGTATCAAGGTCGCCACCTGGACCAACACGACGTACAACGTCATCGCCACCGTCGGGGACGTCAACGGCGACGGTCTCGCCGACGTCCTGGCCCGTACCCCGGCCGGCACGCTGTACCTGTTCAAGGGCACCGGAAAGGCCACGAGTGCGATCTTTGCCACAAGGGTCTCACTCGGGACGACCTACAAGCAGTACGACATCTTCGGCTGAGTCCGGCCGAAACCGCAGGTGAGCGGGGTGCTCCCGGCTCACCCGCATTACGCTCCGTGCCCGGTCCGCCGCGGATCGGGCACGGAGCGTTGTGCAACCCTGTCCCGAGTTTCCCCGTCTGACCTGGCGGAGTGACGATGGTGAGGTTGCACGACAACAGAGGAGCGACGTGTCCGCCGAGAGCACGCCGGAGCCCGGCATACCGGGTGAGGCCGGCACAACGAGCGGGGCGGCCGGCAGCAACGGTCCGCGCCACCGCAAGGAGCGGGGCAGGCGCAAGGGGCTGCTGATCGCCGCGTGGACGGCCGCGGGCATCGTCGTGCTGGGCGGCACGGGCGTGGGCTACCTGTACTTCAAGCTCAACGGCAACATCAAGAGCGTCGACATCGACCAGGCGCTGGGCACCGACCGGCCGACCAAGGTCGACAACGGCTCCGAGAACATCCTGGTCCTCGGCTCGGACACCCGCTCCGGCGCCAACAAACAGCTCGGCGGCGGCGCCGACGACGGCAGCGCCCGCTCCGACACCGCGATGATCATCCACGTGTACGAGGGCCACAAGCAGGCCAGCGTGGTCTCCATACCGCGCGACACCCTCATAGACCGCCCCGCGTGCACCGACGCCAAGGGCGGCACCCACGACGCCGCATCCGACGTGATGTTCAACTCGGCGTACTCCACGGGCGGCGCGGCCTGCGCGGTGAAGACGGTCGAGTCGATCAGCGGCGTCCGTATGGACCACTACCTGGAGGTCGACTTCTCGGGCTTCGAGAAGCTCATCGACGAACTCGGCGGCGTCCAGGTCACCACGACCAAGGCCATCAAGGACTCCGACAGCCATCTGAACCTCAAGGCGGGCACGCACACGCTGACCGGCGAGCAGGCCCTCGGCCTGGTCCGCACCCGGCACGGCGTCGGCGACGGCTCCGACCTGGGCCGCATCCAGCTGCAGCAGGCGTTCATCAAGGCCCTGGTCAACCAGGTGAAGCACATCGGCCTGTTCAGCAGCGGCACCAAGCTGTACGACCTCGCCGACACCGCCACCAATGCCGTCACGACCGACTCCGACCTCGGCTCGCTGAAGTCCCTGATGTCCTTCGCGAACGGCCTCAAGGGCATCAGCTCGGGCAACATGAACATGGTCACGATGCCGGTCCGGTACGACCCGTCCAACCCCAACCGGGTCATCGTCGCCGAGGCGAAGGCCAAGCAGGTCTGGACGGCTCTCAAGAACGACCAGGCCATCCCGAAGACGGCCACGGAAGGCAACGCCACGGGCGAGGCGGCGGGCGTCGTGACCTCCTGACGTCAGCCGTGAGCGTCTCAGGGAATAGATCCCCCCGCCCCCCGGTTTTGGGGGATGCGGCCAGTGCTGGCAGACTGGTACGTCGGCTCCGGTTCACGTATGTCGTATCCCGCGGCAGCGACCCGGCGCCCTCCCGAAACTAGGAGACACCTTGAAGCGCGACATCCACCCCGAGTACGTCGAGACGCAGGTCAGCTGCACCTGTGGCGCGTCGTTCACCACCCGTAGCACGATCGAGAGCGGTGCCATCCGCGCCGACGTCTGCTCCGAGTGCCACCCGTTCTACACGGGCAAGCAGAAGATCCTCGACACCGGTGGCCGTGTGGCCCGCTTCGAGGCCCGCTTCGGCAAGGCCGCCGCAGGCTCCAAGAAGTAGCGAGCCCCAATGCGCCGGTCCACGGTCGTGTCCCCGCCCAGGGGCACACCGGGACCGGCGTTTTTGGTCGCCCGCCCTTCCCCCACGTACGTCATCAGGAGCCCACCATGTTCGAGGCCGTCGAGGAACTGCTCGGTGAGCACGCCGACCTGGAGAAGAAGCTCGCCGACCCGTCGGTCTTCGCCGACCAGGCCAACGCGCGCAAGCTGAACAAGCGCTACGCCGAGCTGACCCCCATCGTCGGCACGTACCGCTCCTGGAAGCAGACCGGCGACGACATCGAGACCGCCCGCGAGTTCATCGCCGACGACCCCGACTTCGCCGCCGAGGTCAAGGAGTTGGAGAAGCAGCGCGAGGAGCTGACCGAGAAGCTGCGGCTGCTGCTCGTGCCCCGGGACCCGTCCGACGACAAGGACGTCATTCTCGAGATCAAGGCCGGCGCCGGCGGCGACGAGTCCGCTCTGTTCGCGGGGGACCTGCTGCGCATGTATCTCCGCTACGCCGAGCGCGTCGGCTGGAAGACCGAGATCATCGACGCCACCGAGTCCGAACTGGGCGGCTACAAGGACGTCCAGGTCGCCGTGAAGACCAAGGGCGGGCAGGGCGCCACCGAGCCCGGGCAGGGCGTGTGGGCGCGGCTCAAGTACGAGGGCGGCGTGCACCGGGTGCAGCGGGTGCCCGCGACCGAGTCGCAGGGCCGGATCCACACCTCCGCCGCCGGTGTGCTCGTCACCCCCGAGGCCGAGGAGGTCGACGTCGAGATCAACGCGAACGACCTCCGCATCGACGTGTACCGGTCCTCCGGGCCGGGCGGACAGTCCGTCAACACGACCGACTCCGCCGTGCGCATCACGCACATTCCGACCGGAGTCGTCGCCTCCTGTCAGAACGAGAAGAGTCAGCTGCAGAACAAGGAGCAGGCGATGCGTATCCTGCGCTCCAGGCTGCTCGCGGCGGCGCAGGAGGAAGCGGAGCGGGAGGCCGCCGACGCCCGCCGCAGCCAGGTCCGCACCGTCGACCGCTCCGAGAAGATCCGCACGTACAACTTCCCGGAGAACCGCATCTCGGACCACCGGGTCGGCTTCAAGTCGTACAACCTGGACCAGGTCCTGGACGGCGACCTCGACGCGGTGATCCAGGCCTGCGTCGACGCGGACTCGGCCGCCAAGCTCGCAGCCGCGTAGGCGTTGTAGGACGTACGCACGACGAGTACGACACGGAGGACTTGCGTGAACCTGCTGCTCGCAGAGGTGGCTCAGGCCACCCAGCGGCTGGCCGACGCCGGCGTGCCCTCGCCGCGCAACGACGCGGAGGAGCTCGCCGCGTTCGTGCACGGTGTGAAGCGCGGTGAACTGCACTCCGTGAAGAACTCCGACTTCGACGCCCGCTACTGGGAGGTCATCGCCCGGCGCGAGCAGCGCGAGCCGCTGCAGCACATCACCGGGCGGGCCTTCTTCCGGTATCTGGAGCTCCAGGTCGGGCCCGGCGTCTTCGTGCCGCGCCCCGAGACCGAGTCCGTGGTCGGCTGGGCCATAGACGCCGTACGCGCCATGGACGTCGTCGAGCCCCGCATCGTCGACCTGTGCACCGGCAGCGGCGCCATCGCGCTCGCCCTCGCCCAGGAAGTCCCGCGCTCCCGTGTGCACGCGGTGGAGCTGTCCGAGGACGCCCTGCGCTGGACGCGGAAGAACACGGAGGGGTCCAGGGTCGACCTGCGTCAGGGAAACGCCCTGGACGCCTTCCACGACCTCGACGGCCAGGTCGACCTGGTCATCTCCAACCCGCCGTACATCCCGCTCACGGAGTGGGAGTACGTGGCGCCGGAGGCCCGCGACTACGATCCCGAACTCGCCCTGTTCTCGGGGGAGGACGGCCTCGACCTGATCCGCGGCATCGAGCGCACCGCGCACCGGCTGCTGCGCCCGGGCGGCGTCGTCGTCATCGAGCACGCCGACACGCAGGGCGGCCAGGTGCCGTGGATCTTCACCGAGGAGCGGGGCTGGGCCGACGCGGCCGACCACCCCGACCTCAACAACCGCCCGCGCTTCGCCACCGCCCGCAGGGCGATGCCGTGAGCGCGCCCCATACGTTCGACCCGCAGCAGTACGTGTACGAGGAGGCTCGCTAAATGGCACGGCGATACGACACCAACGACGCGACCGACCGCGTGACCGGTCTGCGCGAGGCCGCGTCCGCCGTCCGCCGTGGCGAGCTCGTGGTCCTCCCGACCGACACGGTGTACGGCATCGGCGCCGACGCGTTCTCCTCGGAGGCCGTCGCCGACCTCCTGGACGCCAAGGGCCGGGGCCGTAACATGCCCACCCCCGTCCTCATCGGCTCCCCGAACACGCTGCACGGCCTCGTCACGGACTTCTCCGAGCTGGCCTGGGAGCTCGTCGACGCGTTCTGGCCGGGCGCGCTGACGCTCGTCGCCAAGCACCAGCCGTCCCTGCAGTGGGACCTCGGCGACACCCGTGGCACGGTCGCCGTCCGCATGCCGCTGCACCCGGTCGCCATCGAGCTGCTGACGGAGGTCGGCCCGATGGCGGTGTCCTCCGCCAACCTCACCGGCCACCCGGCGCCGGAGAACTGCGACTACGCGCAGGAGATGCTCGGCGACTCCGTCTCCGTGTACCTCGACGGCGGCCCCACCCCCGGCAACGTCCCGTCGTCGATCGTCGACGTCAGCCGTGACGTGCCGCTGCTGCTGCGTGCGGGCGCGATCTCCGCGGACGAGCTGCGGAAGGTCGTACCCGACCTCGAGGTGGCGAATTGACAGCCCCTGACGCGGGGCGTGGCATAGGCAACGGGGAGCGTGCCGCGGAACAGACGACGACGTTCGGGTTTCCGCGCGACACCTTCCGCATCCTCCACGTCAGCACCGGCAACGTCTGCCGCTCGCCGATCACCGAGCGGCTGACCCGGCATTTCGTGTCGCAGCGGCTCGGGGTGCTGGGCGGCGGGCTGATCGTGGAGAGCGCGGGCACCTGGGGCCACGAGGGCGCGCCGATGGAGGCCAACGCGGAGACCGTGCTGGCCGACTTCGGCGCGGACGCGTCCGGGTTCACCGGCCGCGAGCTCCTCGACGAGCACGTCATCATGGCCGATCTGGTCCTGACGGCGACTCGTGACCACCGCGCCCAGGTCATCTCCATGGGCCACTCGGCGGGCCTGCGCACCTTCACCCTCAAGGAGTTCACCCGCCTGGTGAACGCCATCGACCCCGCGACCCTGCCCCCGCTCGACGAGGGCGTGGTGATGCGCGCCCGTGCCCTGGTCCGCGCGGCGGCCGCGCTACGCGGGTGGCTCCTGGCCCCCACCCTGGAAGCGGACGAGGTCTACGACCCCTACGGCGCCCCCCTCCCCTTCTTCCGCTCGATCGGCGACGAGATACACCAGGCCCTGGACCCCGTGGTGACGGCGCTGACGGGGGTACCGGCGAGGGCTTGACGGGGGGCGGGTGGGGCCACCGCGCCGACCGGGGCGCCCGCTCGGGTGCAACAAGCCGCGCACCCCGCTCTCCCCGGGCCTACATTGGACGTACGTCACCGTCGACGCCCGGAGTGCCATATGTCGGTCACCCATGTCCCCGAGGCCGATGTCCTGCGCCGGCAGGACCCCGAGCTGGCCGAGATCCTGCTCGGGGAACGCGAGCGGCAGGCGACGACGCTGCAGTTGGTCGCCGCGGAGAACTTCAGCTCGCCCGCCGTGCTGGCCGCCCTCGGCTCGTCCCTCGCCAACAAGTACGCGGAAGGGTATCCGGGGGCCCGCTACCACGGCGGCTGCGAGATCGTGGACGTCGCCGAGCGCATCGCCGTGGACCGTGCCAAGGCGCTGTTCGGCGCCGAACACGCCAACGTCCAGGCCCACTCGGGCTCCTCGGCGGTGCTGGCCGCCTACGCGGCGCTGCTGCGGCCCGGCGACACCGTCCTCGCGCTCGGGCTGCCCTACGGCGGTCATCTCACGCACGGTTCGCCGGCGAACTTCTCCGGGCGCTGGTTCGACTTCGTGCCCTACGGGGTGGACGCGGAGACCGGGCTCATCGACCACGAACAGGTGCGGACGCTGGCCCGCAGCCATCGGCCCAAGGCGATCGTGTGCGGCTCGATCGCCTACCCGCGCCACCTCGACCACGCCTTCTTCCGGGAGGTGGCCGACGAGGTCGGCGCCTATCTCATCGCCGACGCCGCCCACCCCATCGGCCTGGTCGCCGGGGGAGCGGCGCCCAGCCCGGTGCCGTACGCCGACATCGTCTGCGCCACCACGCACAAGGTGCTGCGCGGGCCGCGCGGCGGGATGATCCTCTGCGGGAGCGAGCTCGCCGAACGGGTCGACCGGGCCGTGTTCCCGTTCACGCAGGGCGGCGCGCAGATGCACACCATCGCCGCGAAGGCGGTCGCGTTCGGCGAGGCGGCAACCCCGGCGTTCTCGGCGTACGCCCATCAGGTGGTCGCCAACGCGAGGGCTCTCGCGGCCGCCCTGGACGCGGAGGGGCTGGCCGTCACGACCGGCGGGACCGACACCCACCTCATCACCGCCGACCCGGCGCCCCTCGGAGTCGACGGGCGCGCCGCCCGCGGCCTGCTCGCGGCCGCCGGGATGGTGCTGGACTGCTGCGCTCTGCCGCACGATCACCTCCGTGGCCTGCGGCTGGGCACCGCCGCCGTGACCACGCAGGGCATGGGGGAGCAGGAGATGACGCGGATCGCGGCGCTGCTGGCGGGGGTGCTGCGGGAGGAGATCGAGGGCAAGAAGGCCCGCGAGGAAGTCCGCGAGCTGAGCCTGGCGTTTCCGCCGTATCCCGGCTGAACCGGGGTAGGCGCGCCCCGTGCACACCCTGGGGCGCACCCCCCCGTACGCCGCTTCGCACAGCCTCACGTGAAACCATCGTCACTACCCGGAAGTCCTCACACATATGCGCCGTGTAGGAGTCGATCGCTAGGGTGTGGGACTGAGATGGCCAGCGAGACCTGTGGGGAAGCCTGTGCGTGAATACCTGCTGACGCTCTGCATCACGGCCGCGGTGACGTATCTGCTGACCGGGCCGGTACGGAAGTTCGCGATCGTGGCCGGAGCGATGCCGCAGATCAGGGCCCGTGACGTGCACCGGGAACCCACTCCACGGCTCGGCGGGATCGCCATGTTCTTCGGCCTGTGCGCCGGTCTGCTGGTCGCCGACCATCTCACCAACCTCAACGAGGTCTTCGAGAAGTCGAACGAGCCGCGCGCCCTGCTCTCGGGGGCCGCGCTGATCTGGCTGATCGGCGTCCTGGACGACAAGTTCGAGATCGACGCCCTGATCAAGCTGGGCGCGCAGATGATCGCCGCGGGCGTGATGGTGATGCAGGGTCTGACGATCCTGTGGCTGCCCATCCCGACCGTCGGCACGGTCGCGCTGACCCAGTGGCAGGGCACCCTGCTGACGGTGGCGCTCGTCGTCATCACCATCAACGCGGTCAACTTCGTGGACGGCCTCGACGGTCTCGCCGCCGGCATGGTGTGCATCGCGGCGGCCGCGTTCTTCATGTACGCCTACCGCATCTGGTACTCGTACGGCATCGAGGCCGCCGCCCCGGCGACGCTGTTCGCGGCGATCCTGATGGGCATGTGCCTGGGCTTCCTGCCGCACAACATGCATCCGGCGCGGATCTTCATGGGCGACTCGGGCTCGATGCTGATCGGGCTGGTGCTGGCCGCGGGCGCGATCTCCGTGACGGGCCAGGTCGACCCCGATGTGATGAAGCTGTTCTCCGGGTCCGAGCGCAACGCCGTCCATCAGATGGTGCCGGTCTACATCCCGCTGCTGATGCCGCTGACCATCATCGCGATCCCGGCCGCCGACCTGATCCTGGCGATCGTGCGCCGCACCTGGCGCGGCAAGTCGCCGTTCGCGGCGGACCGCGGGCATCTGCACCACCGACTGCTGGAGATCGGCCACTCGCACAGCCGCGCGGTGCTGATCATGTACTTCTGGTCGGCGCTGATCGGGTTCGGGGCGCTCGCCTACTCGGTCAACTCGGCTTCCATGTGGATCGTGCTGGGTGTGGTGTTCCTCAGTGCGATCGGGCTGGCGCTGCTTCTGCTGCCGCGCTTCACGCCGCGGGCGCCGCGCTGGGCCGAGGCCTTCGTCCCGCCGCGTTACCGGCGTCGCCGTGCCGCCGTGGCCGCCGCGCAGGAGCAGTCCGCGGTCGCTTCGGCCGCCGTCGCGGAGGAGCCGGAGAAGGAAGAGAAGGAAGAGAAGGAAGACGAGCGGGAAGAGCAGGAGCAGCAGACGCCGGTCGGGGTGGGTGTGGCGAGGGTCAACGGGGCGACCGCGATCGGTGGTCGCCGCAGCTCCAAGGTAAGAATCTGACTAGAGCATTGCCAACTCGTGGGAGAACCGGGAGAGGGCAAAGTCCCCCATTACCAGACAACCTCCCCCGGTTCCTGCACAGACGCGCACTGTCACTCTCATGTGTGACAGTGAGCACACCTTCCAGGTAAAGACCTCATCAAATAGTTTGTGATACGGTTCACGAGAACCCCCGGATAGAGCCGAAGGGCCGCAGTACGACGGCCCATCGGAGCGAGGTGGCGCGAGGTCTCTCGCCCCTCGGGCCGGGACTACGCTCGTCCATGACGACACCTGCCCCCCTTGAATGCGGAGTTGCCGCCATGCAGTCCAACGACGTACGAACGCTCCTGCACTGTGCCCTGCCCACCGCGCTCGCGGGTGCGGCGGGAGTCGCGGTGAGCGCCGCCGTTGCCGGCGGCAAGGGAGCGCTCGGCGCCGTCCTCGGCGCGGTACTCGTTCTGCTGTTCATGGGCGGCGGACTGGTGGTGCTGCTGCGCACCGCGCGCCAACTTCCCCATCTGTTCCAGTCGATGGGGCTGTTGCTCTACACCACCCAGATCCTGCTGCTGATGATCGTGCTGATCACGTTCAAGGGGACCTCGGCCTTCAACCCGAAATGCTTCGCCTTCACACTGCTCGCGTCCACCCTGGTGTGGATGGCTGCGCAGGTGCGCTCGCACATGAAAGCCAAGATCCTCTACGTCGAGCCGGATTCCGCTCGGACGTCGTCGTGACCTGTAGGGCCGGTGTAAAGGGACTTCCGCTCTTTTGCTATGGTCTCGCCACAACTGCGGCAGAGCTGGCGCGGGCGGCAAGCGTGCCTGTGACGTCTCACGGTTCGGAGCCCAGTCGCCGCCCCCTTATCCGCAAGTCCAGTCCAGTGCCGTCCCGCGGTCGCAGGCCGCGCCGACACATCGAGGTTGCCGTACCCATGCGCCACGCTGAAGGAGCTCGCGGTGAGTAACGCCAAGACGCTCGCCTTCGAGACCGACTGTCATATTTTCGACGGGTGCGGTTTCCCGACCCCCGGCCTGCACTCGTTCATGTTCGAGCCGCTCTTCACCGTCGGCGGCATCGAATTCAACAAGCCGATGCTGCTCTCGCTGGTGAGCACCGTCCTCGTCATCGGATTCTTCTGGGCCGCCTTCAACAAGCCGAAGCTGGTTCCGGGCAAGCTCCAGATGGTCGGCGAGGCCGGCTACGACTTCGTACGCCGCGGGGTCGTCTACGAGACGATCGGCAAGCGCGAGGGCGAGAAGTACGTCCCGCTGATGTTCTCGCTGTTCTTCTTCATCTGGATCATGAACCTCTGGTCGATCGTCCCGGTCGCCCAGTTCCCGGCCACCGCGGTCATCGCCTTCCCGGCCGGTCTCGCCGCGCTCGTCTACATCGTGTGGATGAGCATCACGTTCAAGCGCCACGGCTTCATCGGCGGCTTCAAGAACATCACCGGCTACGACCGTTCGCTCGGCCCCGTGTTCCCGATGGTCATGTTCTTCGAGTTCCTCTCGAACGTGTTCATCCGGCCCTTCACGCACGCCGTCCGGCTCTTCGCCAACATGTTCGCCGGCCACGTGCTGATCCTGATCTTCACCATCGGAACCTGGTACCTGCTCAACGGCATCGGCATCGCCTACTCGGCGGTCTCGTTCCTGATGGTCCTCGTGATGACGGTCTTCGAGCTGTTCATCCAGGCCCTCCAGGCCTACGTCTTCATCCTCCTGTCCTCCAGCTACATCCAGGGCGCGCTCGCCGAGCACCACTGAGCACGCGATCACCATCCCCTGAACTTCCGGTGGCCAACCCCCACCGGCCTGTGTAAAGAGAAGGAAGTTACGGCATGTCCGCTCTCGACACCCTCGCCGCGGTCGAAATCAAGGGCAACCTCGCTGCCATCGGCTACGGTCTCGCGGCCATCGGCCCCGGCGTCGGCGTTGGCATCATCTTCGGTAACGGCACCCAGGCGCTGGCCCGCCAGCCCGAGGCCGCCGGCCTCATCCGCCAGAACCAGATCCTCGGCTTCGTGCTCTGTGAGGCGCTCGCCCTGATCGGTCTGGTCATGGGCTTCGTCTACCCGACGTCCTGATCCGGTCTTCGCAGACGAGAGAATTCCACGGAAGGAACTGATGTGATCTCGCCCTTGCTGCAAATCGCGGCTGAGGAGGAGTCCCAGAATCCTCTAATCCCGGAGATCCCCGAGCTCGTCATCGGCCTGATCGCGTTCGCGATCGTGTTCTTCGTCCTGGGCAAGAAGCTCCTTCCGAACATCAACAAGGTTCTGGAAGAGCGCCGCGACGCCATCGAGGGCGGGATCGAACAGGCCGAGATTGCTCGGACCGAGGCGCAGAGCGTTCTGGAGCAGTACAAGGCACAGCTCGCCGAGGCCCGTCACGAGGCCGCGCGACTGCGCCAGGAGGCGCAGGAGCAGGGCGCCGCGCTCATCACCGAGATGCGTGCGGAAGGCCAGCGCCAGCGCGAGGAGATCGTCGCCGCCGGACACAGCCAGATCGAGGCCGACCGCAAGGCCGCCGCGTCCGCGCTGCGTCAGGACGTCGGCAAGCTCGCCACCGAACTGGCCGGCAAGCTCGTCGGCGAGTCCCTCGAGGACCACGCCCGCCAGAGCCGCGTCATCGACCGCTTCCTCGACGAGCTTGAGGAGAAGGCCGAGGCGTCTCGATGACCGCACACGGAGCGAGCCGCGAGGCATTCGCAGCAGCCCGTGAGCGTCTCGACGCGCTCACGGACTCCACGTCCGTGGACGCGGCGCAGCTGGCCGGCGAGCTGGCGGCCGTCACCGCGCTGCTCGACCGCGAGGTCAGCTTGCGTCGGGTCCTCACCGACCCGGCGCAGGCGGGCGACGCCAAGGCCGACCTGGTCCAGCGCCTCCTCGGCTCCCAGATCGGCGCCACCACCGCCGACCTGGTGTCCGGCACGGTGCGTTCCCGCTGGTCGCAGTCCCGCGACCTGGTGGACGTGCTGGAGGAGCTGGCGAACATCGCCGACCTCACCGCCGCACAGCAGGCCGGCACGCTCGACGACGTCGAGGACGAGCTGTTCCGCTTCGGGCGGATCGTCTCCTCCAGCACCGAGCTGCGCGCCGCACTGACCGACCGGAAGGCCACCGTCTCGGCCAAGAGCGAGCTGCTGCGCAGCCTGCTCGGCGGCCGGGCCGACGCGGCCACCGAGCGACTGGTGACGCGCCTCGTGACCGCACCCCGGGGACGTAGCCTGGAAGCGGGCCTCGAGTCCCTGTCCAAGCTCGCCGCGGAGCGCCGGGACCGCATGGTCGCCGTCGTCACCTCGGCGGTACCGCTGAGCGACCCGCAGAAGCAGCGCCTCGGCGCGGCCCTCGCGAAGCTCTACGGCCGCTCGATGCACCTCAACCTCGACGTGGACCCCGCGGTCCTCGGCGGGATCCGGGTGCAGGTCGGCGACGAGGTGATCAACGGCTCCCTCGCGGACCGCATCGAGGACGCCGGCCGCCGCATGGCGAGCTAGCAGCAACTCAAGACCGCAGTACGAACTGATGGCGGCCCTGGTTGGGCCGTGCAGAGGATTCACCTCTTTCAGGGGGGAGTCCCCATCCCCCCAAAGTGAAACTTCGGGCCCAACAAGGAGAGCAGGGAACCCAGATGGCGGAGCTCACGATCCGGCCGGAGGAGATCCGGGACGCGCTGGAGAACTTTGTCCAGTCGTACAAGCCGGACGCGGCCTCGCGCGAGGAGGTCGGTACGGTCACCCTTGCCGGCGACGGCATCGCGAAGGTCGAGGGCCTGCCCTCGGCCATGGCCAACGAACTGCTGAAGTTCGAGGACGGCACCCTCGGCCTCGCGCTCAACCTGGAAGAGCGCGAGATCGGCGCGGTCGTCCTCGGTGAGTTCAACGGCATCGAGGAAGGCCAGCCGGTCACCCGTACCGGCGAGGTCCTGTCGGTCGCGGTGGGCGAGGGCTACCTCGGCCGCGTCGTCGACCCGCTCGGCAACCCGATCGACGGCCTCGGCGAGATCGAGACGTCCGGCCGCCGTGCCCTGGAGCTGCAGGCTCCCGGCGTCATGGCCCGTAAGTCGGTGCACGAGCCGATGGAGACCGGCTACAAGGCCGTCGACGCGATGACCCCGATCGGCCGTGGTCAGCGTCAGCTGATCATCGGTGACCGCCAGACCGGCAAGACCGCCCTGGCCGTCGACACGATCATCAACCAGCGTGACAACTGGCGCTCCGGTGACGTGAAGAAGCAGGTCCGCTGCGTCTACGTCGCCATCGGCCAGAAGGGCTCGACCATCGCCTCCGTGCGGGGCGCCCTCGAAGAGGCCGGCGCGCTGGAGTACACGACCATCGTCGCCGCCCCGGCGTCCGACCCGGCCGGCTTCAAGTACCTGGCGCCGTACACCGGTTCGGCCATCGGTCAGCAGTGGATGTACGAGGGCAAGCACGTCCTCATCATCTTCGACGACCTCTCGAAGCAGGCCGACGCCTACCGCGCCGTGTCGCTGCTGCTGCGCCGCCCGCCGGGCCGTGAGGCCTACCCGGGTGACGTCTTCTACCTGCACTCCCGTCTGCTGGAGCGCTGCGCGAAGCTCTCCGACGACCTGGGCGCCGGCTCGATGACCGGTCTGCCGATCGTCGAGACGAAGGCCAACGACGTCTCGGCGTTCATCCCGACCAACGTCATCTCCATCACCGACGGCCAGTGCTTCCTGGAGTCCGACCTGTTCAACGCCGGCCAGCGTCCGGCCCTGAACGTCGGCATCTCGGTCTCCCGCGTCGGCGGCTCCGCCCAGCACAAGGCGATGCGCCAGGTGTCCGGCCGGCTCCGCCTCGACCTCGCCCAGTACCGTGAGCTGGAGGCCTTCGCCGCCTTCGGTTCCGACCTGGACGCCGCGTCGAAGTCCCAGCTGGAGCGTGGCCAGCGACTGGTCGAGCTGCTCAAGCAGCCTCAGTACCAGCCGATGCGGACCGAGGACCAGGTCGTCTCCGTGTGGGCCGGCACCACCGGCAAGATGGACGACGTTCCGGTCGCCGACATCCGCCGCTTCGAGACGGAGCTGCTGGAGTACCTGCACCGCAAGGAGCAGGGCCTCATGACCTCCATCAAGGAGGGCGCGAAGATGTCGGACGACACCCTCATCGCTGTCGCCGACGCGATCGCCGAGTTCAAGAAGCAGTTCGAGACCTCGGACGGCAAGCTTCTCGGCGAGGACGCCCCGGCCGCGGCCAAGTGACGTAAGGAAGGGACCTGACTCATGGGAGCCCAGCTCCGGGTCTACAAGCGTCGCATCCGATCCGTCACCGCGACCAAGAAGATCACCAAGGCGATGGAGATGATCGCCGCCTCGCGCGTCGTCAAGGCGCAGCGCAAGGTGGCGGCCTCCACGCCGTACGCGACCGAGCTCACCCGCGCGGTCACGGCGGTCGGTACCGGCTCGAACACGAAGCACCCGCTGACCACGCAGGCCGAGACGGTCACGCGGTCCGCGGTGCTGCTCCTGACGAGCGACCGTGGTCTCGCCGGCGCCTTCAACTCCAACGCCATCAAGGCCGCGGAGCAGCTGACGGCGCGCCTCGAGGCCGAGGGCAGGCAGGTCGACACGTACATCGTCGGCCGGCGTGGTCTCGCGCACTACAACTTCCGTGAGCGCACGGTCGCCCAGTCGTGGTCGGGCTTCACGGACGAGCCGTCGTACGCGGACGCCAAGAAGGTCGCGGCCCCTCTGATCGAGGCCATCGAGAAGGACACGGCGGACGGCGGCGTGGACGAGATCCACATCGTCTTCACCGAGTTCGTCTCGATGATGACGCAGACGGCGCTCGACGACCGTCTGCTGCCGCTCAGCCTCGACGAGGTTGCCGAGGAGTCGACGCCGAAGGGCGAGATCCTTCCGCTGTACGACTTCGAGCCCTCGGCGGAGGACGTCCTCGACGCCCTTCTGCCGCGCTATGTGGAGAGCCGCGTCTACAACGCTCTCCTCCAGTCGGCAGCTTCGAAGCACGCCGCCACGCGGCGCGCGATGAAGTCGGCGACCGACAACGCAGGAGAGCTCATCGAGACGCTCTCCCGCCTTGCCAACGCGGCCCGCCAGGCCGAAATCACCCAGGAAATCAGCGAGATCGTCGGTGGCTCCGCAGCCCTGGCCGACGCGACCGCGGGGAGTGACAGGTAATGACGACGACAGTTGAGACGGCCGTTGCCACGGGCCGCGTCGCCCGGGTCATCGGCCCGGTCGTCGACGTGGAATTCCCCGTCGACGCCATGCCGGAGATCTACAACGCCCTTCACGTCGAGGTCGCCGACCCGGCGAACGAAGGCGAGAAGAAGACGCTGACCCTGGAGGTCGCCCAGCACCTGGGTGACGGCCTGGTCCGCACCATCTCCATGCAGCCCACCGACGGTCTGGTCCGCCAGGCCGCCGTCACCGACACGGGCACGGGCATCACCGTCCCCGTCGGCGACTTCACCAAGGGCAAGGTGTTCAACACCCTCGGTGAGGTGCTGAACGTCGACGAGACCTACGAGGGCGAGCGCTGGTCCATCCACCGCAAGGCCCCCAACTTCGACGAGCTCGAGTCGAAGACCGAGATGTTCGAGACCGGCGTCAAGGTCATCGACCTGCTGACCCCGTACGTCAAGGGCGGCAAGATCGGTCTGTTCGGCGGTGCCGGCGTCGGCAAGACGGTGCTCATCCAGGAGATGATCTACCGCGTCGCCAACAACCACGACGGTGTCTCCGTGTTCGCCGGCGTCGGTGAGCGCACCCGTGAGGGCAACGACCTCATCGAGGAGATGGCCGACTCGGGCGTCATCGACAAGACCGCCCTGGTCTTCGGTCAGATGGACGAGCCCCCGGGCACCCGTCTGCGCGTGGCCCTGGCCGGTCTGACCATGGCGGAGTACTTCCGCGATGTGCAGAAGCAGGACGTGCTGTTCTTCATCGACAACATCTTCCGCTTCACGCAGGCCGGTTCCGAGGTCTCGACCCTGCTCGGCCGTATGCCCTCCGCGGTGGGTTACCAGCCGAACCTGGCCGACGAGATGGGTCTCCTCCAGGAGCGCATCACCTCGACCCGTGGTCACTCGATCACCTCGATGCAGGCGATCTACGTCCCCGCGGACGACCTGACCGACCCGGCCCCGGCCACCACGTTCGCCCACCTCGACGCGACGACGGTGCTCTCCCGTCCGATCTCGGAGAAGGGCATCTACCCGGCCGTGGACCCGCTGGACTCCACGTCCCGCATCCTGGACCCGCGGTACATCGCGGCGGACCACTACAACACCGCGATGCGCGTCAAGACGGTGCTGCAGAAGTACAAGGACCTCCAGGACATCATCGCGATCCTCGGCATCGACGAGCTGGGCGAGGAGGACAAGCTCACCGTCCACCGCGCCCGTCGTGTGGAGCGCTTCCTGTCCCAGAACACCCACGTCGCCAAGCAGTTCACCGGCGTCGACGGGTCGGACGTCCCGCTGGACGAGTCGATCACCGCGTTCAACGCGATCATCGACGGCGAGTACGACCACTTCCCCGAGCAGGCGTTCTTCCTCTGTGGCGGTATCGAGGACCTGAAGGCCAACGCCAAGGAGCTGGGCGTCTCCTGAACTCCCTGAGTTCTGGTGAGGGGGCGGGCGCGTCCCGCCCCCTCACTCACGCCCCTTAGACTTGTAACCAACACCCGGCAAGACCCGCCGGGTGGTGACCCGAGGAGCCACCTTGGCTGCTGAGCTGCACGTCGCGCTGGTTGCGGCCGACCGAGAGGTCTGGTCCGGCGAGGCCACCCTGGTCGTCGCGCGCACCACGTCCGGCGACATCGGCGTCATGCCCGGTCACCAGCCGCTGCTCGGTGTGCTGGAGTCGGGCCCGGTGACCATCCGTACGAGTGATGGTGGAACGGTCGTCGCCGCGGTGCACGGCGGTTTCATCTCGTTCGCGGACAACAAGCTGTCGCTGCTGGCCGAGATCGCCGAGCTGTCGGACGAGATCGACGTCCAGCGCGTGGAGCGCGAACTCGAGCGCGCGAAGGCGGAGGGCGACGCCGCCGCCGAGCGCCGCGCGGACGTACGACTGCGTGCGGCGGCGACGCGCTGACCCGCGAGCCTGCATGACGTCACTCAGCCGCGGTCGGCTCCGGAGCAATCCGGAGCCGACCGCGGCTGAGGCAGATCTGGATGTTTTTTCCGTTCCGTTACCTATTTTCGGTACCTAGGAGACGAGGAGGTCGGTGTCGATGGTCCTCGCTCTGACTGTGTGCGGAATCGTCGTGGCCCTGGGGGTGCTGGGGCTGTTCGTCTTCGGGCTGCGGCGCAGACTCATCCAGCGTTCCGGCGGCACCTTCGACTGTTCCCTGCGCTGGGACGTACCCGAGAAACCGGACACCAGCGGAAAAGGCTGGAGCTACGGCGTCGCCCGCTACAACGGCGACCGCATCGAGTGGTACCGCGTCTTCTCCTACGCCTACCGCCCGCGCCGGACCCTGGAGCGCGGCTCGATCGAGGTGGCCGGCCGTCGTCTTCCCGAGGGCGAGGAGGAGCTGGCGCTGCTGTCCGACGCCGTCGTCCTGGTCTGTCTGCATCGGGGCACGCGCCTCGAACTCGCCATGAGCGAAGACGCGCTGACCGGGTTTCTCGCGTGGCTGGAGGCAGCCCCACCCGGACAGCGCGTCAACGTCGCTTAGCGGCTTAGCGGCTTAGCGGGTGGCGGTCCTACAGGTTGTTGCTGATGGCGCTCACCAGCTCGCCGCCCGCGGTGTCACCGCTGAACTCCCAGAAGAACGCGCCGCCCAGGCCCTGGTTCTTGGCCCAGGTCATCTTGCCGGCGATGGTGGCCGGCGTGTCGTAGGACCACCAGTTGCTGCCGCAGTGCGCGTAGGCCGTGCCGGCGATGGCGCCGGTGGCCGGGCAGGACGTCTTGAGGACCTTGTAGTCCTCGATGCCCTGCTCGTAGGTGCCCGCAGCCGGGCCCGTGGCCGTGCCGCCGGGGGCGTCCTGGGTGACGCCGGTCCAGCCGCGGCCATAGAAGCCGATGCCGATGAGCAGCTTGTTCGCGGGGACGCCCTTCGCCTTGAACTTGGCCATCGCGTCGGCCGTGGTGAACCCGGCCGTCGGGATGCCGCTGTACGAGGTGAGCGGGGAGTGCGGGGCCGTCGGGCCCTGGGCGGCCCATGCGCCGAAGAAGTCGTACGTCATCACGTTGTACCAGTTGACGTACTGCGCCGCGCCCGCGTAGTCGGCGGCGTCGATCTTGCCGCCGGAGGAGCCGTCGGCGGTGGTGGCCGCGGTGACCAGGTTGCCCGTGCCGAACTTGGCGCGCAGCGCGGACATCAGGTTCTTGAAGGCCGCCGCGCCGGAGGTGTCGCAGGACAGGCCGCAGGCGTTGGGGTACTCCCAGTCGATGTCGATGCCGTCGAAGACGTCGGCCCAGCGCGGGTCTTCGACCAGGTTGTAGCAGGACTGCGCGAACGCGGCCGGGTTGGCGGCGGCCTGGGCGAAGCCGCCGGACCAGGTCCAGCCGCCGAAGGACCACAGCACCTTGATGTTCGGGTACTTGGCCTTCAGCTGGCGCAGCTGGTTGAAGTTGCCGCGCAGCGGCTGGTCCCAGGTGTCGGCGACGCCGCTGACGGACTGGTCGGCGGTGAACGCCTTGTCGTAGTCGGCGTAGGAGTCGCCGATCGCGCACTGGCCGCCCGTGACATTGCCGAACGCGTAGTTGATGTGCGTGATCTTCGCGGCCGAGCCCGACGTCACCAGGTTCTTGACGTTGTAGTTGCGGCCGTAGATGCCCCACTCGGTGAAGTAACCGAGTTTCACCTTGTTTCCGGTGGTCGGGGGAGTGGTGCCGCCCGTGGTGTGGACCGCGACCGCGCCGCTGGCCGGGCCGGTCTGGTCGGCGGTGTCACGGGCCCGCACGGTGTAGGAGTAGTCGGTGCCGGCGGTGAGGCCGGTGTCGCTGTAGGAGGTCGTCGTGACGGTGGCGACCTTGGCGCCGTCGCGCAGGACGTCGTAGTTCTTGACGCCCTTGTCGTCGGTGGCGGCGGACCAGGTCAGTTTCACCGAGGTGTCGGTGACGGCCGAGGCGGTGGGGGTGCCGGGGGCCGTGGGGGAGGCGTCGCCGGGGACCGTCGTGCCGTCGCAACTGTCGCCGTTCAGCTTGCAGTTGGACGGGGAGCCGGAACCCGCGCCGTTGAAGCCGAAGGAGACGGTGGCGCCGGGGGCGATGGATCCGTTGTAGGACTTGTTCTTGGCGGTCCAGTGCGTGCCGGCGGACGTGACGTCGGCGTCCCAGGCGGAGGTGACGGACGTGCCGGAGGGGAAGTCCCATTCGACGGTCCATGAACTGATGGCGGTGGTACCGGTGTTCTTCACCGTCCACCTGCCCTCGAAGCCGGTGCCCCAGTCCGAGGCCTTGGTGTAGGTGGCGGTGGCGGTGCTCGCGGCCTGGGCGGGGCTCGCGAGGCCGACCAGTCCGGCCAACGGGAGCAACAGCGTCGCGAACCCTGCCGCGGCTCTGTGTCTGAAGCGCATCCTGCGCCTCCTCGGGGGGAGTCGGGGGGCGCGACTGAGCCTTCACGCCCACGGTGCCGCGAGAATAGAAAGGTCTGGACCACGGGTCAATAGGTCTGGACCACTCTCGTCGGCTGCGCCCGTCGAGCCGTAACCGGACCGCCCTAGATCCCCAACTCCTGTGCCAGCACCGCCGCTTGCACCCGGCTTCGCAGCTCCAGCTTCCCCAGCAGTCGGCTGACGTGCGTCTTCACCGTCGCCTCCGCCATGTCCAGCCGCGCGGCGATCCTCGCGTTGGACAGCCCCTCACCGAGACAGGCCAGCACCTCGCGCTCGCGCCGGGTGAGCGTGTCGAGGACAGCGGGGTCGGCCCTCGGCTCCCGGACCGGCTTCGCGGCGAACTCGGCGATCAGCCGGCGGGTCACGGCCGGGGCGATCAACCCTTCCCCGCCCGCCACCGTGCGCACCGCCGCCAACAGGTCCCGCGCCTCCGTGTTCTTCAGCAGGAACCCGGCCGCGCCCGCCCGCTGGGGGTGCCCCGAACACATAAGCGTCCAGGTCGAAGGTGGTCAGCACCAGGACGTCGGCGAGGCCCTCCTCGACGACCTTCCGGGTCGCCGACACCCCGTCGAGCCGGGGCATCTGAACGTCCATCAACACCACGTCGGGCCGCAGCTCCCGGGCCAGCGCCACCGCCTGCTCCCCGTCCGCCGCCTCGCCGACCACCTGGCTTTCGGGCGGGGTGCCCGGTCCTTCGGGGCCGGGGTGAATGCCCGGTCCCGCGGAGCGGGGCAGGGGTAGCCCGGATCGCCGCCAGGGCGATCCGGCGTCGCCGTCCGGGATGCCGGGGGCGGCCAGGGTCGGGTGGTGGCGTCGGGTCGAGGGGTTTGGGGCGGGTGGCTTGTGGCCGGCGGGGTGTGGTCACTCGCACGGGTGA
>NZ_JBITCT010000020.1:0-173575 GCF_044453465.1 Streptomyces sp. NPDC051677
AACAGCGGACGGAGGAACTCCCACTCCTGATCAGACAGTTCATGGCGACGTATCACACGACCATGATCCACTACTCAAGATCAATTGAAGACACGACCTAGGACGTGCTGCCCCGGCTCACCCCCCGAGCCGGGGCAGTACGTCTTCGCAGAACAGCCGCAGACTCCGCCACCCCTCCGCCACCGGCATCCCGCCCGCCAGCGGATGCAGGACGAGGTTGTCGAGGCCCTGCGCCACGCACGCGTCCGGCGTGAGAATCCGGTACACGCCCTCGTCCCGGAGTTCCTCGACCGTCATCGCCCCCGACTTCACCGCCGAGCGGATGTCGCCGGACTGCCAGGACGCGTACGTCCGTGCCTCGTGCAGGAAGTGGCCGCCGTACACGGCCCACGCCCGGTCCGGATCCTCGGCGACGTGCAGCAGCGGCGTCTCGGCGCCCGGCATCATCGTCCACCCTGACGTCCCGTACTCCGCGAGCCGCTCCTTGTAGTACGCCTCCAGCTCCGGCAGGTGCGCGCTCGGGAAGAACGGCAGCCCGAGCCGGGCGGCCCGCCGGGCGGCGGCCCTCGACGAGCCGCCGACCAGAAGGAGAGGGTGCGGATCGGACGCGGGGCGCGGGGTGACCCGTACCGTACGGCCGCGGAACTCGAACTCCTCGCCGGTCCACGCCTTCAGCACGGTCTCCAGCAGCTCGTCCTGGAGCCGGCCCCGCCGCTTCCAGTCCACTCCGGCCCGCGCGTACTCCTCGGGCCGGTAGCCGATCCCGGCCACCGTGACCAGCCGGCCGCCGCTCAGCAGATCCAGGACGGCGATGTCCTCGGCGAGCCGCAGCGGGTCGTGCAGCGGACCGATGACGGCGGAGACGGTCACCGCCAGCCGCCGGGTCGCGCCGAGCACCGCGCCCGCGAAGGCGAACGGCGACGGCAGCCAGTTGTTCTCGACCCCGTGATGCTCCTCGGTCTGCACGAGGGTCACCCCGTGCTCGTCGGCGTACGCGGCCATCTCCAGCGCGGCCCGGTAACGCTCGCCGAGCTCGGCGGGGGAGGCGCCGGGGGCGACGAGGTTGAAACGGACGACGGTGACGGGCATGGGGGACCCCCTTCGGCTGTGGGTGGGGACCGTAACTGACGGAGGGTCAGGTAGCCAGAGGTGTCGTCCCGGAGCTTGGTGAGGGCGTGTCGCGGCCCACTGCATGGACCACGACACGCCCTGGGTGCGCCTCAGTGTGCACCCGACGGGGCCAGCGCATACTGGCCCTGTTGTGACTCCGCCCCTGAGGGGCTTCCCGGCCGACGCGAAGTCGAGCGGCGGGCCGGCCCGGCCCGTGGGGATTGCGACCCCGCGTGGACAACGAACATCCGAGCCGGAGGTCACGCCATACTGGGACGTGTTATGGAAACCGTCATCCTTGCTGTAGTCATCGCCGTAGTCGTGCTCGCGGTGCTCGGCGGGCTCGTCGTCGGCAGTCGACGGAAGAAGTCGCTGCCCCCGCCGCCCCCCACCGCGCCCGACCTCACCGCCCCTCCGGCCGAACCGCACGTCGGCGACGAGGCCGAGACGCCGCGCGACGAACCGCGCCGCACGATCGAGGAGGTGGACCTTCCCGACGGCGGCTCGACCGGTGTCGCCGTCGAGGAGCCGCCTGTCGGCCCCCCTCTCGAGGTCCCCGAGCTCGAGATCCCGGAGCCCACCGAGGGGCGGCTGGTCCGCCTCCGCGCCCGTCTCTCCCGCTCGCAGAACGCCCTCGGCAAGGGGCTGCTCACGCTGCTCTCGCGCGAGCACCTCGACGACGACACCTGGGAGGAGATCGAGGACACCCTGCTCACCGCCGACGTCGGCGTGGCCCCCACCCAGGAGCTGGTCGAGCGGCTGCGCGAGCGCGTCAGGGTGCTCGGCACCCGCACCCCCGAGGAACTGCGCGCCCTGCTGCGCGAGGAGCTGCTCAAGCTGGTCGGCACCGAGGTCGACCGCACCGTGAAGACCGAGCCCGAGGACCGCAAGCCCGGCATCGTGATGGTCGTCGGGGTCAACGGCACCGGCAAGACCACCACCACCGGCAAGCTCGCGCGCGTGCTCGTCGCCGACGGGCGGACCGTCGTCCTCGGCGCCGCCGACACCTTCCGCGCCGCCGCCGCCGACCAGCTCCAGACCTGGGGCGAGCGGGTCGGCGCCCACACCGTGCGCGGCCCCGAGGCCGGCGACCCCGCCTCCGTCGCGTTCGACGCGGTGAAGGAGGGCAAGGAGATGGGCGTCGACGTCGTCCTCATCGACACCGCGGGGCGGCTGCACACCAAGACCGGGCTCATGGACGAGCTCGGCAAGGTCAAGCGCGTCGTCGAGAAGCACGCCCCGCTCGACGAGGTGCTGCTCGTCCTCGACGCCACCACCGGGCAGAACGGCCTCGTCCAGGCCCGGGTCTTCGCCGAGGTCGTCGACATCACCGGCATCGTCCTGACCAAGCTGGACGGTACGGCGAAGGGCGGCATCGTGGTCGCCGTCCAGCGTGAGCTGGGCGTCCCGGTCAAGCTCGTCGGACTCGGCGAGGGCGCGGACGACCTGGCGCCGTTCGAGCCGGAGGCGTTCGTTGACGCCCTTATCGGAGACTGACCGACCCCCTACCGACCTCGGCACGGCCGCGAGAAGCGCCCGCCCCCAGCTGCAGCGGGAGCGGGCGCTTCGCCGTGTACGACCGTTCGGCCGATGCGTCGGGTGCGTCGGGTGCGTCGGGTGCGGCTACGCCCGTGACCGATGGGCGACGTACGCCAGCGTGCCCAGGAGCAGGCGGGCCTCCGGGGGGCGGGTCGTCGAGTCCAGGGCGGGTGGGCGCAGCCAGCGGACCGGGCCGAGGCCGCCGCGGTCGGAGGGCGGGGCCGTGATGTACGTACCGGGGCCGAGGCCGCGCAGGTCGAGGGCGGCCGGGTCGTCCCAGCCCATGCGGTAGAGGAGGTCGGTCAGCTCGGCGGCGGCGCCGGGGGCGACGAAGAACTGGGTGCGGCCCTCGGGGGTGGCGGTGACCGGGCCCAGCGGGAGGCCCATGCGCTCCAGGCGGACCAGGGCGCGACGGCCGGCGGGCTCCGCGACGTCGATCACGTCGAACGCGCGCCCGACGGGCAGCATGACCGCGGCGCCCGGGAACTCCCCCCAGGTCCTGCTCACGTCGTCGAGGGTGGCTCCGGCGTGGACCCGCGGGGCGAACTCCAGGGGGTGCGCGCCGGGCTCGCCGCACGTGGGGCGCCCGCACGAGCAGGCGCCCGCCGCGGCCCGTGCGCCCGGCACCGCGTCCCAGCCCCACAGCCCCGTGAACTCGGCGACGGCGGTGCACTCGGACGAGCGACCGCGCCTGCGCGCGCCGGAGCGGATCTCGCGAATGCCGCCGATCGTGAAGCCCATGCCCCCTCCAACGGGTCCGACGCGCCAGTGGTTACGTAACGGACGCATGTCGTAACTGTGCGTGCTCACGCTGCCCCGTGGCCGCCCCGTGCAGGCAGCGCCCTGAAGCGCTTCGGGTGGTGTGCTCGACCGTGTGCGCCCCTGAGTGCTTCGCTCCGCTCATTCCCGGCCGTCCTGTGTCAAGTGAATCGCGTACAGGCCACCGGGAGTTCATTCGAAGGGGTGGCGAATGGTGGCGATTCCGGGATCGCCATGGCTGGGGGCGTGATCGGGGGATTACTTTGAGTGTGCAGGTCCTGGAGGCACATGCGCTCGTGGGTATGCCGGAGGCAAGTCGGCTCTCCGTTCGAAGGGTGACAAGTACCGGACGGCAGGCCGTATTACCGGCATTCTGATAAGGCTTGGCGCACTCAGTGACAAGTGGTCTCAGGGAGTGGGGGCGTTCCAGTGGGCGGCAACGGCGGAAGCGGAAACAACGCTGCGAGCGCGGACAAGCGCCCGAACGAGCTGCTCACGTCGTGGTTCGTGCGCAGCGGCTGGTCGAAGGGCGAGCTGGCCCGTCAAGTCAACCGTCGGGCACGCCAGTTGGGCGCCAACCACATCTCCACGGACACCTCGCGCGTGCGCCGCTGGCTGGACGGCGAGAACCCCCGCGAGCCCATCCCCAGGATCCTGTCCGAGCTGTTCTCGGAGCGGTTCGGCTGTGTCGTCTCCGTCGAGGACCTCGGGCTGCGCTCGGCGCGCCAGGCGCCCTCGGCGACCGGCGTCGACCTGCCGTGGACGGCCCCGCAGACGGTGGCGCAGCTCAGCGAGTTCTCGCGCAGCGACCTGATGCTGGCGCGGCGCGGCTTCCTCGGAACCTCGCTGGCCCTGTGTGCGGGACCGTCCCTCATCGAGCCCATGCAGCGCTGGCTCGTCCCCTCGCCGCCCGCGCCGCCGGCCGAGCCCGACTCGGTTCCCACCAGCCGGGCCCGCGGCCGGCTCTCCCGGCCCGAGCTGGACCTGCTGGAGTCCACCACGGTGATGTTCCGCCAGTGGGACGCGCAGTGCGGCGGCGGTCTGCGCCGCAAGGCGGTGGTCGGACAGCTGCACGAGGTGACGGACCTCCTCCAGGAGCCCCAGCCGGAGGCCACCGCGAGGAGGCTCTTCAAGGTCGCCGCCGAGCTGGCGGAGCTCGCGGGCTGGATGAGTTACGACGTCGGGCTCCAGCCGACCGCGCAGAAGTACTTCGTCCTCGCCCTGCACGCGGCCAAGGAGGCCGGTGACCGGCCGCTCGGCAGTTACGTGCTGTCCAGCATGAGCCGCCAGATGATCCACCTCGGCCGGCCCGAGGACGCGCTGGAGCTGATCCACCTCGCGCAGTACGGCAGCCGGGACTGCGCGAGCCCGCGCACCCAGTCCATGCTGTATGCGATGGAGGCCCGCGCCTACGCCAACATGGGGCAGCCCGGGCGGTGCAAGCGGGCGGTCCGGATGGCCGAGGACACCTTCGCCGAGGCGGACGAGTGGGACGAGCCCGACCCCGACTGGATCCACTTCTTCTCCGAGGCCGAGCTGTACGGCGAGAACAGCCACTCCTTCCGCGACCTGGCCTACGTCGCCGGCCGCAGCCCTGCCTACGCCTCGCTGGCCGAGCCCCTGATGAGCAAGGCCGTGCAGAAGTTCGCCGGGGACACCGACCACCAGAGGTCGTACGTGCTGAACCTGATCGGCATGGCCACGGTCCACCTGCTGCAGCGGGAGCCCGAGCTGAGCGCCGGCCTCGCCACCCAGGCCATGAAGGAGGCCAAGAAGGTGCGCTCCGAGCGCGTCAACACTCGTATTCGAAAGACCGTCGACAGCGCCGTGCGCGAGTTCGGGGACCTCACCGAGGTCGTGGACCTGACCGAGCGGCTCACCATCGAGCTGCCGGAGACGGCCGAAGCGGTCTGAACCAGCTGATCCACAGAGCAAAACCCTAGAACCCCGGCCGCGGCCGGCCCTCCCGAACTGCCCGACTCGGCTCCCCCATGCCAGGTCATCGGAAGGCCGACCGCGGCCGGTCTTCCGTCTTCTCCGAAGGTTGCGCCACGATAACGATCGATCCCGTCGGGATCCGGCAGTTCATCGACGCGTAACACACGCGGCGTCTTCGTCACGGCGGCGAAACAACCCGGGGCTTCCACCGAAACCGCGCTGCGTCAATCTCATGGCGCATAACCGGCCCACCCCTCACGAACCCGCTCTGGCTTCGCCCGCACGGGGCCGTACCTACGACGAGGAGACGCCGATGGCAGCAGCCATCACGCTTGCCGCGGAGGCACCCAAGCTGTCCTCCGCGAACACAGGCTTCATGCTCATCTGTTCCGCCCTGGTGCTGATCATGACCCCGGGCCTCGCCTTCTTCTACGGAGGCATGGTCCGCGTCAAGAGCACGCTGAACATGCTGATGATGAGTTTCATCAGCATCGGGATCGTCACCATCCTGTGGGTGTTGTACGGCTTCTCCCTCGCTTTCGGCACCGACTCCGGCAGCCTCATCGGCTGGAACTCCGACTGGGTCGGCCTCAGCAACATCGGCCTGACGGACCTCTGGGACGGCTACACCATCCCGATCTTCGTCTTCATGGTCTTCCAGATGATGTTCGCCATCATCACGCCCGCCCTGATAAGCGGCGCCCTCGCCGACCGCGTCAAGTTCTCCGCCTGGGCGCTGTTCGTCGCCCTGTGGGCCACGGTCGTCTACTTCCCGGTCGCGCACTGGGTCTGGGGCGCCGGCGGCTGGGCCTTCGAGCTCGGCGTCATCGACTTCGCCGGTGGTACGGCGGTCCACATCAACGCCGGCGCCGCGGCCCTCGGCGTGATCCTGGTCATCGGCAAGCGCGTCGGCTTCAAGAAGGACCCGATGCGCCCGCACAGCCTGCCGCTGGTCATGCTCGGCGCCGGTCTGCTGTGGTTCGGCTGGTTCGGCTTCAACGCCGGCTCGTGGCTCGGCAACGACGACGGCGTCGGCGCGCTGATGTTCGTCAACACGCAGGTCGCCACCGCCGCCGCCATGCTCGCCTGGCTCGTCTACGAGAAGATCCGCCACGGCGCGTTCACCACGCTGGGCGCCGCCTCCGGCGCGGTCGCGGGTCTGGTCGCCATCACTCCGTCCGGCGGTGCGGTCTCCCCGCTCGGCGCGATCGCGGTTGGCGCCATCGCCGGTCTGCTGTGCGCCATGGCCGTCGGCCTGAAGTACAAGTTCGGCTACGACGACTCGCTCGACGTCGTCGGCGTCCACCTCGTCGGCGGTGTCATCGGCTCCCTGCTCATCGGCTTCTTCGCCACCGGCAAGGGCCAGTCCACCGCGACCGGCGTCTTCTACGGCGACCACTCCTTCGACCAGCTGTGGAAGCAGTGCGCCGGTGTCTTCGCGGTCCTCGCCTACTCGCTGGTGGTCTCCGCGATCCTCGCCTTCCTCCTCGACAAGACCATCGGCATGCGGGTCTCCGAGGACGACGAGGTGGCCGGCATCGACCAGGCCGAGCACGCCGAGACCGCATACGACTTCAGCGGGGCCGGTGGCGGCGCCGCCCGCACGACCGCCCTCCCGACCGCGGTCGGCGGCCAGAGCAAGAAGGTGGACGCATGAAGCTCATCACCGCCGTCGTGAAGCCCCACCGGCTCGACGAGATCAAGGAAGCCCTGCAGGCGTTCGGCGTCCACGGTCTGACGGTCACCGAGGCCAGCGGCTACGGTCGGCAGCGGGGACACACCGAGGTCTACCGTGGTGCCGAGTACACCGTCGACCTGGTCCCCAAGATCCGCATCGAGGTGCTGGCCAAGGACGACGACGCCGAACAGCTGATCGACGTCATCGTCAAGGCGGCCCGCACCGGCAAGATCGGTGACGGCAAGGTCTGGTCCCTCCCGGTCGAGACGGCCGTACGGGTCCGCACCGGCGAGCGCGGCCCGGACGCGCTCTGACGGCAGAACAGAACAGGAGTCGCTGGGTGACGAGCACGGACGTGCGAAAAGAAGCAGAGGACTCGGGACCCAGCGGCTATGCGGCGGCCCGGCTGCGCCTCCTCACCGAGGAGGCGCGGTCCGGGCCGCCGCGCCGTGCCGCCCTCGCGCAACTGACCGACGACTGGCTGACCGGACTCTTCACCGCGGGCGCCGAGGAGGTGAAGGGCGTCTCCCTGGTCGCCGTCGGCGGCTACGGCCGCGGCGAGCTCTCCCCGCGCAGCGACCTCGACCTCCTGCTGCTGCACGACGGCGAGGACCCCAAGGCGGTCGCCGCCCTCGCCGACCGCCTCTGGTACCCGGTCTGGGACCTGGGCCTCGCCCTCGACCACTCCGTGCGCACCCCGGCCGAGGCCCGCAAGACGGCCGGCGAGGATCTGAAGGTCCACCTCGGCCTCCTGGACGCCCGCCATCTCGCCGGCGACCTCGGCTTGACCGCCGGACTGCGTACGGCCGTCCTCGCCGACTGGCGCAACCAGGCGCCCAAACGGCTCCCCGAGCTCCAGGAGCTGTGCGCCGAGCGCGCCGAACGCCAGGGCGAGCTGCAGTACCTGCTGGAACCGGACCTCAAGGAGGCCCGCGGCGGGCTCCGGGACGCCACCGCGCTGCGTGCCGTGGCGGCCTCCTGGCTGGCGGACGCGCCCCGCGAGGGCCTCGACGACGCCCGCCGCCGGCTCCTCGACGTCCGCGACGCCCTGCACCTGGCGACCGGGCGGGCGACCGACCGGCTCGCGCTCCAGGAGCAGGACCAGGTCGCGGCCGAGCTCGGCCTGCTCGACGCCGACACGCTGCTGCGCCAGGTCTACGAGGCGGCGCGGGTCATCTCGTATGCGAGCGATGTCACCTGGCGTGAAGTGGGGCGCGTGCTGCGGTCGCGCGCCGTGCGGCCGCGGCTGCGCAGACTGGTTGGGGAGCGAAGCGACTTCCTCAGAAGGGCGGTGGTGGGCGACGGGCGGGCGTTGGGCGGTGGAAAGCCCGTACCCGAGCGTTCCCCGCTCGCCGAAGGGATCGTGGAGCAGGACGGCGAGGTGGTGCTCGCCCGCGCCGCACGCCCCGAACGCGACCCCGTGCTCCCCCTGCGCGCAGCGGCCGCCGCCGCGCAGGCCGGACTCCCGCTCTCCCTGCACGCCGTACGGCGCCTCGCGGCCACCGTGCGCCCCCTGCCCACGCCCTGGCCCGCCGAGGCCCGCGAACAACTGGTCACCCTGCTCGGCTCGGGCCAGCCCACCATCGAGGTCTGGGAGGCGCTGGAGGCCGAGGGCCTGATCACGCGGCTGCTGCCCGACTGGGAGCGGGTGCGCTGCCGGCCGCAGCGCAACGCCGTGCACATCTGGACCGTCGACCGGCACCTCATCGAGACCGCCGTGCGCGCCTCCGAGTTCACCCGCCGCGTCAGCCGCCCGGACCTGCTGCTGGTCTCCGCGCTGCTGCACGACATCGGCAAGGGCTGGCCCGGCGACCACTCGGTGGCGGGCGAGATCATCGCCAAGGACGTCGCCGCCCGCATCGGCTTCGACCGCGCCGACGTCGCCGTCCTCTCCACGCTCGTACGGCACCACCTGCTGCTGGTCGAGACGGCCACCCGGCGCGACCTGGAGGACCCGGCCACGGTTCGCTCGGTCGCGGACGCGGTCGGCTCGCAGAGCACCCTGGAGCTGCTGCACGCGCTCACCGAGGCGGACGCGCTGGCCACCGGGCCCGCCGCCTGGTCCTCCTGGCGGGGTTCGCTCGTGGCGGACCTGGTCAAGCGGGTCGGGGCGGTCCTGGCCGGCGACGCGCCCGACGAGCCCGACGACACCGCCCCCACCGCCGAGCAGGAGCGGCTGGCCATCGAGGCGATCGCCACGGGCAGCCCGGTGCTCTCCCTGCGTGCCCAGACCGAGGCGCCCACGGAGGAGCAGCCGAACGGCGATCCCGAACCGCTCGGCGTGGAGCTGCTCATCGCCGTACCGGACCAGGCGGGCGTGCTGCCCGCGGTGGCCGGCGTGCTGGCCATGCACCGGCTGACCGTCCGCACGGCCGAGCTGCGCGCCCTGGACCTGCCGGACGGCGTCGACGGCGCCGTCCTGCTGCTGAACTGGCGGGTCGCCGCCGAGTACGGCTCCCTGCCCCAGGCGGCCCGGCTGCGCGCCGACCTCGTACGCGCCCTGGACGGCTCGCTGGACATCGCCGGACGGCTCGCCGAGCGGGACGCCGCCTACCCCCGCCGCCGGGGCGTGGTCGCGCCGCCGCCGCGCGTGACGGTGGCCTCCGCGGCCTCCCGGCACGCCACGGTCATCGAAGTCCGCGCGCAGGACGCGCCGGGCCTGCTGTTCCGGATCGGACAGGCGCTGGAGGACGAGGGACTGCGGGTGCGCAGCATGCACGTCTCGACGCTGGGCGCCAACGCGGTCGACGCGTTCTACGTCACGGGAACGGACGGCGCGCCCCTGCCCGGCGACGAGGCCGCCTCGGTCACCCGCAAGCTGGAGGAGACCTTGCGCGCGTGACCCCGCGCTGCGCGGCAGCCGTCCCCGTCCGCTGAATGCAGCGGGCGGGGACGAATGTCTTGCGCGGCCGGATACCCTGGAAGACGCTCAGACTGCCCCCGACTCCGAGGACCGACGCCGCCGTGTTCGATACTCTCTCCGATCGCCTTTCAGCGACCTTCAAGAACTTGCGCGGCAAGGGGCGCTTGAGCGAAGCGGACATCGACGCCACGGCGCGCGAGATCCGCATCGCCCTCCTCGAAGCCGACGTGGCCCTGCCGGTCGTCCGCACGTTCATCAAGAACGTCAAGGAGCGTGCCCTCGGCGCCGACGTCTCCAGGGCGCTGAACCCCGCCCAGCAGGTCCTGAAGATCGTCAACGAGGAACTCGTCACGATCCTCGGCGGCGAGACGCGGCGCCTGCGCTTCGCCAAGCAGCCGCCGACCGTGATCATGCTCGCGGGTCTGCAGGGCGCCGGTAAGACCACCCTCGCGGGCAAGCTCGGCCGCTGGCTGAAGGAGCAGGGCCACTCGCCGCTCCTGGTCGCCGCCGACCTCCAGCGCCCCAACGCCGTCAACCAGCTCAGCGTCGTCGCCGAGCGCGCCGGGGTGGCCGTCTACGCCCCGCAGCCCGGCAACGGCGTCGGCGACCCGGTCCAGGTCGCCAAGGACTCCATCGAGTTCGCGAAGTCCAAGGTCCACGACATCGTGATCGTGGACACCGCCGGCCGCCTCGGCATCGACGCCGAGCTGATGCAGCAGGCCGCGGACATCCGCGACGCCGTCTCGCCCGACGAGATCCTCTTCGTCGTCGACGCGATGATCGGCCAGGACGCCGTGAACACGGCCGAGGCCTTCCGTGACGGCGTCGGCTTCGACGGTGTCGTGCTGTCGAAGCTCGACGGCGACGCCCGTGGTGGCGCCGCCCTGTCGATCGCCTCCGTGACCGGCAAGCCGATCATGTTCGCCTCGAACGGCGAGAAGCTCGACGACTTCGACGCCTTCCACCCCGACCGGATGGCCTCCCGCATCCTCGACATGGGTGACCTGCTCACCTTGATCGAGCAGGCGGAGAAGACGTTCAGTCAGGAAGAGGCCGAGAAGATGGCCTCCAAGCTGGCGTCCAAGAAGGGCCAGGACTTCACCCTGGACGACTTCCTGGCCCAGATGGAGCAGGTCAGGAAGATGGGCAGCATCTCCAAGCTGCTCGGCATGCTGCCCGGCATGGGGCAGATCAAGGACCAGATCAACAACCTCGACGAGCGGGACGTCGACCGCACGGCCGCGATCATCAAGTCGATGACCCCGGGTGAGCGCCAGGACCCGACGATCATCAACGGCTCGCGCCGCGCCCGTATCGCCAAGGGTTCCGGTGTCGAGGTCAGCGCGGTCAAGGGCCTGGTCGAGCGGTTCTTCGAGGCCCGCAAGATGATGTCCCGGATGGCCCAGGGCGGCGGCATGCCGGGGATGCCGGGGATGCCGGGCATGGGCGGCGGCCCCGGCCGGCAGAAGAAGCAGCCCAAGCAGGCCAAGGGCAAGCAGCGCTCCGGCAACCCGATGAAGCGCAAGCAGCAGGAGCTGGAGGCGGCCCAGCGCCGCGAGGCCCAGGCCCAGGGCGGCAACGCGCTGGGGCTCCCGCAGCAGGGCGCACAGGACTTCGAGCTGCCGGACGAGTTCAAGAAGTTCATGGGCTGACACCGGCCGAGGCCGCATGACTGTGAGGGCGCTCTCCCGCTCGGGAGGGCGCCCTCAGCGCATGCCGAGGCTCGTGGTCTGCCGTAACGTCCAGATATGAGCAATGCCGCTCCGCCGCGCAAGGCCCCCGACCAGCCGTGGCGCACCGAGGGCACGCCCGACGAGCCGCCGTCCCCCGGCGGGAGGAGGCCACGCGGCCGGTGGTGGGGTCTCGCGGTCACCGCCGTGATCGTCTTCCTGCTGGCCTATATCGGGCTGAACTACCTCGGCGGCGGCAACGAGCCGACGATCTCGTACACGGAGTTCAGCCGGCAGGTCGACGCGGGCAACGTCGACAAGATCTACTCCAAGGGGGACGCGATCCAGGGCCAGCTCAAGAAGGCCCGGGACAACCCCGAAGGCGGGGGCGACTACACCAAGTTCAAGACCCAGCGCCCGGCTTTCGCGGACGACGACCTCTGGCAGAACCTGAGCGGCCACGACGTGACGGTGACCGCGCGGCCGGTCGTGCAGCAGCGCAGCCTGCTGTCCAACCTGCTGCTCTCGCTGCTGCCGATCGTGCTCCTGGCCGCGGTGTGGATCTTCTTCGCCCGGCGGATGGGCGCGGGCATGGGCGGGGCGGGTCGCATGTTGGGCCGCAAGGCGCCGCCCAAGCCGGTCGAGCTCAGGCCGGGCGCCGAGCGCACGACGTTCGCCGACGTGGCCGGCATCGACGAGGTCAAGGGGGAGCTGGACGACATCGTCGACTTCCTGGAGCACCCCGAGGCCTACCGCAGGATGGGCGCGAAGATGCCACGCGGCGTGCTCTTGGCGGGCTCGCCCGGCACCGGCAAGACCCTGCTGGCGCGCGCGGTGGCGGGTGAGGCGGGCGTGCCCTTCTTCTCCGCCTCCGCGTCGGAGTTCATCGAGATGATCGTCGGCGTCGGCGCCTCCCGTGTGCGGGAGCTGTTCGCCGAGGCCCGCAAGGTGGCGCCGTCGATCATCTTCATCGACGAGATCGACACCATCGGACGCGTCCGCGGCGGCGGTGCGTCGGTGAGCGGGCATGACGAGCGCGAGCAGACGCTGAACCAGATCCTCACGGAGATGGACGGCTTCTCCGGGTCGGAGGGCGTCATCGTGATCGCGGCGACGAACCGTGCCGACATCCTGGACCCGGCGCTGACCCGGCCCGGCCGCTTCGACCGGGTGGTCAACGTCTCCCCGCCGGACCGTGGTGGGCGGGAGGCGATCCTGCGGATCCACACCCGCGGGATCCCGCTCGCCCCGGATGTGGACCTGGCCCGGGTGGCCCGTACGACTCCGGGCATGACGGGTGCGGATCTGGCCAATCTCGCCAACGAGGCTGCTCTGCTCGCGGTCAAGCGCAAACAGGAGCAGGTGACCTCCTCCGATCTGTCGGAGGCCCTGGAGAAGGTGCAGCTCGGGGCCGAGCGCACGCTGGTGATGCCGGAGGAGGACCGCAAGCGCACCGCGTACCACGAGAGCGGTCACGCCCTGCTGGGCATGCTCCAGCCGGGCGCCGACCCCGTTCGCAAGATCACCATCGTGCCGCGCGGCCGTGCGCTCGGCGTGACCATGTCGACCCCCGAGGTGGAGCGGTACGCGCACTCGGAGGAGTACCTGCGCGGCCGTATCATCGGCGCGCTGGGCGGCATGGCGGCGGAGCAGGTGGTTTACGGGGTCGTCACCACGGGCGCGGAGAACGACCTGGAGCAGGTCACCAACATCGCCCGCGGGATGGTCGCCCGCTGGGGCATGAGCGAGCGCGTCGGCCGACTGTCGGCGCTGCCGAGCGACGCCCAGCAGGCCTACGGCCTCGCCGCCGCCCCCGCCACCCTCGACGTCATCGACCACGAGATGCGGCGCATCGTCGACGAGTGCTACGAGGAGGCCTGCCGCAAACTCCGCGACCACCGGGGCCAGTTGGACGCCCTCGCCGAGGCGCTGCTGGCCGACGAGACGCTGGAGGAGGCGGACGCGTACCGGATCGCCGGCATCACCCGGCTGAGCAAGGACGAGACGTGACTCCTCGGCGGGCGGGACCGCGTACGTCTCGTGGAACACAGGGCTCTCGCCCCGCTCAGCGCGGTGCGAGGCGTCAGGGTGTGCGCGCGATCAGGTACCGGAAGACGTTCGGCATCCACACCGTCCCGTCCGGCCGCCGGTAGGGGTGCAGCGCCTCCGCCAGTTCCTTGTCGACCTGCGCCTGGTCCGTCGCCGTGACCGCCGCGTCGAACAGGCCCGTGGACAGCAGGCCCTTGAGGGCGCTCTCCACGTCGGCGTACCCGAAGGGGCAGGCCACCCGCCCCGAACCGTCCGGCTTCAGCCCGGCCCGTTGGGCGACCTCCTCCAGGTCGTCGCGCAGCGCCGGGCGCAGCCGGACCGTGCCGGCGCGCAGCGGATCGGCCAGCTTCGCCGCGACCCGCAGCACCGCGGACGTGGCGCAGCGTTCCGGCGGACCCCAGCCGACCAGCACCACGGGCGCCCCGCGCGCGGCGAGCGGCGTCGAGGCCGCGAGCAGACCGGCGAGCCCGTCCGCGTCGCCCGCGAGGCATCCGATCGGCTCGAAGGCGGTCACCAGGTTGTACCCGGACGTCTCCGCGTCGGCCGCGTCCTTCGGCGACCGGTCGGTGAGCCGGATGCGGTCACGCGCGCGTGCGGAGCGCTCCGGCTGGCCCGGCAGCAGTCGCTCGCGGGCGAGGGTCAGCCGTTCGGGGGAGGCGGTCTCGACCCCTGTGAGCACGGCCGCCCCTCTGGAGGCCGCCATCAGCAGGGCGAGCCCGGAGCCGCAGCCGAGCGCGAGGAGCCGGGTGTGGACGCCTACGTCCAGTCGTTCGTAGACGGCCTCGTAGAGCGGGACCAGCATCCGCTCCTGGATCTCCGACCAGTCACGCGCGCGTGCGCCCAGGTCCGCGCGGGAGGTCGGTCCCGCGTGAGGCAGTGGCTGCCGCACGAGCACAGGTGTCATGGATAAGCGCCCCAATCCGCCGAGAGTTGCCGCAGTAACCGATCAGGTGGCCCCCGTGCAGTGCGCTCGCACTTCCCCCGTATGCCAGGTAACTCCCCGTTCGCGACGGCGTCCAGAGGTCCAGGGCCCCCGCTTGTGGCCCGGCCGTGCCTGTGGCGAGAATTCACATTCCGGCAATCTGGACCCGTACCATCGCGCCATGGCAAAGGCACCCGTTCTCACCCCGCGGGCGGACGACTTCCCCCGTTGGTACCAGGATCTGATCACCAAGGCGGAACTGGCCGACAACGGCCCAGTGCGCGGCACCATGGTGATCCGACCGTACGGGTACGGGCTGTGGGAGCGGATGCAGGCGGAGATGGACGCCCGCATCAAGGAGACCGGCACCGAGAACGCGTACTTCCCGCTGCTGATCCCGCAGTCGTACCTGACGCGGGAAGCGGACCATGTCGAGGGGTTCGCGCCCGAATTGGCCGTCGTCACGCACGGCGGCGGCAAGGAGCTGGAGGAGCCGGCGGTCGTCCGGCCCACCTCCGAGACCATCGTCAACGAGTACTTCTCCAAGTGGGTGCAGAGCTACCGCGACCTGCCCCTGCTGATCAACCAATGGGCCAACGTGGTCCGTTGGGAGCTGCGGCCCCGTCTCTTCCTGCGGACGTCCGAGTTCCTGTGGCAGGAGGGGCACACGGCCCACGCCACCTACGAGGAGGCCCGCGACTTCGCCGCGCACATCCACCGCGAGGTCTACGGCGACTTCCTGGAGAACGTCCTCGCGATCGACGCCGTCGCCGGCCGCAAGACGGTCAAGGAGCGCTTCGCGGGCGCCATCAACACGCTCACCCTCGAGAGCATGATGGGCGACGGCAAGGCCCTGCAGATGGTCACCAGCCACGAACTGGGCCAGAACTTCGCCAAGGCCTTCAACACCCGGTACCTGTCGAAGGACGGCGCCCAGGAGCTGGTGTGGCAGACCTCCTGGGGCTCGACGACCCGCATGATCGGCGCCCTGGTGATGACCCACGGCGACGACGACGGGCTGCGGGTGCCGCCACGGCTGGCGCACGTCCAGGTCGTCGTCCTGGCGATCAAGGGCGACGGGGCGGTTCTGGCCAAGGTCCGCGAGCTGGGCGACCGGCTGAAGGCGGCGGGCGTTCGCGTCCGGGTCGACGACCGCACCGACGTCCCCTTCGGGCGGCGCGCGGTCGACTGGGAGCTCAAGGGTGTGCCGGTCCGCATCGAGATCGGCCCCCGCGACCTGGAGGACGGCACGGCGATGCTGGCCCGCCGGATCCCCGGAGGCAAGGAGCCGGTCGCGATCGACAAGCTGGTGGGCCTGCTGCCGGGCATCCTCGAAGAGGACCAGGCGCTGCTGCTGACGCAGTCCCGCGAGCGCCGCGAGTCCCGGACGACGGACGTGTCGACGATTCCCGAGGCGGCCGAGGCGGCCGTCGCCGGCGGCTGGGCGCGCATCCCGTGGGCGACGCTCGGCGAGGAGGGCGAGGCCAGACTGGCCGAGCAGTCCCTGACCGTACGGTGTCTGGTCGCCGAGGACGGGTCGGTGCCGGACGACGGGGACGCTCCCGGTAACGTCGCGATCGTCGCGCGCGCTTACTGAGACAGCGTCCTCCACCCGAGAGAGCGACCGAAACGCCTCTTGCGCCCCTGCGGAACATCCGTGCCCCGGCGCGCAGACATGGTCTACGCGCCGGGCCGTAGGGAGGACTACGCACCAGCTTGGTATGAGCTGTGAGGCTTCTCCGCAGATCAGCGCACCCGCCCTCGTCCGGACGCATCAGTGCCAACTGACGGGTACGTGCAAATTATTTGGGATGCCCCGGAATAGGAACACAGAGCCACCCCCGCTCGTTGTCATTACGTGAGCACGACACAGACACCACCAGTTCTCGCCGCAGAGCTGGCAGAGGCGTGGGCCGACATTCAGCGGTACCACCCCGAGCTGCCGGATCTTGCCGCGCCAGAGTCCCTGATCGGGGAGTCGTCGTCCGCCTGCGGTCACGAGCTCTCCTTCGAGCGACTGCTCCATGAGGCAGTCCATGGCATCGCCGCCGCCCGTGGCGTCCGCGACACCTCCCGCGCCGGCCGTTACCACAACCGCAGATTCCTCGCGATCGCCGAGGAGATGGGTCTGGACCACCCCGAGGAACCCCACCCCAGCAGCGGTTTCTCCCTGGTCACGCTCAACCCCGAGGCCAAGCGCCGCTACCGGCCCACGATCGAGCGCCTTCAGCGGGCCCTCAAGGCCCACCTGGCCGCCACCTCCTCCGACACCACCCGCACCTTCCGCGGCCCCGCGGCCCGGCACGGCTCCTCCGGCGGAGGCGTCCGCGTCAAGGCCGTCTGCGACTGCGGGCGCAACGTCCGGGTCGTGCCGTCGGTCCTGGCCCAGGCGCCGATCGTGTGCGGGGGCTGCGGCAAGCCGTTCCGGATCCCGGAGATCGCCGGCGCCGCGTAAAAGCGGACGGCCCAGCACCGGCATCTCGTGGCTGCCGGTCGACGGCGAGGCGCGGGGTGTTCGCACACCGCGGGCACCCCGCGGCGCCGGGCCGCGCACCCGACGCGCGTTCCACCGCGACGCCGGGTGCCGCTGAAGCACGCCCAGGCCCCGCCCACCCCTCGGACCGAGGCGACCTGCCGGGTGTGGCACAATGGCTAGCTGTACTCGACAGTCGCACAGGACCCCTCTCTCCTCCGGCTGACGCGTCCATCGGGCACTCGGGTACCGCAACCCCACGCGGCAATCTCGCCGTGCCCAACCACGTCAAAACCAGGAGAACCCACTCCCGTGGCAGTCAAGATCAAGCTGAAGCGTCTGGGCAAGATCCGTTCGCCTCACTACCGCATCGTCGTCGCCGACTCCCGTACCCGTCGTGACGGCCGTGCGATCGAGGAGATCGGCAAGTACCAGCCGACGTACCACCCGTCGATCATCGAGGTCGACGCCGACCGTGTCGCGTACTGGCTGGGTGTCGGCGCGCAGCCGACCGAGCCGGTTCTCGCCATCCTGAAGAAGACGGGCGACTGGCAGAAGTTCAAGGGCGAGCCCGCCCCGGCGCCGCTGCTCGTCGCCGAGCCGAAGAAGGCTCGCCCGTCGTTCGAGGCCCTCGGCGGCGACGACTCGGGCAAGGGTGAGGCCATCACCCAGAAGAAGAAGGCTGAGAAGAAGGACGAGGCCGCGGCCGAGTCCTCTGAGCCGACCGAGGCCTGAGCAGCATGCTCGAAGAGGCGCTTGAGCACCTCGTGAAGGGCATCGTCGACAACCCCGACGATGTGCAGGTCGCCTCGCGCAACCTGCGCCGCGGGCGCGTGCTCGAGGTCCGGGTCCACCCGGACGACCTCGGCAAGGTGATCGGCCGCAACGGCCGCACCGCACGCGCTCTGCGCACCGTCGTGGGCGCCATCGGCGGCCGAGGCGTCCGCGTCGACCTCGTCGACGTGGACCACGTCCGCTGACGCGTTTCGCAGCACCGGCTCGGGCCGGGGAGGGCCACTGGGCCGTCCCCGGCCCGTAGTCGTGATGACAGGAGAATCTGAGAAGTGCAGCTCGTAGTCGCACGGATCGGCCGCGCCCACGGCATCAAGGGCGAGGTCACCGTCGAGGTACGCACCGACGAGCCGGAGCTGCGGCTCGCGCCCGGCGCCGTCCTGTCCACGGACCCGGCCTCGACCGGCCCGCTGACCATCGAGACCGGCCGCGTCCACAGCGGCCGTCTCCTCCTGCGCTTCGAGGGCGTGCGGGACCGCAACGCCGCCGAAGCCCTGCGCAACACCCTCCTGATCGCCGAGGTCGACCCCGCCGAGCTGCCCGAGGAGGAGGACGAGTACTACGACCACCAGCTGATGGACCTGGACGTGGTCACCAAGGACGGCGTCGAGGTCGGCCGGATCACCGAGATCTCGCACCTGCCCTCCCAGGACCTCTTCATCGTCGAGCGGCCCGACGGCAGCGAGGTGATGATCCCGTTCGTCGAGTCGATCGTCACCGAGATCGACCTCGAGGAGCAGCGGGCGATCATCGACCCGCCGCCCGGGCTCATCGACGACCGCGCGGAGATCGCGTCCGCACGGGACGCGGCCGAGGGCGAGGACGCGTCGTAATGCGCCTCGACGTCGTCACGATCTTCCCCGAGTACCTCGACCCGCTGAACGTCTCCCTCGTCGGCAAGGCACGCGCGCGTGGCCAGCTCGACGTCCACGTGCACGACCTGCGGGAGTGGACGTACGACCGGCACAACACGGTCGACGACACGCCCTACGGCGGCGGACCCGGCATGGTCATGAAGACCGAGCCCTGGGGCGACGCCCTCGACTCCGTCCTCGCCGACGGCTACGAGCGAGGCTCGCGCGCGCCCGCGATCGTGGTGCCGACGCCCAGCGGCCGCCCCTTCACCCAGGAACTGGCCGTCGAGCTCTCCGAGCGCCCCTGGCTGATCTTCACGCCGGCCCGCTACGAGGGCATCGACCGGCGGGTCATCGACGAGTACGCCACCCGGATCCCCGTCTACGAGGTCTCCATCGGCGACTACGTCCTGGCCGGTGGCGAAGCCGCCGTCCTGGTCGTCACCGAGGCCGTGGCACGCCTGCTGCCCGGGGTGCTCGGCAACGCCGAGTCCCACCGGGACGACTCCTTCGCCCCCGGAGCCATGGCCAACCTCCTGGAAGGCCCCGTCTACACCAAGCCGCCCGCCTGGCGCGGCCGGGACATCCCCGAGGTGCTGCTCAGCGGCCACCACGGGAAGATCGCCCGCTGGCGCCGCGACGAGGCGCTGCGCCGTACGACGGCCAACCGGCCCGACCTGATCGAGCGCTGCGACCCGAAGACCTTCGACAAGAAGGACCGCGAGATGCTCTCCATCCTGGGCTGGGCGCCCGACCCGGAGGGGGAGCCGTTCGGTCGATTTTGGCGCAGGACCGAGGGCGTGGAAGAATAGGTCGCTGTTGTGCGCCGTCCGGTGTGCGCCCCTGCCACAGGGGGACACGACGCCCGCCTCGACGGGCACACGGCACTCAATCCTCGAACATCTAGTTCCGTTGATGACCTGTGGCATCAGCGAAGAAAGCAGACGAAATGTCCAACCTGCTCAACACGGTCGACGCCGCGTCGCTGCGCAGCGACGTCCCGGCCTTCCGCCCGGGTGACACCGTCAACGTCCACGTGCGCGTCATCGAGGGCAACCGCTCCCGTGTGCAGCAGTTCAAGGGCGTTGTGATCCGCCGCCAGGGCGCCGGTGTCCGCGAGACCTTCACGGTCCGCAAGGTCTCCTTCTCCGTCGGCGTCGAGCGCACCTTCCCGGTGCACACCCCGATCGTCGAGAAGATCGAGCTCGTGACCCGCGGTGACGTGCGTCGCGCCAAGCTGTACTACCTCCGTGAGCTGCGCGGCAAGGCCGCGAAGATCAAGGAGAAGCGCGACAACTGAGTGCTCTGAGGGGTTCAAAGCGGGGCCGGATACCATCTGGCCCCGATGGACACCGAAGCTCAGCCGACGACGGAGCGCGACCGCTCCTCCAGCCCTTCCGTTTCCGCGGACGCCTCCCAGGAGGCCCCGGACACCGAGGGAGTGGAGGGACGGTCGCGTTTCGCGTTGGCGGCACGTGTCACGGACTGGCTGCCGGGCGGCCGGATCAGCCTGTCCCTGTTGATCTGCCTGGTGTTTTTGCTGCTCCTCAACGCTTTCGTGGCGCAACCATTCCAGATTCCCAGCGGATCCATGGAAAACGGATTGAGGATCGGCGACCGGGTTCTCGTAAATAAGTTGGCGTACCGTTTCGGTGCCGAGCCGCAGCGCGGCGACGTCATCGTGTTCGACGGCACCGGGTACTTCGGGAACTCCGACTACATCAAGCGCGTCGTGGGTGTAGGGGGAGACCACGTGGTCTGCTGCGACAAGGAGGGGAGGATCCAGGTGAACGGCCGGTCGGTCGACGAGTCGAGGTTCCTGTATCCCGGCGACAGCCCGTCCACGGTGGCCTTCGACGTGGCCGTGCCCAAGGGCTCCCTGTTCGTCCTCGGCGACCACCGCAGCCACTCCAGCGACTCCCGGGACCACCTGGGCTCACCGGGCGGCGGCATGATCCCCGTCGACGACGTGATCGGCCGTGCCGACTGGATCGTCTGGCCGTATGCGCACCTCACCCGACTGCCCCGCCCGAGCGCCTACGCGCGCGTGCCCGGTGGGGAGGGCGCCCATGGGTAACCGCGGCAAACCGCGCGGCGTCCCCGCCTCGGCCGCGGACCAGCTCCTGCCCACCGGCGTCCGGCGCGCCTCCAGCCCGGCCGGCGGTCGCACGCGCGCGGAGCGGCGCAAACTGCAGCGCAAGGTCAAGCGCAAGCGCAGGCGCTCCGCCGTCCGCGAGATACCGCTGCTGGTCGGGGTCGCCGTCCTGATAGCGCTGGTCCTGAAGACGTTCCTGGTGCAGGCCTTCGTGATCCCGTCCGGCTCCATGGAGCAGACGATCCGGATCGGCGACCGCGTCCTCGTCGACAAGTTCACCCCGTGGTTCGGCTCCAAGCCCGAGCGCGGGGACGTCGTCGTGTTCAAGGACCCCGGCGGCTGGCTCAACGACGAGCAGACGACGACCAAGAAGAAGGACCCCGTCGTCGTCAAGCAGATCAAGGAAGGGCTCACCTTCATCGGTCTGCTGCCGTCCGACAACGAGAAGGACCTCATCAAGCGCGTCGTCGGGGTGGGCGGCGACCGCGTCGTGTGCTGTGACGCGCAGAAGCGGGTGACCGTCAACGGGGTCCCCCTGGAGGAGGGGGCCTATCTGTATCCCGGCAACGAGCCCTCCAGCACGCCGTTCGACATCACCGTCCCGCAGGGCCGACTGTGGGTGATGGGCGACCACCGGGCCAACTCCGCGGACTCCCGCTCCCACCAGAACACCGACTACGGGGGCACCGTCTCGGAGGACGAGGTGGTGGGGCGGGCCATGGTCATCGCCTGGCCCCTGGGCCACTGGGTCCGTCTCAAAGAACCGCAAACTTTCTCATCCGTAACCGGCTCGGCCGCCACGGCGACCGCCTCCGCCCAGCTGTCGCATAGGGTTGCTCCCGGCGATCCGAACGGATCGATTCGACAACTCCCGAGCCCTGCGGAACTCCCGCTCGTTATGGGAGTAGTGGGCCTGCGTCGCATGTGGGGCAGGCAGCGGCACAGAGTGAGGAGTTGGCGTGGGGGATGTGGCGGTTGGCGCACGGTCCGGGCACGACGGCGAGGATCACCGCGGACGGTCCGTGGAAGCCGCCGACCCGGCCTCGGACAGCGCCGTGAACGCAGAGAATGACCCGGTGGCGGGCGGTGGCGGTCCGCCCGCGGACGAGCCGCCCGGGACCGGTGGCGAGGGGTCGGGCGACTCGGCCCCGAAGGCGAAGAAGCCACGCTCCTTCTGGAAGGAGCTGCCGATCCTGATCGGCATCGCGCTCGTCCTCGCCCTGCTGATCAAGACGTTCCTGGTGCAGGCGTTCTCCATTCCGTCGGCCTCGATGGAGAACACCCTCAAGATCGGTGACCGGGTCCTCGTCGACAAACTGACCCCGTGGTTCGGCTCCGAGCCGGAGCGCGGCGAGGTCATCGTCTTCCACGACCCCGACGACTGGCTGGCGGGCGAGAACACCGCCGATCCGAACGCCTTCCAGACCTTCCTCAGCTGGATCGGCCTGATGCCGTCCGCGGAGGAGAAGGACCTGATCAAGCGGGTCATCGGCGTCGGTGGCGACACCGTCTCCTGCAAGGGCACGGGCCCGCTCACGGTCAACGGCAAGGCGCTGAACGAGCCGTACGTGTACCCCGGCAACACCCCGTGCAGCCAGGACGACCAGGGCGGCCAGTTCTCGGTGAAGGTCCCCAAGGGCTACGTCTGGGTCATGGGCGACCACCGCCAGAACTCGCGCGACTCGCGCTACAACCAGTCGGACGTGAACCACGGCATGGTGCCCGTCGACCAGGTCGTCGGGCGCGCCATCGTCAAGGCCTGGCCGCTCAGCCGCTGGGGCACCCTGCCGGTGCCGGACACCTTCGACCAGACCGGCCTGAGCGACCAGTCCGCGGCGTCCGCGGCCCTGACGGTCGCCCCGCAGGGCCTCGCCTTCGCCGGGGCCGTGCCGGTGGTCCTGTGGCGCCGTCGGCGCACGCAGGAGTCCGCGACCCGCTGATCTTCCGGCTTCCATTCGGCAAACCCTTTCCCAAGCTTGTGACCACGGCCGGGGAAGACGGGGGGAGACCGGGGAAGAGCGGGAAAGAAGGGCTGACCCGATTCGGTACCGCCGGGTAGGGTGCGGACCCATGGGTGGCGAGAGCATGACGCGTACGGCCCCGCACAGTGGCGGTGGCACCAGCAGTGGCCCGGTGGGCAGCCGGACCGGACAGCGACTGTCCGGACTGGCCGTCGCACTGGGCCTCGCGCTGTTCCTCGGCGGATTCGGCTGGGGAGCCCTGATCTACCGGCCGTACACCGTGCCCACCAGCTCCATGAGCCCGACGATCGCCGCCGGCGACCGCGTGCTGGCCGAGCGGGTCGACGGCGGCGAGGTGCGCCGCGGGGACGTCGTCGTCTTCAGCGACAAGACGTGGGTGACCAACGCGCTCGTCGTCAAGCGGGTGGTCGCCGTCGGCGGCGACACGGTCTCCTGCTGCACCGACGGCAAGCTCACCGTCAACGGCAAGCAGATCGAAGAACCGTATCTGCCCCCGGGCAGCCTGGCCGAGATCAAGAACTTCCCGACCGTGAAGGTCCCCGACGGCAGGCTCTTCCTGCTCGGCGACGAGCGGCAGGGCTCGCTGGACTCCACCGCCCACCTCACCGACGCGGCCCAGGGCACGGTCGCGCGCAGTGCCGTCAAGGCCCGCGTCGACTCCGTCGTCTGGCCCATGAACGGCATGCTGAAGCGCCCCACGGGCTTCGAGACGCTCGGCGCCCTCTCCCAGCCGGGCCCGCTGCGGACGATCACCTGGATGATCCTCGCCGGCGCCGTGCTGGTCCTCGGCGGCGGCGCGTACGGCCCGATCGCCAAGCGGACCTCCGGCCGTCGCACCCGTCCCCAGCCGGAGCCGGCCGGTGCCCGCTGAGGCGACGGGCGGCGCGGGCGGCTCGGTGGGCACGGGCGGCTCGGTGGGCACGGGCGTCGACTCCTATGAGGGCGGACTGCGCAAGGTCGCCCGGGTCGTCCTGCTCGACCCGCAGGACCGCATCCTGCTGCTGCACGGCCACGAACCGGACGACCCGGCCGACGACTGGTGGTTCACGCCCGGCGGGGGCGTGGAGGGCGACGAGACCCGTGAACAGGCTGCTCTGCGGGAACTCGCCGAGGAGACCGGCATCACCGAGATCGAGCTCGGCCCGGTGCTGTGGCGACGGACGTGCTCCTTCCCGTTCGCGGGCCGTCGCTGGGACCAGGACGAGTGGTACTACCTGGCCCGGACGGCCGACACGCACGGTGCGGCGCCCCGGCCCACGGCCCTGACCGAGCTGGAGCGGCGCAGCGTCGCCGGAGCACGTTGGTGGACGTGTCAGGAACTGACCCGGGCACATGAGACGGTGTATCCGACCAGACTCGCCGAGCTGCTGCGCACGCTGCTCGACGACGGTCCCCCGGCCGGACCCGTAACCCTGGACACGGAAATCGTCTAGAGGCGCACGGGACTGGCGCACAATGGGGAGATCGCACGGCTGAAGGGGAACATGCCATGAGCGCCGAGGACCTCGAGAAGTACGAGACCGAGATGGAGCTGAAGCTCTACCGGGAGTACCGCGATGTCGTCGGTCTGTTCAAATACGTGATCGAGACCGAGCGGCGCTTCTACCTCACCAATGACTACGAGATGCAGGTGCACTCGGTCCAGGGCGAGGTGTTCTTCGAGGTGTCGATGGCCGACGCCTGGGTGTGGGACATGTACCGGCCGGCCCGGTTCGTGAAGCAGGTACGAGTGCTCACGTTCAAGGACGTGAACATCGAGGAGCTGAACAAGAGCGACCTGGAGCTTCCGGGGAGCTGAGGCTCGCGGGCGGACGCCCGTGTGGGTGACCGGGTTATCCACAGTCGCCGAGTTCTCCACCAAGATCCTTTTTGTGGCGGCGGATGCGTGAGCGTGGGTGCCGGAGGTGGTGCCCACATGAGCACGAACACGGATCTGGCCCGAGGCGCACTCGGCAGGTACGGCGAGGAACTGGCCGCCCGGCGGCTGACCGAGGCCGGGATGACGGTCCTGGAGCGCAACTGGCGCTGCGGCAGGACCGGTGAGATCGACATCGTCGCCAGGGACGGTGACGTCCTGGTCGTCTGCGAGGTGAAGACCCGCAGGGGCGGCGCCTTCCAGCACCCGATGGCGGCGGTGACCCCCGAGAAGGCCGAGCGGCTGCGCGGCCTCGCCGAGCGGTGGATCCAGACGCACGGGGGAGCCCCGCCCGGCGGCGTCCGCATCGACCTGATCGGCGTCGTCCTGCCCCGTCGCGGCGCGGCCGTCGTCGAGCACGCGCGGGGGGTGGCCTGAGATGGGGTTCGCGCGTACGTGCTCGGTGGCGCTGGTGGGCGTCGAGGGCGTCGTCGTCGAGGTCCAGGCCGACCTCGAACCCGGCGTGGCGGCCTTCACCCTGGTGGGGCTGCCGGACAAGAGCCTGAGCGAGAGCCGGGACCGGGTCCGGGCGGCCGTGGTGAACTCGGGCGGCGAGTGGCCGCAGAAGAAACTCACCGTGGGCCTCAGCCCGGCCTCGGTGCCCAAGGGCGGCAGCGGCTTCGACCTCGCCATCGCCAGCGCCGTGCTCGGTGCGGCCGAGCGGATCGACCCACGGGTGCTCGCCGACATCGTGATGATCGGGGAACTGGGCCTGGACGGACGGGTGCGTCCGGTCCGGGGCATCCTCCCCGCGGTGCTGGCCGCGGCCGACGCCGGATACGAACAGGTGGTCGTGCCGGAGTGCGCCGCCGCCGAGGCGTCGCTGGTCCCGGGCGTCTCCGTGCTCGGGGTGCGCAGCCTGCGGCAGCTCATCGCCGTCCTCGCGGACGAACCCGTGCCCGAGGAGGAACCGGACGAGGCGGGCCGCCCCGACCCGCTCCTGGCCGGCCTCAGGATGCCCGGCACCGGCGCGGCCACCGGGATGCACAGCATGGGCGCCGCCCAGCAGGACCACGGGCACGACCTCGCGGACGTGGTCGGGCAGCGCTCGGCGCGGACCGCGGTCGAGGTCGCCGCGGCGGGCGGACACCACCTGTTCCTCGAGGGACCGCCCGGAGCGGGCAAGACCATGCTCGCGGAGCGACTGCCGGCCGTGCTGCCCCGGCTGAGCAGGGAGGAGTCGCTGGAGGTCACGGCGGTGCACTCGGTGGCCGGACTGCTGCCACCGGGCAAGCCCCTCATCGACGTGCCCCCGTACTGCGCCCCGCACCACTCGGCGACGATGCAGTCGCTGGTCGGGGGCGGGGCGGGGTTCGCCCGCCCCGGCGCCGTCTCGCTGGCCCATCGAGGGGTGCTCTTCCTCGACGAGACCCCCGAGTTCGGCGGCCAGGCCCTCGACGCCCTGCGGCAGCCGCTGGAGGCGGGGCACGTGGTGATCGCGCGCAGCGCGGGAGTGGTGCGCTTCCCGGCCCGGTTCCTGATGGTGCTGGCGGCCAATCCGTGCCCCTGCGGCCGATTCTCGCAACGCGACACCGTGTGCGAGTGTCCGCCCTCGGCGATCCGCCGCTACCAGGCGCGGCTCTCCGGGCCTCTGCTCGACCGGGTCGACCTGCGCGTCGAGGTCGACCCGGTCGGCCGGGCCGAGCTGGCGCACCGCGGTCCCGGAGGCGAGTCCACGGCGACCGTCGCCGACCGGGTCCGGGCCGCCCGCGAGCGTGCGGCGGCCCGGTTGGCGGGCACCGGGTGGCGGACCAACAGCGAGATCCCCGGCCGTGAGCTGCGCAACCGCTGGCATGCCGCGATCGGCGCCATGGACGAGGCGGAACGGAACCTGGAGCGCGGGGGGCTGACCGCCCGCGGGCTCGATCGGGTGCTGCGCGTCGCCTGGACCGTCGCCGACCTGGTCGGCCACGACCGGCCCGACGCCATGGACGTGGCCCTGGCCCTGCAACTGCGCACGGGGGTGCCGCGCGGAGTGCCGATGGCCCTCGGGGCGCTGACATGAACGGCCCTGACATGAACGGCCCTGACGTCAACGGTCCTGGCGTGGGCGGCGGCGCCCCAGCGGACGAGCGGCTCGCCCGCGTTTTCCTCGGGCGGGTCGTCGAGCCCGGCGACGAGGTGGGCGGGCAGTGGGTGCGGAAGCGGGGCGTGCGCGAGGTGGTGCGCCGGTTGCGGGGCGACGGGGAGCCGTTGCCCGGGGTGACCGCGAAGCGCTGGGCCGGGATGCTGGCGCGGGCCGGGCGGGCCGAGCCGGAGCGGGACCTGGCCGTGGCGCGGGAGGCCGGGGTGCGGTTCGTGTGCCCGGGAGACGCCGAGTGGCCCGGCACCCTGGACGAACTCGGCGATGCCCGGCCGCTGGGGCTCTGGGTGCGAGGGCGGCCCAGTCTGCGGATGTGGGCGCTGCGGTCGGTCGCCGTCGTGGGCGCCCGCGCCTGCACCGAGTACGGCGCCCACATGGCCGCCGCCCTGGCCTGCGGGCTCGCCGAACGAGGGTGGGTGGTCGTGTCCGGCGGGGCCTACGGCATCGACGGGGCCGCCCACCGGGGCGCCCTCGGCGCGGGCGGCGCCACCGTCGCCGTCCTCGCCTGCGGGGTCGACCGGCCCTACCCGCGCGGGCACACCGAGCTGATCAACCGGATCGGGGAACAGGGGCTGGTGGTCGGGGAGTTGCCGCCCGGCGACCACCCGACGCCGAGCAGGTTCATCCTGCGCAACCGGGTGATCGCCGCCCTCACCCGGGGCACGGTCGTCGTCGAGGCCGCGTACCGCAGCGGCTCACTGGTCACCGCGCGGGCGGCGCAGCGGCTGGGTCGGCACACGATGGGGGTGCCGGGGCCGGCCACGAGCAGTCTCTCGGCCGGTGTGCACGAGCTGCTGCGCGGGGAGGCCGTGCTGGTCACCGACGCCGCCGAGGTCGTCGAGCTGGTCGGCGACATGGGGGAGCTGGCCCCGGACCGGCGCGGGCCGGTGCTGCCGCTCGACCTCCTGGAGCCGGGCGCCCGGCGTGTCCTGGCCGCGCTCCCCGCCCGCAGACCCGCCGGGGTCGACGAGGTCGCCCGCGAGGCCCGCACCACACCGGACGACGCGCTCGCGAGGCTGTACGAACTCAAGGCACTCGGTTACGTCGAACGACACGGCGACGGCTGGAAGTTGACACGCCAGGCGATGGTCTCCGTTCGAGGAGGTGGACGCTCGTGTTGACCCGGGAGGTTCGGCCGTCCGGGGGAACGCCGAAAGCCTTGGGAATTGCGGCAGTTGACCCATCCCGGTGATGACCCACAGCGAGCGCGGCGACCCTGGAGTGCGCCCAGCGGAACGTATCTGCGTACCGGCCCGAGCACGCCCTTCGCGCACCGCGACACCCCAGTCACGCTACGCTCACGAGGATTCCGGCACAGAACGGCACCACTGCACCACGCGGTACCCACCTCACGCACTTCACGGCAGAACGGCACAAGGCGACGAATGCCCCAGCACACCTCCGGGCCCGACCGGGCGGCGATCCCCCCAGCCGCCCGCGACGGTGGCAGCGTGCGGCCGCCCGCTCCCTCGACGCTCGACGAGCTGTGGCGGTCGTACAAGGACACGGGGGACGAGCGGCTGCGGGAGCAGCTGATCCTGCACTACTCGCCGCTGGTGAAGTACGTGGCGGGACGGGTGAGCGTCGGTCTGCCGCCGAACGTGGAGCAGGCCGACTTCGTGTCCTCCGGGGTCTTCGGACTGATCGACGCGATCGAGAAGTTCGACATCGACCGGGAGATCAAGTTCGAGACGTACGCGATCACCCGGATCCGGGGCGCGATGATCGACGAGCTGCGGGCCCTGGACTGGATCCCGCGGTCGGTGCGGCAGAAGGCGCGCAACGTCGAGCGCGCCTACGCCACGCTGGAGGCGCGGCTGCGGCGGACTCCTTCGGAGTGCGAGGTGGCCGCCGAGCTGGGCATCGCGGTGGACGAGCTGCACGCCGTGTTCAGTCAGCTGTCGCTGGCCAACGTGGTGGCGCTGGAGGAGCTGCTGCACGTCGGGGGTGAGGGCGGCGACCGGCTGAGCCTGATGGACACCCTCGAGGACACCGCCGCCGACAACCCCGTGGAGGTGGCCGAGGACCGGGAGCTCAGGCGGTTCCTGGCGCGGGCGATCAACACCCTGCCCGACCGGGAGAAGACGGTCGTCACCCTGTACTACTACGAGGGGCTGACGCTCGCCGAGATCGGGAACGTGCTGGGCGTGACCGAGAGCAGGGTCAGCCAGATCCACACCAAGTCCGTGCTCCAGCTGCGCGCGAAACTCGCGAGCTTCGGTCGCTGACGGCCGAAGTCACTCCCGTCGGGGGTGGCGCGTCCGTAGAGTGGTTGACGTGCCAAGGATTCGAGCGGCCTCCGTGGCCGAGCACCGGTCGATGCAGCGTGCCGCCCTGCTGGACGCGGCACGCTCCCTGTTGTCCGAAGGCGGGACGGAGGCGCTGACCTTCCCGGCCCTCGCCGAGCGGACAGGGCTCGCGCGCTCGTCCGTGTACGAGTACTTCCGGTCGCGGGCCGCCGTGGTCGAGGAACTGTGCGAGGTCGACTTCCCGGTCTGGGCGGCGGAGGTCGAGACGGCCATGGCCGCCGCCGACGGCGCGGAGGCCAAGGTCGAGGCGTATGTGCGAGAGCAGCTCGCGCTGGTGGGGGACCGCCGGCACCGGGCCGTCGTGGCGATCTCGGCGAGCGAACTGGACGCCGGGGCCCGGGAGAAGATCCGCGCGGCGCACGGCGGGCTCGTATCGATGATCGGGGAGGCTCTGGCGGAGCTCGGGCACACGGAGCCCCGGCTTGCGGCCATGCTGCTGCAGGGCGTCGTGGACGCGGCGGTGCGGCGGATTGAGCTGGGAGCCGCCGAGGATCCTTCGGCGATCACGGACGCGGCGGTCTCCGTGGTCCTGCGGGGCGTCCTGGGCTGAGCTACGGCAGGGGGACGCCGAGCACCGGCAGCAGCCGCGACGGGCCCCGGCGCAGCAGCCACGGGGGCAGCAGCGACAGCGGGTCCAGGTACGCCTCGCCCCGCAGCAGCCCCCAGTGCACACACGTCACCGTGCAGTGCGACCCCACCGGTTCCATCGTGCCGATCACCTGGCCCGGGGCCACCTCGTCGCCCTTCTTCACCGAGGCCCGTACCGGCTCATAGGTCGTCCGCAGCGGCGGCTCACCCGTGTCCGTCAGCTCCACCGCGACGACCCCCCGGCCCGCCACCCGCCCCGCGAAGGACACGCGGCCCGGGGCCACCGTCCGCACCGGGGCGCCCGGCGAAGCCGCCAGGTCGACGCCCCGGTGACCGCGCGCGTACGGCGTGGCCGGGGGCTCCCAGCCGCGTACCACCGCCGGGCGTGTGCCCACCGGCCAGGAGCGGCCGAGTGCCGGGACGGGAGCCGGCGGGGGCGCGAGGGCTCGCGGCGGGACCTGCGGGTCCGCCCACGCCACGGACGCCAGCATCGTGATCAACAGGAGCAGCGCCAGGCCGCCGAGACATCGCTTCGCGTACATGGGAAAACCGTTCCGCATCTCCCGGATCACGGCTCGGACCTGTGGACTACTCACCGGTTGTGGACAGCGGCGTCACCCGGCGCCTCGCGGGTCCCGTACACTTCTTCTGGCGATCCGGGTCACCGGGTCGACTTCGCACGCCCCGGTATCGGGCGCCGGCCACGGTCGGTCTCCCGGTATCCGCGCCCCTCGGTCCTTCGTGGCTCGGCGCACCGCGGGCGTCAGGCGCGGGAGCCGTCCGGCACCCGCGGCACAACCGAGAAAAACAAGGAGAACGGCCATGGCCGTCGTCACGATGCGGGAGCTGCTGGAGAGCGGCGTCCACTTCGGTCACCAGACCCGTCGCTGGAACCCGAAGATGAAGCGCTTCATCTTCACCGAGCGCAACGGCATCTACATCATCGACCTGCTCCAGTCGCTGTCGTACATCGACCGCGCCTACGAGTTCGTCAAGGAGACCGTCGCCCACGGCGGCACGGTCATGTTCGTCGGCACGAAGAAGCAGGCGCAGGAGGCCATCGCCGAGCAGGCCACCCGCGTCGGCATGCCCTACGTCAACCAGCGCTGGCTGGGCGGCATGCTCACCAACTTCTCCACCGTCTACAAGCGTCTGCAGCGCCTCAAGGAGCTCGAGCAGATCGACTTCGAGGACGTCGCCGCTTCGGGTCTGACCAAGAAGGAGCTCCTGGTCCTCTCGCGTGAGAAGGCCAAGCTGGAGAAGACCCTCGGTGGTATCCGCGAGATGTCCAAGGTGCCCAGCGCCGTCTGGATCGTGGACACCAAGAAGGAGCACATCGCGGTCGGCGAGGCCCGGAAGCTCAACATCCCGGTCGTCGCCATCCTCGACACCAACTGCGACCCCGACGAGGTCGACTACAAGATCCCGGGCAACGACGACGCGATCCGCTCCGTCACCCTGCTCACCCGCGTGATCGCCGACGCGGTCGCCGAGGGCCTCATCTCCCGCTCTCGTGTCGCCACCGGTGACAAGGGCGAGAAGGCCGCGGGCGAGCCGCTGGCCGAGTGGGAGCGCGACCTGCTCGAGGGCGGCGAGAAGAAGGCCGACACCGAGGCCGCCGAGAAGCCGGCCGAGGCCGCTGCCGAGGCTCCGGCCGCTGAGGCCGAGGCGCCCGCCGCTGAGGCCCCCGCCGCTGAGGCCCCCGCTGCCGAGGCCCCGGCCGCTGAGGCCGCCCCCGCCGAGGCTCCGGCCGCCGAGGGCGAGCAGGCCTGATTCAGGCCGTAGGCCGTGCGGTCGCCGTCGCGCCCGTACGGTCGTAGGGACGAAGTGACGGCGGGGGGCGTCGAGTACGCCGCCCGCCGTTCACCCACAGCCCCCAGATCTTCGTAGATCTTCGAGACTTCGAACTCCGAGAGAGATTCACAGATCATGGCGAACTACACCGCCGCCGACGTCAAGAAGCTCCGTGAGCTCACCGGCGCCGGCATGATGGACTGCAAGAAGGCGCTGGACGAGGCCGAGGGCAACGTCGAGAAGGCCGTCGAGGCGCTCCGTATCAAGGGCCAGAAGGGCGTCGCCAAGCGCGAAGGCCGCTCCGCCGAGAACGGCGCCGTGGTCTCCGTCATCGCCGACGACAACTCCTCCGGTGTCCTCGTCGAGCTGAAGTGCGAGACGGACTTCGTCGCCAAGGGCGAGAAGTTCCAGGCCGTCGCCGGCGCGATCGCCGCGCACGTCGCCAAGACCGCCCCGGCCGACATCGAGGCGCTGCTCGCCTCCGAGATCGAGGCCGGCAAGACCGTCCAGGCGTTCGTGGACGAGGCCAACGCCAACCTCGGCGAGAAGATCGTGCTGGACCGCTTCGCGCAGTTCGCCGACGGCTTCGTGACCGCGTACATGCACCGCACGATGCCCGACCTGCCCCCGCAGATCGGTGTCCTCGTCGAGCTGGACAAGCCGAACGCCGACGTCGCCAAGGGCATCGCCCAGCACATCGCCGCCTTCGCGCCGAAGTACCTCTCCAAGGAGGACGTGCCGGCCGAGGTCGTCGAGTCCGAGCGCCGCGTCGCCGAGGAGACCACCCGCGCCGAGGGCAAGCCCGAGGCCGCCCTGCCGAAGATCGTCGAGGGTCGCCTCAACGGCTTCTTCAAGGACGCCACGCTGCTCGGTCAGCCGTACGCGCTCGACAACAAGAAGTCCGTCCAGAAGGTCCTGGACGAGGCCGGTGTCACCCTGAAGCGCTTCTCGCGCATCAAGGTCGGCATCTGAGTCCGTGCCGCGATCGGCGCGTCGGCCCGATAGGGTCGGGTGCAGTCGTCCGGTACGCCGTCACGCGGGCGCGTGACGGACGACAGCAGATCTGACGAGGAGGCCATTGCCGCGCATGGGATGCGAACGACACCCCACACCGGCAATGGCCTCCTCGTGTGTGCGACCCGTCAAAGAAGCGAGAACGTCATGACCACCAAGGCCCAGAAGAGCGACGACGGCAAAGTGAGCGGCCGGTTTCTGCTGAAGCTGTCCGGAGAGGCCTTCGCCGGTGGCGGCGGCCTGGGTGTGGACCCCGACGTGGTGCACAAGATCGCCCGCGAGATCGCAGCCGTCGTCCGGGACGGCGCCGAGATCGCGGTCGTCATCGGCGGCGGCAACTTCTTCCGCGGCGCCGAACTGCAGGTACGCGGCATGGACCGCGCCCGCTCCGACTACATGGGCATGCTCGGCACGGTCATGAACTGCCTCGCCCTCCAGGACTTCCTGGAGAAGGAGGGCATCGACAGCCGGGTGCAGACCGCCATCACCATGGGCCAGGTCGCCGAGCCGTACATCCCGCTGCGCGCCGTGCGCCACCTGGAGAAGGGCCGCGTGGTCATCTTCGGCGCCGGTATGGGCATGCCGTACTTCTCCACCGACACCACCGCCGCCCAGCGTGCCCTGGAGATCGACGCCGAGGCGCTGCTGATGGGCAAGAACGGCGTGGACGGCGTCTACGACTCCGACCCGAAGACCAACCCGGCCGCCGTCAAGTTCGACGCCCTCGGCTACGGGGACGTCATCACCCGCGACCTGAAGGTCGCCGACGCCACCGCCGTCACGCTGTGCCGCGACAACAAGCTCCCGATCCTCGTCTTCGAGCTTCTGGCCGAGGGCAATATCGCTCGCGCCGTCAAGGGTGAGAAGATCGGCACGCTGGTGGGTGAGCAGGGCAGCCGGGCCTGACCGAAAACCCCCGGTCCACGACCGGTGGGACTCTTCAGTCTCTCTCCGGTCCGCACGACAACACCTGACCGGGGGACGGACCCGGGTCGGGGGATGGACAATGTCCTGCCGGTCGGGAACCGTGCAGGAAGAAGACGCGACGCAGCCGGCCGCCGCCACCGACAGGGAACCGCAGCCGGGCCTACTCAAGACACGCAGGAGCAAGTGGTGATCGAAGAGACCCTCCTCGAGGCCGAGGAGAAGATGGAGAAGGCCGTCGTGGTCGCCAAGGAGGACTTCGCCGCGATCCGCACCGGCCGTGCGCACCCGGCGATGTTCAACAAGATCGTGGCCGACTACTACGGCGCGCCGACGCCGATCAACCAGCTGGCTTCGTTCTCCGTGCCGGAGCCGCGCATGGCGGTCGTGACCCCGTTCGACAAGAGCGCGCTGCGCAACATCGAGCAGGCGATCCGCGACTCCGACCTGGGCGTCAACCCGAGCAACGACGGCAACATCATCCGGGTGGTGTTCCCCGAGCTCACCGAGGAGCGCCGCCGCGACTACATCAAGGTCGCCAAGGGCAAGGGCGAGGACGCCAAGGTGTCCATCCGCGCGGTCCGTCGCAAGGCCAAGGACGCGATCGACAAGCTCATCAAGGACGGCGAGGTCGGCGAGGACGAGGGCCGCCGTGCGGAGAAGGAGCTCGACGACACCACCGCGAAGTACGTCACTCAGGTGGACGAGCTCCTGAAGCACAAGGAAGCGGAGCTGCTCGAGGTCTGATGAACGACTCTTCCTGGGGCTCACCGCCACACACCGGGTCGCGGGCCGGGTACTGGGGGCCCGTCGACCAGGGGCCTGTCCAGGGCGCTGCCCCGGCGGGTCCCGCGTACGATGCGCCTGAGGCGCAGCAGACTCGCCCCATGCCCATCGGCCCCGACGTATCCGCACACGGCGGTCACCAGGATGACGACCGGGGGGCCGCTCGGCTGGGCGGCCCCTTGTTCCGAGACGAGACCTACGGCGGCGCCCACGCCGGCGCCGCCCGTGGTGATGACACCCCGTCGGCACAGCCCCCTGCGGCAGTGCCGCAGAATCCGGAGCCCATGCCCGACGCCCCTCACCCGGCGCCCGCACCCCAGAAGAAGAGTGCGGGCCGAGACCTGGGCGCGGCCATAGGGGTCGGGGTCGGGCTCGGTGCGGTGATCGTCGCGTCGCTGTTCGTCGTCAAGGCCGTGTTCGTCGGCGTGATCGCGGTCGCCGTCGTCGTGGGTCTGTGGGAGCTGACCAGCAGGCTGCAGGAGCGCAAGGGCATCAAGGCGCCGCTCGTGCCGCTCGCGGTCGGCGGTGCGGCGATGGTCGTCAGCGGATACGTCCGGGGGCCCGAGGGCGCCTGGGTCGCCATGGCACTCACCGCGCTCGCCGTGCTGGTCTGGCGGATGACGGAACCGCCCGAGGGCTACCTCAAGGACGTCACGGCCGGCGTCTTCGCCGCCTTCTACGTCCCCTTCCTCGCCACCTTCGTCGCCCTGATGCTCACCGCCGACGACGGGGCCTTCCGCGTCATGACGTTCCTGCTGCTGACGGTCGTCAGCGACACGGGCGCGTACGCCGTCGGCTGGCGCTTCGGCAGGACCAAGCTCGCCCCGCGCATCAGTCCCGGCAAGACCCGTGAGGGTCTGCTCGGCGCGGTGTCGTTCGCGATGGTCGCCGGCGCGCTGCTGATGCAGTTCGTGATCGACGAGGGGACCTGGTGGCAGGGCCTGCTGCTCGGCTTCGCCGTCGCGGCCAGCGCCACCCTCGGCGACCTCGGCGAGTCCATGATCAAGCGGGACCTGGGCATCAAGGACATGGGCACGCTGCTCCCCGGCCACGGCGGCATCATGGACCGGCTGGACTCGCTCCTGCCCACGGCTCCCGTGGTGTGGCTGCTGCTCGTGCTGTTCGTGGGTTCCGGCTGATTCCGGTTGTTTCCGGTTGATTCCGGTTGATCCACGTGCGTTCTCCGGCTCGTGCGGGCCCCCGTCCTGATCCCAGGGCGGGGGCCCGCTGCCGTGGCCGCCGGGGCGGCCGAGTGGGACGATTTCAGGTGAGGGCCCTCAGGGGGGATCTCCCTGGAAGGGGGCGGACTGCATGTCCGACTTCCGTGATTCGATCGACGTCGACCGCACCCCCGAGGACGTCTGGGCGTATGTCATCGACCCGTCCCACCTGCCGGAGTGGCAGCAGAGCGCGGTCTCGGCGGAGCCGCTCGACCCCGGCCCTGTGGGCGTCGGCTCCCGGGTACGGATCACCCGGCACGTCGGCCGCCGGGACGTGCCGATGACCATGGAGTACACCGAGTACGACCCACCGCGCGCCTGGGGTCTGCAGGGAATCGACGGTCCCATCCGCGGCCATGTCCACGGCGAGATCACCCCGCTCGACGACGGCCGCCGCTCCCGCGTCACCATGGAGCTCGACTTCGAGGGCAAGGGCATGGGCAAGGTCCTTCTGCCCCTCGTCGTCCGCCCCCAGGTCCGCAAGGAGCTCCCGCACAACGAGCGGCTGCTGAAGGACCGGCTGGAGCACGGGATGGCGTAGCCCCGCCGCGATCAGTGGAACTCTGGGCTGTGTGTCCCCCTCTCACTGTGTGAAGGGGGACACACATGAAGTTGAAGACTCGGTACGCGCCCGTCGCCGTGGTGCTTGCCTTCTGCTGCCTGCCGCTGACCGCCTGCGGCACGCAGCAGGCCGGGGCACGATCGACTGTCACGTCCGGCCCGGGATCGTCGACGACGGACGAGACGAGCGACGACAGCGAGAGCGAACTCCCCGACCAGACCACCGACGACCAGAGCAGTCTTCCGGACGAGACCAGCGACGACCAGGGCAGCAGTCTTCCGGACGAGACCAGCGACGACCAGGGCAGCCTTCCCGACACCACCACCGACGACCAGCAGGACACCGACGACCCCGCCCTCGGCGACACCACCGAAGACGGCGGGGACGTGCCGGTGAGCGGCCCGCACCGCTGGTTCCCGATGCTCCGCGAATTCCGTGCGTACCTCACGACGGACGCCCCGAAAGCGGACGCCTTCCTCGCCGCCCACGTGACGAGCGTGAACGTCCGGGTGCCCGCCGACAGCGCCCGCAGCGTGGCCGTGGTCCGGGTCGACTACGGCGTGGGAGAGCAGGAGAGCGCCGACCGCACCGCCAAGGCGTTCGCCGACTGGCGGCGCGCCGGGTACGCCGATCACGGCCATGTGGACGTCCTCGGCCCGGCGAAGACCACCGCCGAACGGAACTGGTAGCCCGCCCTTCGCCCGGATCCGGGCGGCCCGGGCCACCCGATTGGATCTGCGACACTGGTACGGCCATGCCTAAGCCCGGAGAACTCACTTTCGTCGCCCCCCGCGGAGCCAAGAAGCCGCCGCGGCATCTCGCCGACCTCTCGCCCGCCGAGCGGAAGGAGGTCGTGGCGGAGATCGGTGAGAAGCCGTTCCGCGCCAAGCAGCTGTCGCAGCACTACTTCGCGCGCTACGCCCACGACCCGGCGGAGTGGACGGACATCCCCGCCGGCGCGCGCGAGAAGCTGCGTGAGGCGCTGCTGCCGGACCTGATGTCGGTCGTCCGGCATCTGTCGACGGACCAGGGGACCACGCGCAAGACCCTGTGGCGGCTGTTCGACGGCACGCTCGTGGAGTCGGTGCTGATGCGGTACCCGGACCGGGTGACCATGTGCATCAGCTCGCAGGCAGGGTGCGGGATGAACTGCCCGTTCTGTGCCACCGGGCAGGCGGGGCTCGACCGGAATCTGTCCACCGCGGAGATCGTGCACCAGATCGTCGACGGGATGCGGGCGCTGCGGGACGGGGACGTGCCCGGGGGGCCGGCCCGGCTGTCCAACATCGTCTTCATGGGGATGGGGGAGCCGCTCGCCAACTACAAGCGGGTCGTCGGCGCCATCCGCGCGCTCACCGACCCGGCGCCGGACGGGCTCGGGCTCTCGCAGCGGGGCATCACCGTGTCGACGGTCGGGCTGGTGCCGGCCATCCACCGGTTCGCCGACGAGGGCTTCAAGTGCCGGCTCGCGATCTCCCTGCACGCGCCGGACGACGAGCTGCGCGACACCCTCGTCCCCGTGAACACGCGGTGGAAGGTGCGCGAGGTGCTGGACGCCGGGTTCGAGTACACCGAGCGCTCCGGGCGCCGGCTGTCCATCGAGTACGCGCTGATCCGGGACATCAACGACCAGGCCTGGCGCGGTGACCGGCTCGGGCGGCTGCTGCGCGGCAAGCCCGTGCACGTCAACCTCATCCCGCTCAACCCGACCCCGGGCTCGAAGTGGACGGCCTCCCGGCCCGAGGACGAGAAGGCGTTCGTCGAGGCGATCGCCGCGCACGGCGTTCCCGTGACGGTCCGGGACACCCGTGGTCAGGAGATCGACGGGGCGTGCGGTCAGCTCGCGGCCACCGAGCGGTAGTCTTTAGGCCGTACACATATCTTCATATTCCGACAGGGGAGCGCCACAGCGCTGAGAGTGCGGCATCCAGGCCCGCAGACCCTCTGAACCTCGCCCAGGTCATTCTGGGTAGGAAGTTCGGTCATCACTCGAGCTGTTGCGCCCTGCCCGGCGTCCGTCCCGTGCGGACCCGGGCGGGGCCGCGTCTCTTCCTGGTCACCCCAGGAGGAATTCCAGTGCAGAACAAGACCATCGTGGCCGTGGCCGTCGGGCTCGGCCTGATCACGCTGTCCGCGTGCGGGTCGACGGACGGCGGCGAGGCAGCGACGGAGTCCAAGACCGTCACCCTCGTCAGCCACGACTCGTGGGCCGTCTCCAAGAGCGTGCTCGCCGACTTCGAGAAGCAGTCCGGGTACAAGGTGAAGGTCCTCAAGGACGGCGACGCCGGCCAGGCCGTCAACAAGGCCATCCTCACCAAGGACAACCCGCAGGGCGACGTCTTCTTCGGCGTCGACAACACGCTCCTGTCGCGCGCCCTCGACAACGGGCTCTTCCAGTCGTACGAGGCGAAGGGGCTGGCGCAGGTCGACGCCCGGTTCCAGCTGGACGCCGGCAAGCACCGGGTCACGCCCGTCGACTACGGCGACATCTGCGTCAACTACGACAAGAAGTACTTCGCCGACCACAAGCTGACCCCGCCCGCCTCCTTCGACGACCTGGTGAAGCCCGCCTACAAGAACCTCCTCGTCACCGAGAACGCCTCCACCTCCTCGCCCGGCCTCGGCTTCCTGCTCGGGACGGCCGCGCAGTACGGAGATGGGGGCACCTCCCGCTCGAGCGAAGCCGAGAGTGGGGGAGGCTGGGAGGGCTACTGGAAGAAGCTCAAGGCGAACGGCGTGAAGGTCGTCGACGGCTGGGAGCAGGCCTACAACGAGGAGTTCTCCGGTTCGGCCGGCGGCAGGAAGGCGGGGGCGGACCGGCCGCTCGTCGTGTCGTACGCCTCCTCGCCGCCCGCCGAGGTGATCTTCGCCGATCCGAAGCCCTCCACCGCTCCCACCGGGGTCGCGACCGGCACCTGCTTCCGCCAGGTCGAGTTCGCGGGGCTGCTGGACAACGCGGCCAACGACAAGGGCGGCAAGGCGTTCATCGACTTCCTGATCAGCAAGAAGTTCCAGGAGGACATGCCGCTCAACATGTTCGTGTACCCGGTGGTGAAGGGCGCGGCCGTGCCCGCCGAGTTCACGCAGTACGGTCCCGCCGCGAAGGACCCCGAGACCATGGACCCGGCGAAGATCGCCGACCGCCGCGACCAGTGGGTCAAGTCATGGACCTCGCTCGTACTGAAGTAGCCCCGGAGGAGCGCGCCCCGGAGAAGCACGCCCCGCAGAAGGGCGCCCCGCAGAAGGGCGCCAAGGGGAGCGCGGCGGCGCGGCTCGCTCTGATGACCGTGCCCGTCGCGTTCTTCGCGGTCTTCTTCGCCTACCCGGTCGCCGCGATCGTCGCGCGCGGCCTGAAGACGGACGGCGGCTGGCAGTTCGGCCGGTTGTGGGACGTGCTCGCGCAGTCCGGCATCCGGCACGTGCTGTGGTTCACCACCTGGCAGGCGTTCGCGTCCACCGCGCTCACGCTCCTGGTCGCGCTGCCGGGCGCGTATGTGTTCGCGCGGCTCGACTTTCCGGGCAAGCAGGTGCTGCGGGCCGTCGTCACCGTCCCGTTCGTGCTGCCGACGGTCGTCGTCGGCACGGCGTTCCTCGCGCTCGTCGGGCGCGGCGGACTGCTCGACGAGCTGTGGGGCGTACGGCTGGACACCACCGTGTGGGCGATCCTGCTCGCGCACGTCTTCTTCAACTACGCGGTCGTCGTACGGACCGTGGGCGGGCTGTGGTCGCAGCTCGATCCGCGGCAGGAGGAGGCGGCGCGGATGCTGGGCGCGTCCCGGCTGCGGGCCTGGCGCACGGTCACGCTGCCGGCCCTCGGGCCCGCCGTGGCCGCCGCCGCACTGATGGTCTTCCTCTTCACCTTCACGTCCTTCGGTGTGGTGCAGATCCTCGGCGGCCCCACCTTCTCCACTCTCGAAGTGGAGATCTACCGGCAGACGTCCGAGATCTTCGACCTGTCGACGGCCGCCGTCCTCACGATCGTCCAGTTCGCGGCCGTCGGCGCGATCCTCGCCGTGCACGCCGCCGCCGTACGGCGGCGGGAGACCGCGCTGCGGCTCGTGGACGCCTCCGTGACGGCCCGGCGGCCGCGTGGGGCCGGGCAGTGGGCGCTGCTCGCCGGGGTGCTCGCCACGATCGCCGTGCTGCTGGTGCTGCCGCTCGCGGTGCTGGTGCAGCGCTCGCTGGACGCGCCCGACTTCGCCTACTACCGGGCCCTGACCAGCGACGACGGCAATGTCTTCCTGGTCCCGCCGATCGAGGCGATCGGCAACTCGCTGCAGTACGCCGTCGCCGCGACCGCCATCGCGGTGCTGATCGGCGGGCTGGCTGCCGCGGCCCTCGCCCGCCGGGACGCCGGGCGGCTGGTCCGTGGCTTCGACGCGCTGCTGATGCTGCCGCTCGGCGTCTCCGCCGTGACCGTCGGCTTCGGGTTCCTGATCGCGCTGGACGAGCCTCCGCTGGACCTGCGCGGCACGTGGATCCTGGTGCCGCTGGCGCAGGCGCTGGTCGGCGTGCCCTTCGTCGTGCGGACCATGCTGCCGGTGCTGCGGGCGGTGGACCAGCGGCTGCGCGAGGCGGCGGCCGTGCTCGGGGCGTCGCCGTGGCGGGTGTGGCGGGAGGTGGACCTGCCGATGGTGCGGCGGGCGCTGCTGGTCGCGGCCGGGTTCGCCTTCGCGGTGTCGCTGGGGGAGTTCGGGGCGACCGTGTTCATCGCACGGCCCGACAACCCGACGCTGCCGGTCGCCGTGGCACGGCTGCTCGGGCGGGCCGGTGAGCTCAACTACGGCCAGGCGATGGCCCTTTCGACGATTCTGATGATCGTGTGCGCGGTGGCCCTGCTGGTGCTGGAGCGGCTGCGGACCGACCGGACGGGGGAGTTCTGATGCGGCTGCTCGAACTGGAGCGTGCCACCGTGCGGTTCGGCGGGCGGGCGGTGCTGGACGCCGTCGATCTCGCCGTCGCCGAGCACGAGGTGGTGTGTGTGCTCGGGCCCAGCGGCAGCGGCAAGTCGACGTTGCTGCGGGCGGTGGCCGGACTGCAACCCCTGGACTCCGGGCGGGTGGTGCTCGACGGGCGCGACCAGGCGGGCGTGCCCGCGCACAAGCGGGAGCTCGGGCTGATGTTCCAGGACCATCAGCTGTTCCCGCAGCGGGACGTGGGCGGCAACGTGGCCTTCGGGCCGCGGATGCGGGCGGCCTCCCGGCAGGAACAGGCCGACCGGGTGCAGGAGTTGCTCGACCTCGTGGGGCTGCCCGGCACCGCCCGACGGGCCGTCGCCGCGCTGTCCGGCGGGGAGCAGCAGCGGGTCGCGCTCGCCCGGGCCCTCGCGCCCCGGCCCCGGCTGCTGATGCTGGACGAGCCGCTCGGCCAGCTCGACCGGTCGCTGCGGGAGCGGCTGGTCGTCGAACTGCGGGAGCTCTTCGGCCGGTTGGGGACCACCGTCCTCGCTGTGACGCACGACCAGGGCGAGGCGTTCGCGCTCGCCGACCGGGTCGTGGTGATGCGGGACGGGCGGATCGCCCAGTCCGGTACGCCTCTTGAGGTGTGGCAGCGGCCGGCGGACGCGTTCGTGGCCCGCTTCCTCGGCTTCGACAACGTGGTGGAGGCGACCGTCGCCGGGGAGGTCGCGGTCACGCCGTGGGGCAAGGTGCCGGTGCCGGCCGGGTCCGGGCAGGGGGCGCGCACGCTGCTCGTCCGGCCCGCCGGTGTGCGCCTGGTGGGCGCGGAGGAGGGCCTGCGCTGTACGGTCGCCGCCCGCACCTTCCGGGGCACCCATGTCGCCGTGCACCTCCAGCCGGAGGGCGCACCGAGGCTGGAGGCGGCGTGCGCGCTGCGGGACGCGCCGGAGGTCGGGGGCGCGGTGGGGGTGTCCTTCGACTCGGCCGAAATCGTCGTGCTGGACTGACCGGCCGACGCCTACGGTGTTACGTATGACGCTTCTCGCGCATGACCGCTACTGTGACGAAATCGCCCGCCAAGTAGGCCAGTTGAGGGCCGTGGTGACCTCCGGGGCGGACCTCTCGGCCACCGTGCCGACCTGCCCCGACTGGTCGCTGGAGCAGCTCGTGCGGCACCTGGGCGGCGCCCTGCGCTGGGTGGACGCGCTGGTGCGGACGCGGGCCCAGGAGGAGATCCCGGCGGAGTCGGTGCCGCTGTACGGCGGACCGGACGGCGAGGGCGACCCGGCCGCGCTGGACGCCTGGCTCGCGGAGACCGGTGAGCTGGTCGTCGGCGCGCTGCGGGAGGCCGGCCCCGACACGAAGGTGTGGGGCTGGGCCGGGGCGCTCGACTCGCGTTTCTGGGCGCGCCGGATGACCCACGAGATCACCGTGCACCGCGCCGACGCCGCCCTCGCCGCCGGACTGCCCTACGAGGTCGCGCCCGAGGTCGCCGCCGACGCGCTGGATGAGTGGCTGCAACTCGTGGAGTGGGTGCAGCGGAACATGCCGCAGGCGGCGGACGACGAACTGCTCGTCCCGGACCGCAGCATCCACCTGCACGCCACCGACACGACAGCTGAGCTGGACGCCGACTGGCTTATTGAGCTCACCGGGCGCGGGATCGTCTGGCGTCGCGGCCACGAGCAGGCGACGGTGGCCCTGCGCGGCCCGCTCACCTCCGTGTTGCTGGCCTTCTACCGCCGACTGCCCCTGGACAGTGCGGGGTTGGAGGTGCTCGGCGCGCGCGAGGTGCTGGAGTTCTGGCTGGAGAAGGCGAAGTTCGGCTGAGGGAGCCGGGGCGCGGGCGGGCCGGCGGCCGAACACGCGGGCGGCCCGCCCCACGAAGGGACGGGCCGCACAACGCGTGCTGTTCGTCGTGCGGGTCAGCGGTTGCCGGACCCACGGCGACGCATGCCGAAGAACACCGCGCCACCGCCGACGGCGACCAGTGCGGCCGCTATGCCGACGATCAGACCGGTGTTGGAGTTGGCGCCGGTCTCGGCGAGGTTGGACTCCTGGACGGCGGCCGACGGGGCGTTGCTCGCGGAGGGCGCGGGCGCGGCGCTGTCGCTCGCCGAGTCGGACGGGCTCGGGGCGGTGGTGCCGGCCGACGGCGAAGCGGTGTCCGACGGGGTCGAGGACGGAGTGCCGGAGGGGGTGCCGGACGGGGTGGTCGGCGGAGTGGAGGTGTCGTCGGCCTTGCAGGCCTTGGCCGGGACGGACAGGTTCGGCGTGATGTCCGCGTTGACCTCCTTGCCGTTCTTGGGGGTGGCCTCGATGTGGACGCGGTAGACCGCACCCGGCTGCCAGTCCTCGGCGAAGGTGATGTCCGTGCCCTTGGCGGAGCCGGTCACGGTCTGGACGGTGCCGACCTGCCGGACGTCGGCGTTGTTGTTCTCGAGGAAGACGGTGACCTTGGCCTCGACGCCCGTGGCGTCCTTGTCGGTCACGGTGATGACGCCCTTGGCGCCGTCACAGCCGGCGGCGGCGGAGAAGTCGCCGATCTTGCAGGCCATTGCGTTGCCCGCTGCGCTGAGCGCGAGTGCGGCGGCGGCGGTGGTGACACCGAGCATGCGCACCGAACGGGCGGCGGTACGGCGGGAAAGGGACACGTTTGTCCTTTACGGGATGCGCAACTGCGGGGGGTGGAGGGGGAGATGGCGCCCCCGGTGAGCCGAGTGCGTCACCATCCCCAGCAGGCTCACAGGTCTATAAGCGTTTCATAAGCAGTGTCAATGCGGGAAGGCTTCCCAGCGGCTGACTTTGCCCGCTTATTAACCACCGAGACGTTTCAACGCCCCCGGCGCCTCCTCGATCCGGTCGATCCGGTCAACGAGAGCGATACGGGACGCCATCGACCGCTCCCGGGCGAGTGACCGCAAGAACGGCCAGGCGGGCAGGAGTTCGGTCCAGTGCTCCCGGTTCACGAGCACCACCGGCGTCGGCTCGAGCGACAACCACGCGTGCGCCGACGAGGAGTTCAGGCGTAGGGAGAGCGTGCCGTGAGTCTGTGCGACCTCGTCGAACCCGGCGAGGGACTCGATCTCGCGGTCGTGGGAACCGTCGACGGCTGGGCGGGTGTCGTCGGATGCACCCGCCCGTGCCAGGCGCTGCCCGTGCGGCGGACCGGTCGGCTTCGGCTCCTGCGCCGGTCCCGGTTGCGGTCAGCCCTCGACGGCCGACGGGTCCATCCAGACGACCTCCCAGGTGTGGCCGTCGAGGTCGTCGAAGGAGCGGCCGTACATGAAGCCCATGTCCTGCGTCCGGCCGCTGGGCGAGCCGCCGAGCGCGAGCGCCTTGTCGACCAGTTCGTCGACCTTCTCGCGGCTTTCGGCGCTGAGGGCGATCAGGACCTCGCTGGTCTTCGCGGAGTCCGCGATCTCCTTGTCGGTGAAGGTCGAGTAGAACGGCTTGGTGAGGAGCATCGCGATGATCGTGTCGCTGATCACCACCGAGGCCGCCTTGTCGTCGCTGAACTGCGGGTTGATCGCGTAGCCGAGCTCCGTGAAGAACTTCTTCGAGGCGTCGAGGTCGGTCACGGGCAGGTTCACGAAGATCATCTGCTGGTAGGCCGGGGCGGTCATCGGGTCTCTCCCATCGGGTGGTGTGCTGTACGTCGGGGTAGACCGGGGGGTCGCGCGGAACTCATCGGTGGGTGGGGATCTTTTTTCGGCGAGAATCCGGCGACGGTCCGGCAAGGGTCCGGCGGGGATCAGTCGGTCAGGGGGAGCGACGCGAGTTCGGCCACGATCAGGGTGAGCGGGACGAAGAGGGCCAGGAGGGCGCCGGTGCGCAGGGCGGCGGCGCTGCGCAGCGTCTTGGTCGGGGCGCCGAGGCGGAGAAGGGCGGCGGTGGTCTCGGCGCGGGCCTGCCTCGCCTCCACGGCCGCCGTCAGCAGGGTGGCGACGGTGCAGCCCGCCACGATCAGCGCGCCGAGGGTGGTGAGCGGGCCGAAGGACGGGTCGGCCGAGTCGTACAGCGCGGCCATCGTGTACGCGCCGGAGGCCACCGCGCAGACCACGCCCAGCGGACGGCCGATGCGGGACGCCTCCTGCATCAGGCCGCGGCCGGCGAGGAGGCGGAGGGCGCCGGGGCGGGCCGACTGCAGCAGGCGGCCGCAGAGGAGGGTGAGGCCGGGACCGGCCAGGGCGAGGCCGACGGCCGTCAGGGTCCAGCCGAGGAGGACCGCGGCGGGGCCGGTGGGGAGGCCGCCGGGGAGGGGGAAGGCGCTCGGGTTCGCCGAGCGGTTCGCGTACGCCTCCACGGCCAGGCCGGCGGCGAGGACGGCTGCGCCCCAGGGGAGGGAGGTGGGGTTGGGGGGTGAGGCGAGGGCGGGGGGCGCGGTGACGTCGGGGAGGTGGTCCGCCGTTTCCTGCGCGCCGTCGGCTGGTGCTGGCGCTGATGCTGGGGCGTCGGTCGCGCTGCCCGGTGCTCGCGGGGTGCCGACCTCTGTGGGTCGGGAGCCGTCCGAGGCGGTACGACTGCCCGCGGGCTGCGCCTGGAGGCGGGCGCCGAACCGGCCGTACTCGCCGAATCTCTCCCCCGTCCCCTTTCTCCCGTACGCCCCGAAGCGGCCCAGCATCCTTGGGGTCGCCCGGGCTGCCACCTGGGTGTCTCTGGGCCGCAATGTCCAGGCCACTGCCAGGGACGAGGTGGCCGGCACCAGCGACAGCAGGGTCAGGGCTGCCGGGAGGGGGAGGGGCTGGTTCGCGGCCAGGAAGTCCCGTGCGGCTCCGTCGAACGGCATGCCGGTCAGGTCGCCGCGCAGGTGGAGGAAGAGGAGGAGGGCCAGCGTCGAGCCGAGAAGGGTGGACAGGGCTGTCGTCGTCGCCGAGACGGCCATCAGGCGGGTCGGGCCCAGGCCGATCGCCGCAAGGCCCGGGCGGGGGCGGGTGCCGGGGTCGGTGCGGGCGACGGCGAGGGCGAAGTAGACCGTCGCCGCCAGGGGAACCGTGCACCAGGCGAGGCGGAGCAGGGAGGCAGCCGAAGGCTCGGGGTGGGTGAGGGCTTGGCCGAGGGTGCTGAGCAGGAGGAAGCCGGTGCCCGCGGAGGCCGTCGCCACCAGGAGGCGGCGCACCTGCACCGCGGGGTGGGCGCTGCGGGTCAGACGGAGAGCGAGCACGCGGCCCCCCGGCCTTCCTGCTCCGTGACCGGCGGCAGATGGACCGTCTTCACCCGGCGCCCGTCCAGCAGCGGCACCGTGCGGTCGGCGAGGGCCGCGGTCTCCGGATCGTGGGTGGCCAGCACCACGGTGATGCCGTGGGAGCGGGCCGCCGTCGTCAGGGTGCGCAGGACGTGGGCCCGGTCCGCGCGGTGCAGGGGGGCGGTCGGCTCGTCCGCGAAGAGGACGGAGGGGGCGGGGGCCAGGGCGCGGGTGATGCAGACCCGCTGGCGCTCGGCCTGGGTGAGTTCCAGCGGGCGGCTGCGGGACTTGTCGCCGATGTCGAGGCGCTCCAGCCACTCCAGGGCGGCGACCTTGGCCCGGCGGCGGCTGGTGCCGCGCAGCATCAGGGGGAGGGCCGCGTTCTCCCAGACGTTGAGTTCGGGGACGAGCACTGGCACGGGGTCGATCCAGCCGAAGCGGTCGCGGCGCAGCCGCTCGCGGGCCATCGGACCCATCGTGTGCACGGGGACGCTGTTGAACCAGACCTCGCCGCGCTGGGCGGGCGCCAGGCCGGACAGACAGTGCAGCAGGGTCGTCTTCCCGCTGCCGCGCGGGCCGCTGACGGCGAGGATCTCGCCCTCCCGTACCTCCAGCGAGACCCCGCCGAGGCCGGGTGAGCCGTCGCGGTGCGTGAAGTGCAGGGAGCGTGCCCAGAGCACGTCGTTGTCCGGCGGGGCCTCCATGGGCGAACACCTCGGTTCAGATCTGTGGTTCCCGTGCCAATCCCCCGTGCGGGGGAACGAAGGCAGGGCCGATCGGTCACTGGCACGCTAAGGAGGCGAGAGCGGGCATCCGGACAGCACGCGGCCCCGGGCCGCCGTTTCTCACTCGAACGGTCGACACCGGGGCCGGTGTTGATCAGCTGATCAGGCCGGCGTCACAGCTTCGTCCACGCCTCCGTCAGGGTGGCGCGCAGGATCTGCTCGATCTCGTCGAACGTCTCCTGGTTGGAGATCAGCGGCGGGGCGAGCTGGACGACCGGGTCGCCGCGGTCGTCGGCACGGCAGTACAGGCCGTTGTCGAAGAGGGCCTTGGACAGGAAGCCGTACAGGACGCGCTCGGTCTCCTCCTCGTTGAAGGACTCCTTCGTCGTCTTGTCCTTGACCAGCTCGATGCCGTAGAAGAAGCCGTTGCCGCGGACGTCGCCGACGATCGGCAGGTCGTGCAGCTTCTCCAGCGTCGCGCGGAACGCGCCCTCGTTGTCCAGCACGTGCTGGTTCAGGCCCTCGCGCTCGAACAGGTCGAGGTTGGCGAGGCCGACCGCCGCGGAGACCGGGTGGCCGCCGAAGGTGTAGCCGTGCAGGAAGGTGTTGTCGCCCTTGTAGAACGGCTCGGCCAGCTTGTCGCTGACGATGCAGGCGCCGATGGGGGAGTAGCCGGAGGTCATGCCCTTGGCGCAGGTGATCATGTCCGGGACGTAGCCGAACTTGTCGCAGGCGAACATCGTGCCCAGGCGGCCGAAGGCGCAGATGACCTCGTCGGAGACCAGCAGCACGTCGTACTGGTCGCAGATCTCGCGGACCCGCTGGAAGTAGCCGGGCGGGGGCGGGAAGCAGCCGCCCGCGTTCTGGACGGGCTCCAGGAAGACCGCCGCGACCGTGTCCGCGCCCTCGAAGAGGATCTGCTGCTCGATCTGGTCGGCGGCCCAGCGGCCGAAGGCCTCGGGGTCGTCGCCGTGGATCGGCGCGCGGTAGATGTTGGTGTTCGGGACCTTGTGCGCGCCCGGGACGAGCGGCTCGAAGGGGGCCTTGAGCGCCGGCAGGCCGGTGATGGACAGGGCGCCCTGCGGGGTGCCGTGGTAGGCGACCGCGCGGGAGATGACCTTGTGCTTGGTGGGCTTGCCGACCAGCTTGAAGTACTGCTTGGCGAGCTTCCAGGCGGTCTCGACGGCCTCGCCGCCGCCGGTGGTGAAGAAGACCTTGTTGAGGTCGCCGGGCGCGTGGTGGGCGAGCCGTTCCGCCAGCTCCACGGCCTTGGGGTGGGCGTAGGACCACACCGGGAAGAACGCGAGCTCCTGCGCCTGCTTGAAGGCGGCCTCGGCGAGCTCGACGCGGCCGTGACCGGCCTGGACCACGAACAGACCCGCGAGACCGTCGAGGTAGCGCCTGCCCTGGTCGTCGTAGATGTAGGTGCCCTCGCCCCGGACGATCGTCGGGACCGGGGAGTTCTCGTACGAGGACATGCGGGTGAAGTGCATCCACAGGTGGTCGTACGCGGTGCGGCTGAGGTCCTTGGTGCTCACGGTTATCGGGTCCTCACGGTTATCGGGTTCCCCACATGTAGGTCTGCTTCTTCAGCTTCAGATAGACGAAGCTCTCGGTGGAGCGCACGCCGGGCAGGGCACGGATGCGTTTGTTGATGACGTCCAGCAGGTGGTCGTCGTCCTCGCAGACGATCTCGGCGAGGATGTCGAACGAGCCCGCCGTCATCACCACGTACTCGACTTCCGACATGTCGGTCAGCGCTTCCGCGATGGACTCGACGTCGCCCTCTACGTTGATCCCGACCATCGCCTGCCGGCGGAAGCCCACGGTGAGCGGGTCCGTGACGGCGACGATCTGCATCACGCCCTGGTCGAGCAGCTTCTGCACCCGCTGGCGCACGGCCGCCTCGGACAGGCCGACGGCCTTGCCGATCGCGGCGTACGGCCGGCGGCCGTCCTCCTGGAGCTGCTCGATGATGGCGAGGCTGACGGCATCCAGATGAGGGGTGCTGCCGTTCCTGGACTCGCGGGAGTCCCTGTGCTCTGCGCTTCGACTGGCCACGGCCTCACTGTGCACGACGTCTCGACAGTTCCGCAAGGCCGGGGCGATGAAATTCGTTGTTTACGTGCGCGAGATCTGCGGATTCCGCAGTCGGCGCGGGGACGGGGGTGTTGAAAACGTGGGCGGGCGGATTAGGGTGGGTGTCTCAGTCCATGGACACCCCCAGCAGTCAGAACCTGACAGGAGGCCGGCAGTGAGCACCGAGCTGCGTCGTCTGCGCAACTACATCGACGGTGAGTTCCGGGACGCCGCCGACGGACGGACCACCGAGGTGGTCAACCCCGCGACGGGCGAGGCGTACGCGACCGCGCCGCTGTCCGGCCAGGCGGACGTCGACGCCGCGATGGCGGCCGCGGCCCAGGCCTTCCCGGGCTGGCGCGACACCACCCCGTCCGAGCGCCAGAAGGCCCTGCTGAAGATCGCGGACGCGTTCGAGGAGCGCGCCGAGGAACTCATCGCGGCCGAGGTGGAGAACACAGGCAAGCCGATCGGGCTCACGCGGTCCGAGGAGATCCCGCCGATGGTCGACCAGATCCGCTTCTTCGCGGGCGCGGCCCGGATGCTGGAGGGGCGCTCGGCCGGCGAGTACATGGACGGGATGACGTCGATCGTCCGCCGCGAGCCGGTCGGCGTCTGCGCGCAGGTCGCGCCGTGGAACTACCCGATGATGATGGCCGTGTGGAAGTTCGCCCCGGCCATCGCCGCGGGCAACACGGTGGTGCTCAAGCCGTCGGACACCACACCGGCGTCGACGGTCCTGATCGCCGACATCGTCGGCTCGATCCTGCCCAAGGGCGTCTTCAACGTCGTCACCGGCGACCGTGACACCGGCCGGCTGATGGTCGAGCACCCGACCCCGGCGATGGCCTCCATCACCGGCTCGGTCCGCGCCGGCATGTCCGTCGCCGAGTCCGCGGCCAAGGACGTCAAGCGCGTCCACCTGGAGCTGGGCGGCAAGGCGCCGGTCGTCGTCTTCGAGGACACCGACATCGCCAAGGCCGTGGAGGACATCTCCGTGGCGGGCTACTTCAACGCCGGCCAGGACTGTACGGCGGCCACCCGCGTCCTCGTCCAGGAGTCGATCCACGACGAGTTCGTCGCCGCGCTCGCCAAGGCCGCGTCGGAGACGAAGACCGGGCAGCCGGACGACGAGGACGTGCTCTACGGCCCGCTGAACAACCCCAACCAGCTCAAGCAGGTCACCGGCTTCATCGAGCGGCTGCCCGCCCACGCCAAGGTCGAGGCGGGCGGCCAGCGGGTCGGCGAGCAGGGCTACTTCTACGCCGCGACCGTCGTGTCCGGGCTGAAGCAGGACGACGAGATCATCCAGAACGAGGTCTTCGGACCGGTCATCACCGTCCAGTCCTTCACCGACGAGGACCAGGCGGTTCAGTGGGCCAACGGCGTCGAGTACGCCCTCGCCTCCTCCGTGTGGACCAAGGACCACGGGCGGGCGATGCGCATGTCCAAGAAGCTCGACTTCGGCTGCGTGTGGATCAACACCCACATCCCGCTGGTCGCCGAGATGCCCCACGGCGGCTTCAAGAAGTCCGGCTACGGCAAGGACCTCTCGGCCTACGGCTTCGACGACTACACGCGCATCAAGCACGTGATGACGTCCCTGGACGCGTAGTCGCCGGGCTGCCGCAGCGAGGGGCGTGCCGCGCGCCCCTCGCCTCTCCCCTTGGGCCGATCGGCTCAGGTGCGGCGCGCCTCGGCCGGGAGGGCGGGCGGCGGTGGACGATCGGTGGGGAGGCGGCCTCGGGACCGCCGTCCGGCACCGTCCCACCGCACGAGAGGCCCGGCCATGAAACCGTCCGACGACGGACGCTACGGCGAGGCCGTCTTCGGTCCCGAACGGGTGGGCGAGGGCGAGCGCATCGACTTCGGCGCCCTCGCCTACGACGACTTCACCCTGGCCCGGCTGCGGGCCCTCGGGGCCGGCCCGGGGTGGCGCTGCCTCGACGTGGGCGCCGGTACCGGCACGGTCTCCCGCCGGCTGCTGGAGGAGGCCGGGGCGGCGAGCGTGCTCGCCGTGGACCGCGACGTACGCTTCCTCACCGAGCGGGCCCTGCCCGGGCTCGACGTGCTGAAGGCCGACATCACCGCCCCGGACTTCGACCCCGGTCGCTTCCGGCTCGTTCACGCGCGCTTCGTGCTGATGCACCTGCCCGAGCGCGACCGCCTGATCACACGACTCGCCGAACTCGTCGAGCCCGGCGGTGTCCTGGTGCTCAGCGACGCCGTCGACCTGACGTGCGACCGGACGCCCCGCACGCCGTACACCGCGGTGATGCGGGCGATGTGGCAGGGGCTGCGGGCCGCCATCGGCACCGACGTCTCCTGGGTGCCGTCGTACCCGCACCTGCTGCGCGAGGCGGGGCTCGCGTCCGTCGCCGCCGAGGTCCATGTGCCGCCGCTGCTGCCGGGCAGTCCGATCAGCCGCTTCTGGGCGGACACCTGGGAGCGGAGCAGAGGGGCGATGCTCGCCACCGGCCTGGTCGACGACCCGGCCGTCGACGAGGCGATCCGGTACCTGGGCTCCGACGAATGCGCCGCACTGTCTGCCGGCATGCTCACCGTCTGGGGAAGGAAACCCGAGTAGGCCGCCTGGCGCCGATCCGCCTGTGCCCTCTCCCGGCCGGGACCCCCGCGGCCGGGACCCCCGAAAAGGGCTTTGCCATCTCTTTACAACCCGTTCCCGGGCTGCCTCGTCTCTTCGCTCGATCCGTCAACGGACCGATGAAAGAGAGCGATTCATGCGACTCATGCCTCGAACGGGCTTCGCCGCCCTGGCAGTTGCGGGCGCAGCCCTGCTGGCGGGCGCGGCCCCCGCGCTCGCCGACGGCGCCCCGACCCCCGTCCCCAGCGTCGCCACCCCGGCGGCGTCCGAGGCTCCGACCGGCCCCTCCGACGCCTCCGCCGTCCCGAGCGAGGCGCCCGCGGCCACCACGGCCCCGAGCGCCGTTCCGAGCCAGGTGAGCGTCGTGCCCAGGGGAGCGGCCGCCACCGGTGTCGGGGAGTCCTCCGAGAGCCACACCGGAGTGATCGGCGGCAGTGCGGCCGCGGCGCTCGCGGCGGCCGGCGCCGCCTTCTACGTCGTACGGCGCCGGAGGGCGACCGGCGCATGAGCCCGCTCTCCAGGCGCGCCCCGGCCCTGACGGCCCTGGCGGTGCTGCTGCTCACGGGCTGCGCCGGCCACGAAGCCGACGACCCGGCCCACTCCGCCGACCCGGTCGCCACGACCGCCGCCCGGACCCCGGGCGCGTCCTCGGCCCCCTCCGCCCGCGCGGCGCGTCCCCTCGCGCGCTCGGCGCCGGTCGGGCTGCGGATACCGGCCATCGGGGTCGACACCCGGGTCATGCGGCTGGGGCTGGCCGCCGACGGCAGCGTGCAGGTGCCGCCCGTCGAGAAGCACGACCGGGCGGGGTGGTACGAGAACTCGCCGACACCGGGGCAGACCGGTCCGTCGGTGATCCTCGCCCATGTCACCGTCGGCCGGTACGGCGACGGAGTCTTCCGGCGCCTGGACCGGCTGCACCGGGGCGACCGGATCGAGGCACGCCTGGAGAACGGCACGACGGCCGCGTTCGCCGTCACCGACGTACGGACCGTCGACAAGGCGCGGTTCCCGACCGAGGACGTCTACGGGAACGTGGACCGGCCCGAACTGCGTCTCATCACGTGCGGCGGGCCCCGTACCGGCGACGGATACCGCGACAACGTGATCGTCTTCGCCGCGCTGAGCACCGGTTCCGGTGCCGCGTCGAGTTCTGCGGGAGAACGTTGAAACGGTCACGCACGCGCGAGAGGGCGGCGTCCGAGCTGTTCGCCGCCCTCTACCCACGTCTCGCCGGCTGGTGCCGCCGGCTCGTCGACGACGACGAGACGGCGCACGAGATCGCCTCGGAGGCGTTCACCCGGCTCTGGGCCCGCTGGACGAGCGTGGCGGAGCCCCAGGGCTTCCTCTTCGTCACCGCCGCCAACCTGGTCCGCGACCACTGGCGCAAGCTCGAACGCGAGCGCCGGGCGGTGCGCCGGGCCACCGTCGAGGCCGCCGTCGCCCCGCCCGCCGAACCCGTCGACCCGTCGGTGCGGATGCTCGTGCAGTCGCTGCCCGACCGGCTGCGCGTCCCGATCCTGCTGCACTACTACGCTGACATGCCGATCAGGGAGGTGTCCGTGCTGACCGGGCGCAAGGAAGGAACCGTCAAGGCCGACCTGCACGCGGCCCGCGAACTGCTCCGCGCCCATCTGAGGAGAAGCCTTGATCACACCCGCTGACGACTTCGACGACGGCCCGGACCTCGACCCCGACGACCCGCTCACCGTCATCCTGAGCCCGGCCCCCGGCCACCTCGGCCCGCCGCCCGGCCGGTACGAGGAGATCCGTCGCGGCGCGGCCCGCCGCAGGGTGCTGCGCGCTGCGGCCGGGGTCGGTGCGACCTGCGCCGTCGCCGCGCTCGCCGTCCTGCTGCCGCTGCGGCTGACGGCGTCCGACGCGCCGGCCCGCCCGGCGGTCCCGCTCGCCCCGCCCCCGGTGCGCAGCTCCTCGCCGGCGCCCACGCCCTCGCCGTCCTCGCCTTCGCCGTCCACGTCTTCGCCGTCCACGCCCTCGCCCTCGCCGTCCACCGTTCCCGGCACCGAGCGCCCTACGGAGGGGGCCGCCACCCCCGCCCAGGACCCCCGGCCCTCGATTGCCCCCGTCGCCACCGCTGTCCCGGGCACCGCCGGCACCCCCACGGACAAGCCGAGCCCGTCCGTGCAGCAGACGACGCCGTCCGACCCGAGCACTACTTGAGTGCCGCCAGAGCGATGCGCTTGGCCACCGGGTTCATGTCCTCGCCCTTGGCGTCCGTGGAGTTGACCGAGTAGACGAGGGTCCGGCTCAGGTCCCGCGTTCCGGCGATCACCGCGTTGTAGCCGTACCGGCCGCCCGTCTTCAGCCAGTACACCTTCCCCTCCAGCTCGAAGCGCTGCAGCCCCGCGCTGTAGGTGGCGCCCTCGATGCCCGCCGGGACCCTGAACATCTCCTCCAGCTGCGGCCCGGGCACGATCCGGCCCCGGAAGAGGGCGGTGAGCAGCCGCTCCAGATCGGCGGTCGTGGAGATCATGTCGCCGGCCGCGAACCGGTCCGCCTGGTTCCACTCGGTCACGTCCACGAACTCCGTCGTCCCGTCGGCCTTCTGCACCGCCTGGTAGCCGCGGTTGTGCGGGCCGAGGATGCGCGGGTCGGCGCCCGGGAAGTACGTGTCCCGCATCCCGGCCGGCGCCAGCACCAGCCGGGTGGCCTCGGAGGCGTACGAGTGTCCGGTCACCTTCTCGATCAGCAGGCCGAGGAACGTGTAGTTGACGTTGAGGTAGTGCTGCTTCCTCCCCGGGCGGAACTCGGGCTTCTTCGCTCCCGCCGAAGCGGCGACCTGCCGCGGGGGCAGCGTGTCGAAGCGGTGCGCGTACACCTCCTCGAAGGAGTCGCCGAGGCCCGCGCCCGCCGGGATGCCGCTGGTGTGGTTGAGCAGCTGCCGTACGGTGATCGGCCGGAAGTGCCTGCCGAGGAGCCCGGGCAGATAGTGCTGGATGGGTGTGTCGAGGTCGACCCGCCCCTCGGCCGCGAGGCGGAGCACGGCCGCCGCCGTCACTGCTTTCGTCGTCGAACCGGCCCGGAAGCGGGCGTCGGGGTCGGCCGCTGTGCCGCTCGCCAGGTCGTGCACGCCCGCGCTGCCGTGCCAGACGCCGTCGTCGCCGCCGACCTGGACGAGCGCGGCGGTCGCGTCGGCGTCCGGGAGCCCGGCGAGCGCGGCGGCGAGGGCCCGGGTGTCGAGCCCCTCCGGGTGCTGTGCGGCTGCTGTCGCGTCGTGGGCGGCGGGCGTGGCGAAGGCCGGGGCGGCCAGCGGGCCGGCCGCGGTGACGGCGAGGACGAGGGAGGCGGCCAGGACGGTGGTGCGGCGACGAAGGCGCATGCTGAGGACTCCTGGGAAACCGAAGATTTGTAATGATCGTCCGACGCGGCGGAGTCGTTCCGGATCGTCGGCGGGGAGGGTGCTGCCCCCTGATGGAACCCCGAGCAAGTCCCGTGCAGGATGGGGGAGTTGTGGGGGTCTTCCCCTACGGGCGGCGAAAAAGTGTTATCCCGGGGCCGTTCCGCTCGTCCCCACGGGTGTGATCTCCGACATTGCCAACAGCGGGGGCCCGGCTGAGAGGGTGCGGGCATGAGGACGTACGCCGACGCCGAGGCAGCGCACTGGCGTGCCACCATCGCCGACGCGCAAGGAGGCGACCGGCAGGCGCTGGACGAACTGGTCGCGGGCTGGCTGCCGCTGGTCTACAACATCGTCGGCCGCGCCCTGAACGGCCACGCCGACGTCGACGACGTCGTCCAGGAGACCATGCTGCGCGCCGTCGACAACCTCGGCTCGCTGCGCGACCCCGACAGCTTCCGCTCCTGGCTGGTCGCGATCGCCATGCGGCAGATCCGGGACCGCGCGCGCCGCAGGACGACACAGCGACTCGACGAGAACGTGCCGCAGGACGCAGCCGCCGACTTCGCCGAACTCACCGTTCTCCGGCTCCAGTTGGAGGGCCAGCGGCGCGAGGTCGCGGAGGCGGTGCGCTGGCTGGACGACGAGGACCGGCAGTTGCTGTCCCTGTGGTGGCTGGAGGTCGCCGGCGAACTCACCCGCCGCGAGCTGGCCGCCGCCGTCGGCATCAGCCGCCAGCACGCCGCGGTGCGCGTGCAGCGGGTGAAGGAGCGCCTGGAGGTCTCGCGGGGCATCGTGCGCGCCCTCGACGGCGCCTGCCCCGACCTGCGCGAGACGACCGCCCGCTGGAACGGCCGCCCGGACTCCGTGTGGCGCAAGCGGCTGGCCCGGCACATCCGCGGCTGCGGCTACTGCGGCGACACCCGCGAGTCCGTCGTCCCGGCGGAACGGCTGCTCGTCGGGATCGCGCTGGTGCCGATCCCGGCCGGCTTCACGATCTCCCTGGCCCTCGGCGGCAAGACGGCCGCAGCGGCCACCGGCACGGCCTCGGTCGGCTGGTCCGCGAAGGTGCTGACCGCGCTGACCAAGCCGGCCGTCGCGGTCACGGCCGGCGCGACCCTCGCCGCGGGCGGCGCCTACGTCGTCGTACAGACCCCCGACGACCCGCCCCGGCGCGCGGCGGTCGTCCCCACGGCGGCGAGCACACCCGCCCCTGCGCCGTCCGCCGCGTCCCCCGCCGCCTCGCCGTCCCCCTCGCCGTCGGCGACGCAGAAGAAGACCGCGCTGTACGGCAGTGTCGTCGACGCCGTCGACCGCGCGCCCGCCCCGGACACCCCGCCCGCCGCCCTGCCGCAGCGGCCCGCGTCCGGCGTCACCAGCAGCGGCGGCGCGCACGCGACCATGAACCACCGCGGGGACGGCGTGACGCTCAGCGGGCAGGGCTATGTGCTGGTCCGCTGGCAGATATCGCCGCAGTACCGCTCCGGCAACCTGGTCATGCCGAGCTGGACCGGCCTCAGGGGCAAGCTCTTCCACGTGGCGTCGGGCGGCGGCCGCCGCATGGACGACTCCGTCAGCAGCACGGACAGCACCGCCACCGGCATGGGCAGCAAGAGCACCGGGTACACCGTCCTGCCGTCCGGCGCCCAGCAGATGTGGCAGAACGAGTACTTCTACCTCACCGGCAGCGTCACCCTCACTGTGAACGAGCGGGGCGCCGACTACGGCCTCAACGTCTTCCCGACGACGTGGGACGCCGTGGAGAAGGACGTCACGACCGGCCCCGCCCAGGGCGCCCGGCGCTACGGCCTGGTCCGCGACACCGGCGGCGACGACACGCCCGTCCCGCAGTACGTCACCCGCGAGACCCCGGCCGACCCGGCGACCGTGGCGCAGCGCTCACGGGTGTAGCGGCCCGGGTCACCCCTGCTTGCGCAGGGCGGTCAGGACGTCGATGCGGTTGGTGGTGATGGAGTCGACGCCCAGGTCGATGAGCCGGCGCATGGATCGACGGGTGTCGGGGGTCCACACGGAGAGCAGGTAGCCGTCGTGGTGGACGCGCGCGGCCAGGTCCCGGTCGACGAGGGAGAAGCGGTAGTTGAGCCAGCGCGGCTTGACCGCGTCGAGCAGGGCCGGGCGCAGGGGCGCCAGGCTGGTGTGGGTCAGGGCGATCTCGGCGGACGGGTCGGCCGCGCGCACGGCGAGCATGGCGGTGGCGTCGGCGCAGTAGTACGCGCGGTCCGCCGCCCCCGCCTCCCGCACGGCGTCCACGATCCGGCGCGCGGTCCGCACCTCCCGGGTGCCCGGCAGGTCCAGCATCACCCGGCTGCCGTCGGTCGCCGCGAGCGCCTCCGCGAGCGTCGGCACCGCGCCCGCCGTCAGCCCGCGCACCTCGGCCGCCGACAGCGACCGCAGCGGCCGGTCCAGCTCCCACAGCCGCTTCAGCGTCTCGTCGTGCAGCAGCACGGGGACGCCGTCCTGGGTGAGGCGGACGTCGAACTCGACGGCGTCCGCGCCCTGGTCGAGCGCGGAACGCAGCGAGTCGAGCGTGTTCTCACGGAAGCGGTAGGGGTCGCCGCGATGGGCCACGGCAGTGAGCGTCTGCATGGGCCCATTGTGACGTCAGGGAGCAAGCCACTCCGCCGTGTAGGCGGCGATCTCGGCCCTGACGCGTCCCTTCCCCGCCTCGTCCAGGAAGGACGCCTCGACGGCGTTCGCGGCGAGATCGGCGAGACCGCGCTCGTCGAGGTCGAGGAGACGGGCGGCGACCGCGTACTCGTTGTTCAGGTCGGTGCCGAACATCGGCGGGTCGTCGGAGTTGATCGTCACGAGGACGCCGGCCTTCACGAACTCCTTGATCGGGTGCTCGTCGAGGGTGCGGACCGCGCGCGTGGCGATGTTCGAGGTCGGGCACACCTCCAGGGCGATCCGGTGCTCGGCGAGATGCGCGAGCAGCTTCTCGTCCTGTGCGGAGCTGGTGCCGTGCCCGATGCGCTCGGCGCGCAGATGGGTCAGCGCGTCCCACACCGTCTGCGGCCCTGTGGTCTCGCCGGCGTGCGGCACCGAGCGCAGCCCGGCGGCGATCGCCTGGTCGAAGTACGGCTTGAACTGCGGGCGCGGCACGCCGACTTCGGGGCCGCCGAGGCCGAAGGAGACCAGCCCCTCGGGGCGGATCCGGTCGTCGGTGGCGAGCCGCACCGTCTCCTCGGCGGACGCCAGGCCCGCCTCGCCGGGGATGTCGAAGCACCAGCGCAGCACGGTCCCGAACTCCGCCTCGGCCGCCTTGCGGGCGTCCTCGATCGCGTCCATGAAAGCCAGTTCGTCGATGCCGCGCCGGGTCGAGGAGAACGGGGTGATGGTCAGCTCGGCGTACCGCACCTGCTGGCGGGCCAGGTCCCGGGCGACCTCGTACGTCAGCAGCCGGACGTCCTCCGGGGTGCGGATGAGGTCGACGACGGACAGGTACACCTCGATGAAGTGCGCGAAGTCCGTGAACGTGAAGTAGTCGACCAGGGCCTCGGGGTCGGTGGGCACCTTGGAGTCGGGGTGCCGGGCGGCCAGCTCGGAGACGATGCGGGGGGAGGCGGAGCCGACGTGGTGGACGTGCAGTTCGGCCTTGGGCAGCCCGGCGATGAAGGCGTGCAGGTCGCGGGCGCCGGCCGCGGCGGGCGCGGTGGGGCCGGCGGGCGCGCCGGAGACGGGGGAGCCGGAGACGGGGGAGCCGGAGACGGGGGAGCCGGGGGAGCCCGGGGTTGCGGCGGCGTCGAAACGGTCGGTCATGGGGTCCTCCCCGGGACGGCGCCCCGGGCCGAGCGGGCCGGACGGGACGCGGGTGATCGGCTGATCGATGAGTCGGGATCATCGTAGGCGGCCCCCTCCCGCGCCCGCCGCCCCCATCCACCAGCTGTGGGCCGTAGCATGACGGAGCGTACGCGGGACGGAACGGTGTTCGGATGACGGAACGCGGGACGGAACGCGCACGCTTGCCAGAAGGTGACAGGAGGGGATCCACGCATGCCCGACGACGCGCCGACTCCGGCCGGTGACGCCGCCCGCGACCCGTGGCCCGCGCCCGCTTCCGACGACGCAGCCGGTCCGCAGGACGCGGTACCCAGGGTGCCGTTGGACAAGGGCCCGACGGACTCGGGCGCCACGGACAGCCCTGCCGGTGCTGCTGCTGCCGCCGCTGCCGCAGCCGCTTCTCCCGCCGCGCCGAACCCCTGGGCCGCTCCGGGCGACAGCGGGCAGAGCGGCCCCGGCCACACCGTCGCCGCGCACGAACCCCTGGCTCCGGCCCCCTTCCCGCCGTTCGTCCACGACCAGCGGACGGTCACCTCGCTGCCCGCGGACGGCGCCTTCGGGGGCCCGCAGGCCCACGGTCCGCTCGGGTCCTTCCCGCCGCCCGACCCCGCGACGGCCGCCGGCGGCCCGCCGCCCCACCCCTTCGCACCTCCCGCCCAGGGCGGTGCGATCCCGCCGCCGCCGATCGCACCCGACGGGCCCGGACAGATCCCGTACGGCTATCCCGGCGGCTACGGCTACCCCTCCCAGCCCCACTACGGGGGCGGCGCTCCCGGTCCCTACGGCTGGGCCGGGCCCGGGGCCGGGGAGAGCAACGGCATGGGCGTCGCCGGGCTCGTGCTCGGGATCATCTCGGCCGTCGCCTTCTGCCTGTGGCCGGTGGCGATCGTCCTCGGCATCCTGGGCGTCGTCTTCGGCGCGGTCGGCCGCGGCAAGGCCAAACGCGGTGAGGCCTCGAACCCCGGCCAGGCACTGGCCGGCATCATCTGCGGCACCGCAGGCATAGTCCTGGCCACCGGCCTGGGCATCCTGGTGATCGTGGCCCCTTGAGACCCCGCTGAGGCCCTGCCGCCCCGAGCCGCAGCCCCCGACCGGTCCCGGGCACAGACCCCGACTGGTCCTGGCGCAGACGCCGGCAAACCCCGGCAGGACCGGGCCGACCCTTGCAGTACCAAGCAGGACCGGGACCAGGCAGGACCGGGACCAGGCAGGACCAGGACCGGGTGGGGCCCGGCAGGACCGGGCCGACCCTGCAGGACCGGGCAGGGCGCGGCAGGATCAGGAAGGAACCCGGCAGGGCGGGGTCGGCGCCCGCAGGAGCCGGGGGAGCCAGGCGGGCTCGGTCGGGGGCGTTCAGGTTTGTGTTCTCAGGCGCTGTCGGGCCTCCATCAGGGCGAAGCCCAGGAGGTTCAGGCCTCGCCAGCGCTCCGGGTTCATCGCCGCCTCGTCGTCGGCCGCCAGGCCGATGCCCCACACGCGGTCCATGGGGCTCGCCTCGACCAGCACCCGTGTGCCGGTGCCCAGCAGGAACGCCCGCAGCCCGGCGTCGGAGGCGAACTTGTGGACGCTGCCCTCGACCACGATCCGGAACCGCTCCCGCTCCCAGACCGCCTCGTCGAAGCCGCGCACCAGCCGCCCCACCTTCTTCGCCTGGGCGGGGGACCCGGCGGCCAGCGCCCGCCGTTCCGCCTCCGCGTCTTCGAAAAGCCGCGCCTTCCCGGCCATCATCCAGTGCTCGGCCGTGGCATACGTGACCCCGTCGACCACGAACGGTGACGGCCACCACTGGCTCAGACAGCTCGGCCCCACCTGGCCGTCCGGCCTCGGCCGGTGCCCCCAGAAGTGCAGGTACTTGATCCTCGCCCCCGCCCGGGCCTCCCTGACCAGGGCGTCCCGACCATCGATCGTCTCCATGCAGGCCAGCATGGCAGCCGCCACCGACACTGCGTCCCGCCTTTTCCGTCCCCACTCGACACCTGGTCGACCCCCGTCGACAGATTTCGTCGCGTAACCAAAAGGCAACAACGGAATCACTTGTTGGAGTGCCCTCGCTCTGTCAGGATCGGCAATCAAATCAGGCCGGAGCTACGCCACCCGCCCTCGCGCAGGGCGGGGCGAAGGCGGAGGAGAGCGACATGCAGGACCGGTTCCCCGCACAGGAACGTTTCGCGGACGGCGCTCAGTACATCGGAGGCCGTCTCACCCACGGCACGTCCGGCCGGACCCACGCCGTGATCGACCCCGCGACCGGCGAGGAGGTCTTCACCTACACGCCGGCGGGCGCGGACGACGTGGACGCGGCCGTCGCCGCCGCCCGCGCCGCCTTCCCGGGCTGGTCCGGCGCCACGCCCGGCGAGCGCTCGGACGCCCTGCACCGCCTCGCCGCCGTCCTCGCCGACCGTGCGGAGGACTTCGCCCGCGCCGAGTCCCTCCAGTGCGGCAAACCGCTGAAGCTGACCCGCGAGTTCGACGTCCCGGGGACGATCGACAACACCGCCTTCTTCGCCGGCTCCGCCCGTCACCTCGCGGGCCAGTCCGCGGGCGAGTACTCCGGCGACCACACCTCCTACGTCCGCCGCGAACCCATCGGCGTCGTCGGCTCCGTCGCCCCCTGGAACTACCCCCTCCAGATGGCCGCCTGGAAGATCCTCCCGGCGATCGCCGCGGGCAACACCATCGTGCTCAAGCCCGCCGAGCTCACCCCGCTCACCTCGCTTCTCTTCGCCCGGGCGGCGACGGAGGCCGGCCTCCCCGACGGGGTCGTCAACATCGTCAACGGGACCGGGAAGGAGGCGGGCGAGCACCTCGTCGGGCACCCCGATGTCGCCATGACCTCCTTCACCGGCTCCACCGCCGTCGGCAAGCGCGTCGCCGAACTCGCCACCGCGACCGTCAAGCGGCTCCACCTGGAGCTCGGCGGCAAGGCGCCCTTCGTCGTCTTCGACGACGCCGACCTGGAGGCCGCCGCCAACGGCGCGGTCGCGGGCGCGCTCATCAACACCGGGCAGGACTGCACGGCCGCCACGCGCGCGTACGTGCAGCGGCCTCTCTACGAGGCGTTCGTCGAGCGGACGGCCGCCCTGATGGAGACCGTCCGGCTCGGCGACCCCTTCGCCCCCGGCACCGACCTCGGCCCGCTGGTCTCGCACGTCCAGCGCGACCGCGTCGCCGCCTTCGTCGACCGGGCGCGTGGCTACGCGCGCGTGGTGACCGGCGGCGAGGCCCCGCAGGGCGAGCTCAAGAACGGCGCCTACTATCTGCCCACCCTGATCGCGGACGCGGCCCAGGACAGCGAGATCGTCCAGGCCGAGATCTTCGGGCCGGTCCTGGTCGTCCTGCCGTTCGACAGTGACGACGAGGGCATCGCGCTCGCCAACGACACCCCGTACGGGCTCGCGGCCTCCGCGTGGAGCCGGGACGTCTACCGGGCGAACCGGGCGACACGCGAGATCAAGGCCGGGTGCGTGTGGATCAACGATCACATCCCGATCATCAGCGAGATGCCGCACGGCGGCTACAAGGCGTCCGGCTTCGGCAAGGACATGTCGGCGTACTCGTTCGAGGAGTACACCCAGATCAAACACGTAATGTTCGATAACACGGCGGTGGTGAGGAAGCCCTGGCACCGCACCGTCTTCGGGGACGCGTAAGCGACGACTGACAAGCGACGACGAACGGCCGCCGACCACGGCCGGACCTCCCGAAAGGGCACCACGCGCATGGAGCAGTACGAGCCCGACCGCCTGAGCCCGGCCCAACTGGCCGCCATACGGCGCAGCTTCCGCAACGGCAGGGCGGCCATGACCCGCCGGTCGCTGCTGCGCGCCTCCGCCGGCGGCGCGCTCACCCTCGGCGGCCTCGGGGCACTCAGTGCCTGCGGGATCCCCGCGGCCGGCAAGTCCGAGGGCGGCACGTCCGCCGAGGACCACTCGGCGCAGGAGAAGACCGTGAACTTCTCCAACTGGACCGAGTACATGGACGTCGACGACAGCGGCAAGCACCACCCCACGCTCGACGCCTTCACCCGACGCACCGGCATCAAGGTCAAGTACACCGAGGACATCAACGACAACAACGAGTTCTTCGGCAAGATCAAGCCGCAGCTCGCCGCGGGCCAGGACACCGGCCGCGACCTGATCGTCCTCACCGACTGGCTGGCCGGCCGTCTCATCCGCCTCGGGTGGGTCCAGAAGCTGGACGCCTCCCACCTGCCGCACGCCTACGCCAACCTGTCGCAGCAGTTCCGCAGCCCCGACTGGGACCCGGGCCGGGCCTACTCCTACCCCTGGCAGGGCATCTCGACGGTCATCGCCTACAACAAGAAGGCGCTGGACGGCGTCGAGGTGAAGTCGGTCTCCGACCTGCTCGACAACCCCAAGCTGAAGGGCCGCGTCGGCTTCCTCACCGAGATGCGCGACAGCATGGGCATGACCCTGCTCGACATGGGCAAAGACCCGGCGAAGTTCACCGACGACGACTACGACGCGGCCATCGCCCGCCTGCAGAAGGCCGTCGACAGCGGCCAGATCCGCCGCTTCACCGGCAACGACTACACGTCCGACATCACCAGCGGCGACTTCGCGGCCTGCATCGCCTGGGCCGGCGACGTCGTCCAGCTCAAGGCGGACAGCCCGGACGTCGACTTCGTGATCCCCGACAGCGGCTATCTGACGTCCAGCGACAACATGCTGATCCCCAACAAGGCGCGGCACAAGACGAACGCCGAGCGGCTCATGGACTACTACTACGAGCCGGAGCCGGCCGCCGAACTCGCCGCCTACATCAACTACGTCTGTCCCGTCGACGGAGTGAAGGACGCCCTTGCGAAGATCGACGCGGATGCGGCGAACAACCCGCTGATCATCCCCGACAAGGCCATGCAGGCGAAGTCCCACTCCTTCCGCTCCCTGAGCTCGAAGGAAGAGACCGCCTACGAAGCACAGTTCGCGAAGCTCACTGGGGCGTGACGACGATGAAGACCACGGACAACGGCAGCGGCGACGTCCGTCTCGCCGGCATCAGCAAGACCTACGGCTCCTTCACCGCCGTCCACCCGCTCGACCTGACCGTCCCGCAGGGCTCGTTCTTCGCCCTGCTCGGCGCCTCCGGCTGCGGCAAGACCACCACCCTGCGCATGATCGCCGGCCTGGAGGAACCTTCCTCCGGGACCGTCCACCTCGGCGACCAGGACGTCACGGCCCTCCCGCCGTACAAGCGCCCGGTGAACACCGTCTTCCAGTCCTACGCCCTCTTCCCGCATCTCGACATCTTCGAGAACGTCGCCTTCGGCCTGCGCCGACGCGGCATCAAGAGCGTGAAGAAGCAGGTCGAGGACATGCTGGAGCTCGTCCAGCTCGGCGAGCAGGCCCGCAAGAAGCCGCACCAGCTCTCCGGCGGCCAGCAGCAGCGCGTCGCCGTGGCCCGGGCCCTCATCAACCACCCCAAGGTGCTCCTCCTCGACGAGCCCCTCGGCGCCCTCGACCTCAAGCTGCGCCGCCAGATGCAGTTGGAGCTCAAGCGCATCCAGACCGAGGTCGGCATCACCTTCGTGCACGTCACGCACGACCAGGAGGAGGCCATGACGATGGCCGACACGGTCGCCGTGATGAACGCGGGCCGCGTCGAACAGCTCGGCTCGCCGACCGACCTCTACGAGAACCCCGGCACCACCTTCGTCGCCAACTTCCTCGGCACGTCGAACCTGATCGAGGCCGAGGTCGACTCCAAGAGCGGCGACGACATCGTCCTGAAGGCGGGCGGCGGCAAGCTCGTGCTGCCCGAGGCCCGCTGTGCCGCGCCCACGACGACCGGCGGCAAGGTGCTGGTCGGCGTCCGCCCGGAGAAGATCTCCCTCACCCACGCCGACGACGCCGGCGAGATCCCCGAGGGCCGCAACCGCATCACCGGGAAGATCGCCAACTCCTCGTTCATCGGCGTCTCCACCCAGTACGTCATCGACAGCGCGATCTGCCCCGAGTTCGAGGTGTACGCCCAGAACATCGACCGCGACTCCCGGCTGGTCCCGGGCGCCGACGTCGTCCTGCACTGGAGCCCGGCCCACACCTTCGGCCTGGACGCCGCCCAGTCCCTGCTCGCCGGGACGACGGGCGACGCGGGGATCCAGGAAGAGGCGGCGCTCTGATGGCGACGCTCACCGAGGCGCCCCCGCCGCTCTCCCCGACGGCCCCCGCGCACAAGCCGCCCCGCAAGCGCGGGCGGTGGACGCCGTACTGGCTGCTGCTGCCCGGGCTGCTCTGGCTCGTCGTGTTCTTCGCGCTGCCGATGATCTACCAGGCCTCCACGTCCGTGCAGACGGGCTCCCTGGAGGAGGGCTACAAGGTCACCTGGCACTTCGCGACCTACTGGGACGCACTGAGCGAGTACTGGCCGCAGTTCCTGCGCTCGGTCCTCTACGCGGGCGCCGCCACGATCCTGTGCCTGGTGCTGGGCTACCCGCTCGCCTACCTGATCGCCTTCCGCGCGGGCCGCTGGCGGAACCTGATCATGATCCTGGTGATCGCGCCGTTCTTCACCAGCTTCCTGATCCGCACCCTCGCCTGGAAGACGATCCTCGCGGACGGCGGCCCGGTCGTCGGCGCCCTCAACACGCTGCACGTCCTGGACGTCACCAGCTGGCTCGGCTGGACCGCCGGGGACCGCGTCCTCGCCACACCGCTCGCGGTGGTCTGCGGTCTGACGTACAACTTCCTGCCGTTCATGGTCCTGCCGCTCTACACCTCGCTGGAGCGCATCGACGGGCGCCTGCACGAGGCCGCGGGCGACCTGTACGCCAAGCCCCTCACCACCTTCCGCAAGGTCACCTTCCCGCTGTCGATGCCCGGCGTGGTCTCCGGCACGCTGCTCACCTTCATCCCGGCGGCCGGCGACTACGTCAACGCCGAACTCCTCGGCTCGACCGACACCCGCATGATCGGAAACGTCATCCAGACGCAGTTCCTGCGCGTGCTGGACTATCCGACGGCTGCCGCCCTCTCCTTCATTCTCATGGCCGCGATCCTGCTCATGGTCACCTTCTACATCCGCAGGTCCGGGACGGAGGATCTGGTCTAAATGCCCTTCGTCAACTGGCTCAAGCGCCATTTCGTGGTCATCGCGGGACTTCTCACACTCGCCTATCTCCTGCTGCCGAACATCGTCGTCACGGTGTTCTCCTTCAACAAACCGAAGGGCCGCTTCAACTACCAGTGGCAGCAGTTCTCCACGGACGCCTGGAAGGATCCGTGCGGGGTCGCCGGGCTGTGCGGCTCGCTCTCGCTCAGCCTCCAGATCGCGATCTGGGCGACCGTCGGCGCCACGGTCCTCGGCACGATGATCGCCTTCGCGCTGGTCCGCTACCGCTTCCGCGCGCGGGGCGCCGTCAACTCGCTGATCTTCCTGCCCATGGCGATGCCCGAGGTCGTCATGGCGGCCTCGCTGCTCACCCTGTTCCTCAACCTGGGTGCACAGTTGGGATTCTGGACGATCCTCATCGCGCACATCATGTTCTGCCTCAGCTTCGTCGTGACGGCCGTCAAGGCACGCGTCATGTCGATGGACCCGCGCCTGGAGCAGGCCGCCCAGGACCTCTACGCCGGACCGGCGCAGACCTTCCTGCGCGTCACCCTGCCCATCGCGGCCCCCGGAATCGCCGCGGGCGCGCTGCTCGCCTTCGCGCTCTCCTTCGACGATTTCATCATCACCAATTTCAACGCGGGCTCGACCGTCACCTTCCCCATGTTCGTCTGGGGCTCGGCACAGCGCGGAACGCCCGTTCAGATCAACGTCATCGGCACGGCCATGTTCCTCGTCGCCGTACTCTTCGTCCTGATGTCGATGGTCATCGGAAACCGTCGCCACAAACAAAAGGCATAAAGGCCTGTAAGGCATAAGGCTCTGTAGGGAGTTGACATCATGGCCCCAAGCGCCATGAACCGGTGGATCACTTCTCTTTCCGACGCCCAGCCGGTCCCGTACTGGCTGGAAGACCCCGGCAAGCCCCACCCCGAGCCCGCGCTCACCAGGGCCGAGACCTGCGACCTGCTGGTCGTCGGCGGCGGCTACAGCGGACTGTGGACCGCGCTCGTCGCCAAGGAGCGCGAGCCACGGCGGGACGTGGTGCTGCTGGAGGGCCGCGAGGTGGGCTGGGCCGCCTCGGGCCGCAACGGAGGCTTCTGCGCGGCCTCCCTCACCCACGGGCTGCCCAACGGGCTGGCCCGCTGGCCCGACGAGATCCACCGGCTGCAGGAGCTGGGCGGGCGCAACCTCGACGAGATCGAGGCGGCGATCGCCCGGCACGGCATCGACTGCGACTTCGAGCGCACCGGCGAGATCGACGTCGCGACGCAGACGTACCAGGCGTGGGAACTGCGCGACTGGTACGAGGAGCTCGACCGCAAGGGCCTCGCCGAGGGCCTGGAGTTCCTGGACGCGGACGCGGTCCGCGAGCAGGTCGCCTCGCCCACCTTCGAGGCGGGCCTGTACGACCGCAGGGGCGTGGCCATGCTGCACCCCGCCAAGCTGGCCTGGGGCCTGAAGCAGGCCTGTGCCCGCCTCGGCGTCCGCGTCTACGAGCACACCCCCGCCCTGAGCCTGAAGCCGTACGGCGCGGGGATGGCCGTACGCACCCCCTACGGGTCGGTCCGCGCCCGGCAGGTCGCCCTCGGCACGAACATCTTCCCGAACCTGGTCAAGCGGGTGCGGGCGTACACCGTCCCGGTCTACGACTACGCGCTGATGACCGAACCGCTGACCGCCGAACAGCTCGACTCGGTCGGCTGGAAGAACCGCCAGGGCCTCGGGGACAGCGCCAACCAGTTCCACTACTTCCGCCTGTCCGCGGACAACCGCATCCTCTGGGGCGGCTACGACGCGATCTACCCGTACGGCGGCCGGGTGCGCGCCGAGTACGACGACCGGCCGGAGACCTACGCCAAGCTCGCCGGGCACTTCTTCGGCTGCTTCCCGCAGTTGGAGGGCGTCCGCTTCACGCATGCGTGGGGCGGCGCGATCGACACCTGCTCGCGCTTCTCGGCGTTCTTCGGCACGGCGCACCAGGGCAAGGTGGCCTACGCCGCCGGCTACACGGGTCTGGGCGTCGGGGCCACCCGGTTCGGCGCCGAGGTGATGCTGGACCTGCTGTCGGGGGAGACCACCGAGCGGACGTCCCTGGCGATGGTCCGCAAGAAGCCGCTGCCGTTCCCGCCCGAGCCGTTCGCCTGGACGGGCATCGCCCTCACCAAGTGGTCCCTGGCCCGCGCCGACGCACACGCCGGCCGCCGCAACCTGTGGCTGAAGACGATGGACCGACTGGGCCTGGGCTTCGACAGCTGACCCCTGCTGACGGGGTGTGAGCCGGTTCACCCCTACGGGGCGTCGGAACCCGCGTAATGCTCGCCGTGAACCCTCCTCTCCCTCGTGACGCGCATGCGTTCACGAGGGAGAGGCAGGGCTTCTTATGGCTGGGGCGAAGACGGCGGTCGAGTGGCTGGCATCCGTCGCACCGGATCCCGAGGCATGCCGGTGGGAATGGGAGCGCAACCCCCTGGGGGTGGCGCTGCTGCCCGCGGGCAGGGCCTGGGACGTACTCATCCTGCCGGGCGAGCTCGGCTATCCCACCCTCGACGTGCTGACCCGGATCCTCGACCGGCCGGGCCCCGTGCTCGTCGACTTCGGGGACGACCGCATGGGGTTCTTCGTGGCCCCGGGCACGGCCGCCCGCTGGCTCGGCACCGGCATCCGCTCGGCCGGCGTCGGCACCTGGATCGTCGTGCCGTATCCGGGCCGCTCGACCGGGAGCGTCCGCTGGCTGGTCCCGCCGGACGGCTCCGGCACCCTGACCGACCCGGCGCTCCTTGAACTCGCGATGCACGAGGCTGCCGCCGGCTTGGCCGAATAGGGGGGTGCCGGGGGGCTGTCATGAGCCACTGCGAGCTTTATCTCCGGTCACCGGCCTGGTCTCGTTTCTCGGACTCGACGGGATCAGATTCGGCCATCACTTCACTGTCCGAGCGTTCGGAGACTATCGCGGATCCCGATGGATACGAGGGGTTCTGCTGGTGACGGCGAGACTCCAGGGATAAGATATCGCGCGCTGCTCGCGATGACGGTCGGGGAGGCCGGGGTGGGGGAAGCACCGTGATTGAGCTGCACAGACACGCAACCCGAGGCGGTCCTGCCCGAGGTCGTGAACGCGCGTTTGTTTTCCTGGCCTGCGGTGCTTACAACTCACCCGCAATATCCTCCAACGATCATCACAAAGCGGTCCACGCAACAGCGGTGGGCCCTTTTTCCTCATGAAGCGGACGTGTGGCGAGAAGCGGGTGTTCCGCTTTTCACGACAAGAGAAATGTGGAGTGTGATGCCATGAACAGAGTCGGCAGAGACTCGCGCCGATTAGCCTGGGGGCTTGTAGGGCCGTCGGCGCGCATCGGGTTGTCTGTTCTCTTGCTGGGCGGCGGCGCCGTGGGAGCGACGGCCGGACCGGCCGCCGCTTCGACCGCCGACGGCACGCTGACGGTTGAGGTGCTGCGCGACTTCTTCGGCACCGGCGTGATCAACGCGACGATGGACGTGCCGCAGCGGGGCATGAAGGTGGAGATCTCCGACCCCGCCGGGCACGATGTCGCCGGCGTCACGGGCGCCACCGGAAAGGTCGTGGTGTCGCCCTCGACCGTGCTGAGCGGCGGCCGATACCGCGTGGACGTCAGCATCCCGGCGCCGTACAACGGCTATCTGCGGGCGGCGCCCGCGTCGACGGCGGAGAACCACTTCGACAGCTTCACGTCGTTCGTGGACGTGTCGGACGGAAAGAACGCCTCGGTGGTGACGGGGGTGTGGGATCCCGCCGACTACACACTGCCGGACTCGCGGTACTTCGTGCCGATCCACAACGGCGCCAACGGGACCGACAACCGGGCGTTGGTGGCGTTCGGGACGAAGACCCGGGGCACGTGTCCCGCCGATACGGCGTGCCCGACCACGCTGGCCACACAGGCCCAGGTGGGCACGACGTTCGGGCTGGCGTACGACAAGGACCGGACCCGGCTGTTCCAGAGCGCGTTCGCCCGCCGCTACGCCCCGTACGGGCCGCAGGGCGGGGGCGCGATCTACACGGTGCCGGTCAACGGCTCGGGTGCGCCGCAGCCGTTCGCGCGGGTGCCGGACGCCACGGTCACGCGGCACGACACCGCCGACATGATCAAGGATTCCGGGTTCACCGACGCACCGGGCAAGGAGAGCATCGGCGGCCTGGCCCTGTCGGAGGACGGCGCCACGCTGTACGCCGTGAACCTGCGAACCCGCAGCCTGGTGAGCTTCGACGCGACCGGCGCCACCGCCACGGCGCCCGAGTCGACGGTCCCGATCCCGGACCCGGGGTGCGCGAGCCCCGACGACTGGCGGCCGTTCGGTCTCCAGGTCCACAACGACACGCTGTACGTCGGCGGCGTGTGCAGCGCGGAGAGCACGCAGCGGCGCGCGGACCTGAAAGCCTTCGTCTCCACCTACGACGGCAAGCGGTTCACCACGGTGCTGAGCCACCCGCTCACGTACCAGCGCGGCAGCGTCTTCGGCGCCGGCGACAAGGCCACCCACTGGAACCCGTGGAACACCGGCCTGGACACGTGGGACGACCGGAAGGCGGGCAATGTCTACATCGATCCGCAGCCGGAGCTGTCCTCCCTCGCCTTCGCCCGCGACGGCTCGATGATCCTGGGCTTCCGCGACCGGTTCATGGACGTGCTCAGCTGGGGAGGGCTGGACCCCCGCCCGGGGAACGACACGGCGGAGAACGGCATGTCCGGTGGTGACATCACCATGGTCTGCGCCACCCCCACCGGCGAATACCAGTGGGAGGGCACCGGAAGCTGCCCCAACCACGCCACCCCCGCCAACAACGGCGGCCAGCCCGCCGATGTCGTCGAGTACTTCCCCGGCGACTCCTACGCCAACGCGCACCAGGAGACCGCGCTGGGGTCGGTGGCCTATGTCCCGCAGCAGCAGTGGGTCGTCAGCACCGAGTTCGACCCGGTCGTCGACGTCGCGACCTCGGGGACCGGATACCACGACATCACGACCGGTCAGGGCCCGGGCAACAACCCGAAGGCCAACGGGTTCCAGTTCGTCAGCCGGGAACAAGGCGGGTTCGGCAAGGCCGGCGGGCTCGGTGACATCGCCTACGCGGCGGCGAACGCGCCGATCCAGATCGGCAACGTCGTGTGGTTCGACGGCGACCACAACGGGATCCAGGACCCGGGGCACGTGCTGCTGCCCGGGGCGACGATCAACCTGCTGGACGCGAACGGCAAACAGGTCGCCACGACCAGGACCGATGCCGCCGGCGAGTACTACTTCGGTGGCGTCGGCGCCGCGTACGAGCTCACGCCGGGCGCGAAGTACACGGTGCAGTTCGACGTGTGCACCGCGGACACCAGCCGGGTGCCCGAGCAGCCCCCGGCGAGCGAGCTGAGGTTCACGCTCCCGCGGGCCGGCGCCAACCGTGCGCACGACTCCAATGTGACCCCGCCGACCACCGGACCGCTGTGCAACGGCTCCGCGCCTGTCACGGCGCCGGACAAACCGGGCGGGGTCGATCACACGATCGACGCCGGGGTGTACATCCCGAAGGAAACGCCGACGCCGACTCCCACACCGACACCGACACCGACGCCGCCCGCGGCCTCCACGCCGCCCGCCAACCAGCCGACCCCGGCCGGTGGCGGCGGGGGCTCGCTGGCGAGCACCGGTACGGCCGGGCTGGCGGAGCTGATCGGCCTCGTCGGTCTGCTGGTGGGCGCCGGCCTGGTCATCGCGTTCGTGACCCGGAATCGTCGCGCCCGGCACCACTGAACGAACCGCACAACGGTGATCTGCCCGTCCGCGGTCAGGACGGCGCGGACGGGCAGATCACGTCTCGGCGGTCCACGAGGGCCGGACGGCGTGGTGATCGAAAGGATGAATCGGAGAGTGTCAGCGTCGAACCGCGTGCGGAGCGGGAGAATCCGGCAAGCCCCACCGGGTCGTCCGGCCGACCGGCGCCGATGGCCGCGGTCGCGCCGGGCCGCGGCCGTCATCGGAACCGTGGCCGTCGGGGTGGCCGCGGTGGCCGCGTTCCTGGTCGCCGACGGCGGCTCCGGCGCCGACGGTCCGCGCCCGCTGACGGCGGATGAGGCGGGCCGGCTGGCGATCACGCGATTCCTCAACTACCAGGCGCAGGGCCGCGCGGTGACGATCACCGTGCCGGGCGCCGCCGGAGGGCTCACCGTCACCGGGTCCGTCGACTACCGGCGCAAGGTCGGTTACGGCGTGGTGCACGGCACCGGGCGCGACAAGTCCAGCGACGGGCTGATCCAGTGGACGCCCGCCTCGGTGCGCGTCCGCCCGATGACGGACGCCCCGGCGCACGCACCCGCGTCGCCGCCCCGTTCGGGCTGGTACGACCGTCCGCTGCTGTCGTCCGGCAGCGCGCTGGACACCTCCCTGTCCATCGCGCTCGGTCTCGGCGGCGACCGGCCGGACAACGCCGAACTGCTGCCGCAGAACGGCGCCGCCTGGTGGGGGCGAGAGCAGGTGGACGGCCGCCGCGTGGACGTCATGACCGGGCCGTCCTCCCCCGGCCGCTCCGGTACGGCGGGCAACGTGCGCTACTGGATCGGCTCTGACGGCACCATGTACCGGGTCCGCGTCAGCGTGGGTTCGCAGCCGGAGCCGGTGGTCATCGACTTCGACACCCACACGTACGTTCCGGTCGAGCCGGCGCCCGGAACCGCCCCGACCCGGTAGCCGCTGTTCAGGACGTCTGCACCCGCGCGTTCGCGGCGAGCAGGGACACCGACGGCAGCCGGATGCCCTCCGTCTTCGGCAGGGCCGGGACGGGCGGGACGGCGGTGGCGCCCGCGGTGGCGGCGTCGGGGAGCTGCGGCTGCGGAGCAGGCGCCGCGACCTCGGTGAACGGGATGCCACGGGGCGCCGTCGGCGCCGCCCACGTGCCGGCCGGCGAGGACGACCCGGCCGGAAGCGGGCAGGCCGCGGTCGTCGCGAGCCGGGCGGGCACGGTGGTGCGCAGCTCGTTGCCCCGCAGGCAGTTGCCCCGTCCCCGCGTGGCGGTGGGGAACGTCCAGCCGACGTCGACGCCGTTGCCGGTGAACGTGTTGTCCACGATCTGGTTGCCGACCGGAGGCATGTCGGCGGTCGCGGTGATCACCAGCCCGGCGGTGCGGTGCCCGGTGATGCGGTTGCGGATGAACCGGTTGTCGCTGCCGCCGTCGATGCCGGCGCCGATGCCCCACCCGCCGTCGGCCTGCTCCGGGGTGGCCGTCTGCTGGTTGGCGGCGATCAGATTGCCCGCGATGACGGAGCCCTTCTGCGGGAGCAGTTTCTCCTGGTGGTCGGAGTTGGTGGTGAGTCCGACCCGGTTGCCGACCAGGCGGTTGCCGACCACGTACATGTCCTCGCTGGCGTTGGTGCCTTCGTAACCGACCGCGTTGAGTTCGGCGACGTTGTCCCGCACCACGATGTTGCAGGGCTTGCACTGGCCGACATAGATCCCCGAGTCGGCGCCGCCCGACGCGTACGAGTGCGCGATGACGCCGTTCTGGGCGGAGAACGCGTAGATGCCGTACAGACCGTTGCGGGTCGCGGTCACGTGGGAGACCAGGAACGACTTCAGGAAGGTGACGGGCTCGTCGCCGGTGTCGTAACCGCCGCCTCCCCCCGGCAGTCCGGCGGCCGCCTTCGCCGAACCGGTGACCAGGACCCCGTTCTGCGTGTTGTTCTGCACGGTCAGGTTCTCCACGGCCACCCCGGGCGCCGAGACGACGACGCCGTTCGGCTGGCGCAACCGCCCGTCGATGACGACCTTGTCCCGGGACAAGCCGCGAAGAGTGACGCGCGCCGTGTCGAGCCGCACCGACTCGTGGTAGACCCCCGGAGCGACCAGCACCAGGTCACCGGGCCGGGCCAAGGACACCGCGGCCGAGATCGTCGGGGCATCGGCAGGCACTCGGATCGTCGCCTGCGCACCGGCCGGACGCCGGCCTTCGCCTGATCCGCCGTCACCGCCGCAGCCGGCCACCAGTGCCACCGTGCCCACTACCGCCGCCAGCACGCGCAGAGCTAATCGAGGCATGATCCCAGTCTGGCATGATCCCCGTCTGGTACGACGCCCAATTCCCCGCCAGAATCGCGAAGTTGACCGGCACATACGAATCGGGTGTGGCACTGTGCACCCCATGCGCCGAGCCGATCACCACCCGTCCCGCCGCACGTTCCTCGATGTCGCCGGCGCCATGATGGTCGCCGGTCTGACCGCCGGGTGCACATCGGGCTCCGCCCAGCCAGGCCGGCACGCCCCTGCGCCGGGGGCCACGCCCATGCCGGTTCCGGCCACGGGCCGCCGTCAGGCAGGCATCACGCTTCCCCAGCCGGCCCAGCCCCACCTGCTCGCCGTGGTGGCCGACCTCGGGGCCACCGTGGCCCCCGGCCCGCTGCTGGCCGAACTCGGCCAGGCCATCCGCACCCTCACAGCAGGCGCCGACCGGCGGCTGCTGGGCCTGCCGCCGGGCGACCTCACCGTGACCGTCGGCGTGGGCCCCCGGCTGGTGCGCACGGTCGGCGCCTCGCTGCCCGGCGCGGCCGACCTCCCGCGCTTCTCCCGCGAGCGGATCGCCCCGCAAGCGCGCGGCGGTGACCTGCTGATACAGATCTGCGCCGGCGACCCGCTGCTCTTACCGGTCGTCGCCGCCGCGCTCCTGGAGCAGGCCGGTGACCGCATCCGCGAACGCTGGCGCCAGTCGGCACGCCGCGGTGCGAACGTGTCCGTCGGCAACGGCCTGACCGCGCCACGAAACCCGCTCGGTTTCATCGACGGCATCGTGGGCCCGCACACGACCGCCGAACAACAACGCGACCTGTGGCTGGCCGGGCCCCCGGCGGTCGCCGACGGCACCCTTGCCGTACTGCGGCGTATGGAACTCGACCTGCCGCGGTTCGCCGCCCTGTCCGTAGCCGAGCAGGAAGCGGTCTTCGGGCGGCGCCGGGCCAGCGGCGTCCCCCTCTCCGGCGGCGCGGCCGCCTCGGGCCCGCAACTCGGAGCCAAGACACCGGACGGGCGCTATCTCGTCCCCGCGGACGCCCACGTGCGCAGAGCGCACTCCACCGTGGTCGGGGTCGGCCTCATGCTCCGCCGCTCCTACGGCACCGACGACCCCGCCCCCGGCCTGCTCTTCATCAGCTTCCAGAACGACCTGCGGACCTTCACCGCCACCCTCACCCACATGGACGCCTCCGACGCGCTGCTGCCCTTCACCACCACGACCGCCAGCGCGACCTTCCTGATCCTCCCCGGCTTCGACCGGCGACACCCGCTCGGCTCCCAGCTGTTCGGCTGAACACGACCGACTTGAGGACGGTCTCCGTCGAGGCACGAGCTCGTCAGTCCGATGTCGTGGCCTTCAGCGCCAGCCACAGCTCCATCCGGACGTCCGGGTCGTCCAGCGAGCGCCCGAGGATCTCCTCCACCCGCCGCATCCGGTAGCGCAGGGTGTGCCGGTGGACGCGCAGGTCGGCCGCCGCGGCGTCCCACTGGCCGTGGCGGGAGAGCCAGGCCCGCAGGGAGGCGACCAGGTCGCCGCGGCCGGTCGCGTCGTGCTCGTGCAGGGCGCGCAGCAGGCCGTCCGCGAACGCCTTCACCGCGTCGTCCGCGAGGAGGGGCAGCACGGAGCCCGCGGCGAGCTGCTCGTGCTCCACGAGGACCCGGCCCCGGCGCCGCGCCACGGACAGCGCCTGCTCGGCCTGCTTGTACGCCGCTGCCGCCGCGATCGGCCCGGCCGGCGCCGACAGGCCGACGACCAGCTCGTCCTCGTCCACGCCCTCGCCGGTCCCGCGCGTCGCCTCCAGCGACGCCGCGTACCGCGCGCACGCCGCCACGGCCGCGCCCCCGTCCGTGGCCAGCGCCACCAGCTGCTCGCCCCGGGGCACCACGAGCACGGCCTCCCCGGCCCGCGCGCCCGCCGACTCGACGACTTCGGTGAGACCGCCGAAGGGATCCTGGGCCGTTTCGGCGCCGACCGCCGGCCGGGCGTCGACCGACCCGCGCGCGGGCCCACGCCCCTCGGCGGTCGGCCCGTCTCCGGGCGTCACGCGCGCGTGCGGCCCGTCCGCTGGCGTCGTCGCGGGCCCGCGCCCCTGACGCTCGGCGTGTGCCCGGGCGGCCGACGCCCGCTCGGCGACGATCACCCGGAACGGGGCGTCGAGCAGGTCGCCGTACAGGTCCCCGGCGACGGCGCGCGCATGGTCCGGTTCGCCCGCCAGCAGCATGCGCAGCACCGCCGCGCCGATCCGCTGCTGCGCCGCCTGCAGCGGGCGGGAGCGCTCCGTGGCGAGGGTGAGCAGCGCGATCGCCGAATGGACGGCGTACCGCTCGGCCGTGCCGAGAGCCGACGCCGTGCCGACGGCGAGCGCGGCGCGCGGGCGCCGGCCGGTGCCCAGGGAGTGCAGTTCGACCCGGTCGTCGTAGCGCTCGTCGGGCCCGGAGCGCTCCGCGCCGCCGGAGCCCCCGACGACCGCCGAGGCCGGGGCCGGCCGCTCCCGCAGCCGCTCCACCTCCGCCGTGAGCCGCGCGGCACGCCGGCCCGCCCACTCCGGCGCGGCCGCCACGACGGCGCCCGACGCGTCGTACAGCGCCGCCCACCCGTCGACCTGGGCGGCGAGCGCCCCGAGCAGCCCCTGCGGGCCGTCCGTCAACGCCTGCTTCGTCAGCTCCCGCTGGGCCGCGAACCCGTCCGTCACCGCCCGGTACTGGTCGGCCGCGATCGCCGCCGACACCGCCTTGCTGATCGCGAGGAACGGCGTGCGGCGCGGCACCTCCAGCAGCGGCAGGCCCTCCTCCTCGGCCGCGTCCACCAGCGCCTGCGGGATCTCCTCGTAGGCGACGCCGACTGCGAAGCCCAGCCCGACCACGCCCGCCTTGGACAGCCGCTTCACATAGCGCCGCATGGCCTCCGGGTCCTCCGCGTCCAGCTTGAGCGCGGTGATCAGCAGCAGCTCCCCGCCCTCCATGTACGGCACGGGGTCCGCGAGCTCGCTGACGTGCGCCCAGCGCACCGGCACGTCCAGACGGTCCCCGCCCGCCCGCACGGTCAGCTTCAGCGCGGAGTGGTGGACGAGCGAGGCGAGCGTGGGAGGCATGGGGCCTTCAGGTCGGAGAGGTGATCTTTTGTCCGCCGCGTATGAACAGCCTCCCCCGATTCTGCCTCACTGTACGGACCGCAGGTCCACCAGCGACGGTGGCGCGTGCTCGCCCGCCACGCTCGTCAAGGACAGCACCGCGTGCCCGGGCGGCACCTCGTGCGCCAGCTGGGACGCCGACCACCGCTCCCGCTCGACCTGGCGCACGGTCACCGCGTCCGTGGTCACCGCCTTGCCGGTCACCAGCTTGCGCAGGGCGTGGATGGCGCGGGTCATCGGCTGGTCGGCGAAGACGGTGTGCTTGGCGACCTCCGTGGTCTCCACCCACTCGGTGCCCCAGGTCTGCGCGAACCTGCTGCCGTCCCAGGTGGTGATGCCGGAGAACGCCATCCGGCAGCCGACGGCCCCGTACAGCGGCCCGTGCAGCGCCTCGGGGACGTCGCCGATCGTGCGCAGGGCGAGCACCGCGCCCGCGTTCTGCGAGCGCAGCCGCTGCAGCCGGCGCACCGACCCGTCGGTGACCGCCCCCGTCGCGTCGTCCAGGACCAGACAGACGAAGTGGTCGCGCCGCTCCCGTACGACGGTGTGGAACTGTGCGAGGACCAGCCGGGTGATCAGCCGGGCGGCCTCCTCGTGGCCCCGCTCGGGCAGGTCGATGCGCACCCGCAGCGGATGGTGGGCGACGGCGCGCAGCGAGAACGTCCGGTGCGCGTTGCCGCCCCCGCCGAAGAACTCCGCGAACACCGGCCGGTTCAGCAGCGCCAGCCGGTCGGCGAGGGCTCGGCCGACGTCGCCCGGCGTGCCCGTCTGCCGGCTGCGCGCCTCCAGCTCACGGCGCATCACCTCGTCCCCGGCCACCGCCGCCCGCAGCGCGGCCAGCGCGCCCGGCTCGCCCTCCAGCAGCTCCCGCAGCTCGGGGAGGGTGGGGAAGCAGCCGTGCGCGCTCCGGTACGGGCCGAGCAGCTGGGCGAGCGCCGTGGCCGCGCCCTGGCCGCTCACCGTGTCGAGATCGCCGACCAGCGCCTCGGCGAGGATCGCGGCCGCCTCGTCCGGGTCGTCGGACTCCGCGTAGGGGTCGAGGTCGTGCACGGACGACGGATCGCCGATCCGGACGATCACGTCGAACGCGGAGTCGGCGCCGAGCGGCCCGCTGCCGGGCGAGGACACCGCGACCACGGCGCACGACCCGGTGAGCGCCTGCAGGGCCAGCGCCTCGGTCAGCGGCTCGATCAGCGTGCGCGTCTTGCCCGAGCCGGACGGCCCGACGGCCAGCAGCGAGGTCCCCAGCACGTCCGGGCCGAGCGCGGCGCCCGCGTCGTGGTAGCCCGTCGGCGTGCGCTCGGCGGCCACCCAGCGGCCGATGCGCACCTGTCCGGCGAGCAGGTCGTGGCGGGCGGTGCGCCGGGGCAGGTCGCGGGCGCCGGAGGGATGCGTCCAGGCCGCCCCGCCGTGGCGCAGCACGGTCTCCCGGAAGTCGGGCAGCCCCGCCGTCCAGGCCCGCCGGACCCGCGTGCAGTCGACGTCGTTCATCCGCCCGGCGGCCACCTCCCCGGTCAGCAGCTCGGCCGCCTCGTACTGCCCGGCGTCCCGCAGCTCGGGCCACTGGGCGCGGGGCCGCTCCACGGCGGGGGCGACCGCCGGGCGCTCACGGGAGGCCCGTCGTTCCTTCAGATACGGCAACCAGCCGCCGAACCGGGCGAACGGCCACACCACCAGCAGCGTGATGACGGCGTACAGCGTGTTCGTGAACACGGGGGAGGCGAACAGCTCGTAGCTGCCGGAGATCAGCACGATGAGCGAGAACAGCGGGTCGACGACCGGCAGCGCGTCCCAGCCGACCCCGAAGGCCTCAGGGAAGACGAAGCTCAGCGTGGCGAGCGCGCCGAGCAGGGCGAGCAGGGCACGGGCGGGCTGCGGGCGGCGGCCGACGAAGTGGCGTACGGCGTGCGGCCAACTGCCCAGCCGGCCCATGGCGTAGACGAGGACGGCGAAGAACACCCCGTCGTAGACGACCCGCGCCTCGGCGCCCTCCATGGTCTTCGGGGAGGCGATGGTGCCGCCCCACCACCAGCCGTCCGGGGTGAACAGCCGCAGCAGGGTGAACTGGTACGGCATGCTGCCCCGCCGCCACAGCGACCACGCGACCAGCGCCACCACCAGCGGGACCAGCATGCCGACGACCGTCACGGGCGCGAGCCGCTCCACCGCTGCCCGCCCCGCCTTCGGCAGCCGGTACCCGAAGCGCCAGATGCCGGGCTTCGCGGCGGGCCGCTCCTCGTCGAGCCAGTCGGCGACGGCGGACGAGGCTCGCGGGGCATGCTCCGGCGCAGGTGGGACACCCGGCGCCTGGGCGGGGCGCGGCGGCGTCGAGGGCGCCCGCGGCGGCCCCGCCGGGCGCGGCACAGGATTCGCATGCGTGCCCCGCGCGTCCTGCGTCCCGTCGCTGTCCATCGCCCCTGCCCCCTGACCAGCCGTTCCGTCCACCATCAGCGAGTCAATCTAACGCGCCCACAAGGGGAGTTCACCGCTTACCCGGCCGGGCCTGCGACGATCACCGGCCACGGCGCCGCCGCCGGCACTGTCCAGGACGGACAAGCCGCCCCGCCGACACCGCCCACATGGAGCATGCCCACCCTCCGTTCCCCGTCCTAGCCTGCGAGAAAAGAAGGCAAGCGTCCGCATCGCCCCGTTCCCCCCGTTCGCAGAACCACAGGAGCCCCTCATGACCGCCCTTCCGCAGGAGCGCCGCGTCGTCACCGCCATCCCCGGCCCGAAGTCGCAGGAACTGCAGGCCCGCCGTACCGCCGCGGTCGCGGCCGGGGTGGGCTCGGTGCTTCCCGTCTTCACGGCGCGCGCGGGCGGCGGCATCATCGAGGACGTCGACGGCAACCGCCTGATCGACTTCGGCTCCGGCATCGCCGTGACCTCCGTCGGCGCCTCCGCCGAGGCCGTCGTGCGCCGGGCCGCCGCCCAGCTCGCCGACTTCACCCACACCTGTTTCATGGTCACCCCCTACGAGGGCTACGTGGCGGTCGCCGAGGCGCTCGCCGAGCTCACCCCGGGCGACCACGCCAAGAAGTCCGCGCTGTTCAACAGCGGCGCCGAGGCCGTCGAGAACGCCGTCAAGATCGCCCGCTCGTACACCAAGCGCCAGGCCGTCGTCGTCTTCGACCACGGCTACCACGGCCGGACGAACCTCACCATGGCGCTGACCTCGAAGAACATGCCGTACAAGCACGGCTTCGGCCCGTTCGCGCCCGAGGTCTACCGCGTCCCGGTCGCCTACGGCTACCGCTGGCCCACCGGCGCGGAGAACGCGGGCCCCGAGGCCGCCGCGCAGGCCATCGACCAGATCACCAAGCAGGTCGGCCCGGACAACGTGGCCGCGATCATCATCGAGCCGGTGCTCGGCGAGGGCGGCTTCATCGAGCCCGCCAAGGGCTTCCTTCCGGCCATCAGCAAGTTCGCGTCCGACAACGGCATCGTGTTCGTCGCCGACGAGATCCAGTCGGGCTTCTGCCGCACCGGCCAGTGGTTCGCCTGTGAGGACGAGGGCATCGTCCCGGACCTGATCACGACGGCCAAGGGCATCGCGGGCGGTCTGCCGCTCGCCGCCGTCACCGGCCGCGCCGAGATCATGGACGCCGCGCACGCGGGCGGCCTCGGCGGCACCTACGGCGGCAACCCGGTCGCGTGCGCCGGTGCGCTGGGCTCCATCGAGACGATGAAGGAGCTCGACCTCAACGCCCGGGCGAAGGCGATCGAGGCGACGATGAAGTCCCGCCTCGCCGCCATGGCCGAGAAGTTCGACGTCATCGGCGACATCCGGGGCCGCGGCGCGATGATCGCCATCGAGCTGGTCAAGGACCGTACGACGAAGGAGCCGAACGCCGAGGCCACGGCCGCGCTCGCCAAGGCCTGCCACCAGGAGGGCCTGTTGGTGCTGACCTGTGGCACCTACGGCAACGTGCTGCGCTTCCTGCCCCCGCTGGTCATCGGCGAGGACCTGCTCGACGAGGGCCTCGACATCATCGAGCAGGCTTTCGCGCGCATCTGAGCACGGGCGTCGTCGCACAGCTGATTCCCACCGGCCGCAGAGGGTGTGAAGAAGGTGTGCGGGGAGGATGGCGGGACGGAATGGGGCCTGTCGTACCGCCTGCCCCTGCCGTAGGTTCTACCGAGATGAGAGATACACCCCGCCCACAGGGGACTGTGGGCGGAACCCAGGCCGGGGCCTCCCCAGCTTCGACCTGGTCGTGCCCTCGCGCACACAACCGGAGCTTCCGGCTTCGGATCTCCACACCGATCGGACGGTCGCCCGCCCCAAACCCCCCGGGGCGGCCGGCGTTTCCGGTCCGGACGGCCACCCCGGAACCACCCCCCCTGTTCCGGGGTGGCCGACCTCCTTCTCTCGTGCAGACCACGGAAAGCGGACCCCGGATTCGTTCCGGGGTCTTTTTTCGACCCGCCTGCAATACGATGCGTCTCGTCTCGTATCTCTGGAGGAACCGATGGAACGCTTCGTCGACGCCGCGCCCGGCATCCGGCTCTGGGCGGAGGAACGCGGCCCCGTCGACGCGCCCCCGCTGCTGCTGATCATGGGCGCACAGACGTCCGGACTCGGCTGGCCGGACGCATTCGTGGACCTCCTCGCCGCCCGCCACCGCGTGATCCGCTACGACCACCGCGACACCGGCCGCTCCACCTGGGCGTACGACGAGCATCCCTACCCGCTCAGCGCACTCGCCGAGGACGCCGTCACGGTCCTGGACGCCTTCCGCGTCGACCGGGCGCATGTCGTCGGCATGTCGTTGGGCGGGACGCTCACCCAACTCCTCCTCGCCGACCACCCCGACCGGCTGCGCACCGCCACCCTCATCGGCACGGGCGCCCTGAGCAGCACGCCCTACCGGGCGCCGGACGGCGCCCGGGTCCCCGTGGAGGAACTGCCCGGCCCCACACCGCAGCTGCTGGAGCTGTGGGCCCGCCTCGAACAGGAGAGCCCGGGACAGGGAAGGCCGGAGCAGGAGAGCCCGGCAGAGGGCGCCCCGGCACAGGACGACCCGGATCTGGAGGCGGAGCTCGACCGGCGGGTCGAGCACTGGCGGCTGCTCGGCGGCGACGAGATCCCCTTCGACGCCGCGGACGCCCGCGCCCTCGAACGCCGGATCGTCGCGCACACCGGACACTGCCGCTCCGGCGCCGCGCACGCCCTCGCCGACGCGACCGGACTGCTCCGAACCGAACGACTCGCCCATAACGACGTCCCCACCCTCGTCGTCGCCGCTCCGGCCGAGCCCGTCTACCCGCTGCCCCACGCCCACCATCTCGCCCAGGTGATCCGGAACGCCCGTCTGGTCGAGATTCCCGGGATGGGGCACGCCCTGCCTCGCCCGGTGCACGCCCCGCTGGCCGCAGCGGTGCTGGACCACACCGCCCGGACCCCCGTCCACGAGGGCGACGGCTCCTGACAAGCTGGGGCCCATGTCGTTCCGCGCCCGCCCGCAGACTCCGCATGCCCTGCTGGGCCTGCCTGCCCTGCTCTTCGTGCTGATCACCTGGCAGGTCGCCGCCGACGGGCCGCTCCTGCGCCTGGACGAGCGCCTCAGCCGTGCCCTGGTCCACCCCGACCGGGCCTCCGAGCTGCTGTCCGATCTCGGCGGCGTGCCGGTCGCGGTGCCGGCCCTGCTGCTGGTCGCGGGGTATGCGGCATGGCGGGGGAGAGCGGCGGGCGGGGCGCGCTGGTGGGCGCCGTCCGCCGCCGCGGTCGGACTGATCGTGCTGGCGCCGCTGATCATCGTCCCGCTGAAGGAGTGGACCGACCGGCCCGGCACGCCCGCCGTGCCGCCGGCCACCGGCTACTACCCCTCCGGGCACACGGCGACGGCGGCGATCGCCTACGGCTCGGCGGTGATGATCCTCCTGCCGTGGCTGCGCACGGCGCTCGCCCGCCGGGCGGCCGTCGTCACGGGCGCTCTGCTCGTCCTGGCCGTCTCGTTCGGGCTGGTCCGGCGGGGCTACCACTGGCCGCTGGACGTCGTGGCGAGCTGGTGCCTGTGCGCGGTGCTGCTCGGTGCGCTCCGGCTCTTCCTGGCCCGGAACCCGGTACGGGAGCAGGGCCGACCGTGCCAAACCGGCGCACCCCCGCCGCCCACCCGTACGACTCGGACAAGCGACCCCCGCGCTCCCCGCCCCTACCGTGGAGCACGGAAACCACAGGACACCCCCTAAGCGGAAGGGCCGGGACTCGCACATGCCCCAGGAAAAGAACGTGGGGGCCACCCACGCCTTCTGGCTCGCCGGCCGCCAGGTCACCGGCGAGGACACCTTCGACGTCACCTCCCCGTGGGACGGCCGCCTCGTCGGCAAGGTGAGCGTGCCGACCGACGAGCAGGTCGAGGAGGCCGTGGCCGCCGCGTACGCCGTACGGGACGCGTTCGCCGCCACCCCCGCCCACGTCCGCGCCGCCGCCCTCGACCACGTCAGCCGCCGCCTCGTCGAGCGCACCGAGGAGATCGCGCAGCTCATCTCCGCCGAGAACGGCAAGCCGATCAAGTGGGCGCGCGGCGAGGTCGGGCGCGCGGTCTCCGTGTTCCGGTTCGCCGCCGAAGAGGCCCGGCGGTTCAACGGCGGCGAGGCCCAGCGCCTCGACACCGACCTCGGCGGTCAGGGCCGGCTCGCCCTCACCCGGCGCTTCCCGAAGGGCGTCGTGCTCGGCATCGCGCCGTTCAACTTCCCGCTGAACCTGTGCGCCCACAAGATCGCCCCGGCGATCGCGGCCGGTGCCCCGATCATCCTGAAGCCCGCGCCGGCGACCCCGCTCTCCGGACTGATCATCGGCGACCTGCTCGCCGAGACCGAGCTGCCCGCCGGCTCCTGGAGCATCCTGCCGGTCTCCAACGACCGGATGCCCGCCCTCGTCCAGGACGAGCGGCTGCCGGTCATCTCCTTCACCGGCTCCGAGAAGGTCGGCTACGCGATCATGGACTCGGTGCCGCGCAAGCACTGCACCCTGGAGCTGGGCGGCAACGGCGCGGCCGTCGTCCTCGGCGACTACGCGAGCGACGCCGACCTCGACTGGGCAGCGACCCGCATCGCGACCTTCTCCAACTACCAGGGCGGCCAGTCCTGCATCTCCGTGCAGCGGGTCATCGTGGACGCCTCCGTCCACGACCGGCTGCTGCCGCGGATCGTCGCCGCCGTCGAGGCCCAGGTCACCGGCGACCCGTCCGACGACTCGACCGACGTCGGCCCGCTGGTCAGCGAGGACGCGGCCAAGCGCGTCGAGACGTGGGTGGACGAGGCCGTCGCGGCCGGCGCCTCCCTCCTGGCGGGCGGCAAGCGCGACGGCGCCTCCTACGCGCCGACCGTCCTCACCGACGTACCGGCGGACACCAAGATCGCCTGCGAGGAGGTCTTCGGGCCGGTCCTCACCGTGCAGAAGGTGCACGGCGAGGCCGAGGCCTTCGTGGCCGTCAACTCCTCCAAGTACGGCCTCCAGGCGGGCGTGTTCACACACGACGTCCAGGTCGCCTTCCGCGCCCACCGCGCGCTGGAGGTCGGCGGTGTCGTCGTCGGCGACGTGCCCTCCTACCGCGCCGACCAGATGCCGTACGGCGGCGCCAAGCAGTCCGGCGTGGGACGCGAGGGCGTGCGTTTCGCGATGGAGGACTACACCTACGAGCGCGTACTGGTCCTGACCGGCCTCGCGCTCTGACGCGAGGGCCCATACCCTCTAGCTAATGGGAACCATTTTCAGATAGTCTCGGGGTGGCGCGAAAACGCCGTCCCCGAAGGGGTCCGGCACCGATGCCTTCCGGTGCCGGACCCCTTCATCGCGTCGGCGGCTCCAGCCCCTCAACCGGAGAAGCCGACGTGCGCGAGCCGCAGCGGGCCGCGCAGTCTGAGGTGCAGGTCGTGGACGCCCTCGGCGGCGAAGGGCGCCTCGACGTCGAGATAGTCGTACGGTCCGGGCGTGGGCGTGGCGACCGTCACCGTCGCCAGGGTCGGGCCGCCGCCGAGGGACAGCTCGACCGTCCCCGAACCGGCCACCGTCACCGTCGCGCGCTTGGCGCCCGTGCCGAAGTCGCAGGCACGGTAGACCAGTTCGCCCGACCCGTCCGCCATCCCCGGCGCCGGCGTCACCGCGTCGCCCGACGCCTTCGTGCGGTCGACGATCTCCGTGCCGCTCTGCTCGTCGAAGTCGGCCGCCTCCAGACCGACCCGGCGGACCGGACGCGGAGCCGACGGCTCGCCCTCCAGCGTGACGGTCCCGCGCAGCCGGACGTCCGCGCTGGACGCGCCGACCAGGACGTCGTACGGGCCGGACTCCAGCCGCCACCGGCCCTGCGCCACGTCCCAGAACGCGAACGCGGACAGCGGGACCTCGAAGGCCAGCTCCGCCTTCGCGCCGGGGGCGAGCCGCACCCGCCGGTGGTCCAGCAGCTCACGGCGCGGCCGGGTGACCGACGGGTCCACTGCCCGGGTGTACAGCTGGACGACCTCGTCGGCCGTCACATCCCCCGTGTTGGTGACCGTGCAGGCCGCCCGCACCGCGCCGTCCTCGACGCGCACCGCCAGGTCGGCGTAGGAGAACGACGCGTACGACAGGCCGTGCCCGAACGGGAACAGCGGGGCGCCCTCGAAGTAGAGGTACGTCTGACGGGCGCCGATCACGTCGTAGTCGAGCAGGTCGGGCAGGTCGGCGTCGTCGGCGTACCAGGTCTGGGGGAGCCGGCCGGCGGGGGAGACGTCACCCGCCAGGACCCGGGCCAGGGCGGTGCCCGCGGCCTGTCCGCCGTGCGCGGTCCACAGCGCCGCGGCCAGCGGACCCGGCTGGAACGCGTACGGGTACGCCGACACCAGCGCCAGCACCGTGTGCGGGTTCGCCGCCCGGGCCGCCGCCAGCAGCCGCTCCTGATGGGCGGGGAGCCGCAGGGTGGCGCGGTCCTCGGTCTCCCGGCCGTTGAGGTGCGGGTCGTTGCCCGCCACGACCACGACCACATCGGCCTCCGCCGTGACGCGGGTCACCGCGTCCTCGCCGCTTTCTACGACGATGACCTCGACGACTTCCGGATCCTCCTCGGCAACCCGCACGCCGTCGGCGGCGACACTGACGTGGCGACCCGTACCCAAGTGCCGGAGGAGGTGACCGTTCTCGTGGGGTTCGAGGCGGAACGTCTCCTGGACGATCCAGCCGCCGGGCTGGTCGGCGGAGGCGCGCAGGAAGCCGTCCTCGGCGACGGAGACATAGCGGCCGTCGGGGGCGCGAAGGGTCAGGACGTCCTCGCCCCAGTCGACGAGCGCGAACTCCGTGCCGGCCACGCCGTCCGTGGTGAGCGGGGGCAGGTCCGTGCGGCCCGCGAGCAGCGCCGGGTCCAGGGCGCCCTCGGCGCCGCGCGCCTCGTCGGCGGCCTCAGGGGCGGCGGGGACCTTCAGAAACGTTCCCGCGGAGGTCTTCAGCAGGACCCGGTCCACGCCCTCCGCGAACTCCACCCGCTCGGCGCCGAACCGCTCGTACAGCCCCTCCAGAGGCGTGGAGCGGTGGATCAGGGTGCCGCTGTACCAGTCGAGCTTGCACTCGTCGGCGAGCAGACCCACCACCGCGATCCGGGTGTCGGCGGCCAGCGGCAGCACGCCGTCGTTGCGCAGCAGCACGATCGCCTGCTCGGCGGCCTCCTCGGCGAGCGCGCGGTGCGCCGGGGTGTCGAACTCGCCGGTGTCCGCGTGCGGGTCGTAGTGCGGGTCGAACTCGCCCAGCCGGAAGCGGACCGAGAGCTGGCGGCGCACCGCCGTGTCGACGTCGGTCTCGGTCAGCAGGCCCTGCTCCAGAGCGCCCCTGACCCGGGCGACGATCGTCGAGCCGTCCGTGCCGTGGTCGGTGAAGCTGTCCACGCCGGCGACCAGCGAGGCCGCCGTCGCCTCCTCGTGGGTGTCGAAGTAGTGCTCGGAGTCGACCAGGTTGGAGGGCGCGCCCGCGTCCGAGCAGACCAGCAGCTCCTCGTCCGTCCAGGCCCGCAGCTGCTCGCGCAGATACGGCGAGACATGGTTGGGACGGCCGTTGACCAGGTTGTACGCGGGCATCACCCCGGCCACCGCACCCGCCTCGACCGTCTCCTTGAAGGCGCGCAGATCGTACTCGTGCAGGACGCGCGGGCGGACCGAGGAAGATGTGACGGACCGGTCGGTCTCGTTGTTGTGGGCCAGCCAGTGCTTGAGGACCGGGGCGGTGCGCCAGTACGTCGGATGGTCGCCGCGCAGACCGTGGGTGTAGGCGGTGGCGATGGCCGAGGTGAGCTTCGGGTCCTCGGAGTAGCCCTCCTCGTTACGGCCCCACAGCGGGTGGCGCAGCAGGTTGACCGTGGGCGACCAGACGTTGAGGCCGACGCGCTCGTCGCGGGCGCGCATCGCCCGGACCTCCTTGGACACCGCCTCGCCGACCCGGCGCACAAGCTCGGTGTTCCAGGTCGCGCCCAGCCCCACGGCCTGCGGGAACACCGTCGCCGGACCCATCCAGGCGACGCCGTGCAGCGCCTCCTGGCCGGTGCGGAACGCGGCGATGCCGAGACGGTCGACGGCGGGGGCGAACTGGTGGAGGAAGGAGACCTTCTCGTCCAGGGTCAGCCGCGACAGCAGATCGTCGATGCGCTTCGCGAAAGGCAGCTGCGGATCGCGGAAAGGCGGCGTGGGCGTCGAGTGTGCGGTCACTTGGGGATCCCTTTGCGGTGGAGCGGGAAGGCTCTTTCGAAGCGCTTCGATGCTCATTCGACGCACGGGTGGGTGTCAAGGGCATCTCGCCGCTATTTCAAGCAGCGCATACGAACAGGTCACCCGGGATACCTCGGAGGAATGTTTGAAGCGACCCTTGTGCACCCCCGGGTGTTCACTTAACCTCGCAGCAACATCGAAGCGCTTCGACTGAAAATCACCCTGACAGTGGTCGGAGTATCCGCTTCAGCTCAGCCAGTTCCACTCGAGACACCGCAGCCGACGGCCACCGCCGGGTGTCCTGGTGCGCCATGAAGGGTTGACGCAATGACGCCGAACGCCGCTTCCGCCTCCTCCGGGCCCAGCCGGAGAAGCTTCCTCGCCTCCACGGCGGTCGCCACCGCGGCCGTGGCGGGAGGGATGCCGTTGCTGGCCGCCTGCGGAGGCACGGACAGCGGCTCGCGCGAGGGCACCACGTCGGGCAAGGACGCGAAGAAGATCCTCCCCGCCTTCGTGGCCAGCAACGTGGTGACGCCGGACATCCCGTCGAAGAACGGTTCCTCGGTCGGCTTCACCAGCAAGCTCGACCTCGCCACGCTGAAGACCTCGGTGCCGAAGAAGCTCGGCAAGGGCAGCAAGGTGACGATCATGTCGCCGTTCTGGGGCTCCCCGCCGAAGGCCGACAACGCCTACTACACGGCGATGAACGCCCTCATCGGCGTCGACGTCGCATGGCAGAACCAGGACGGCAACACCTACGACCAGAAGCTCGGCGCCGTGCTCGCCTCCAGCGACGTGCCGGACGTGGTGGTCGTCCCCGGCTGGAACATGGGCGGCAAGATACCCAGCGCGATCCTCAGCAAGTTCGCCGACCTGGGCCCGTACCTGTCCGGCGACAAGGTCAAGGACTACCCGAACCTCGCGGCGATCCCGACCGACGCCTGGCAGCGCTCCCTCTTCGGCGGCAAGCTGCGCGGTCTGCCGATGCCCTCCTCCTACGTCCCCAACATCGTGCCCTTCTACCGCAAGGACCTCTTCGACAAGCACGGCTACACGGTCCCGAAGACGACGGACGAGTTCATGGCCCTGGCCAAGGAGATCACCAACGCCAAGGCGAAGGTGTGGGCCTGCGGCGACATGAAGTGGACCGCGTTCAACAGCTTCGGGGTCCCTTCCGGCGGGGAGAAGCCGCTCGGCTGGATCCTCGAAGGCGGCAAGCTGGTCAACCGCATCGAGCTGGACTCCTTCCTCGAGGCGCTGGAGTGGGCGCGCAAGCTGTTCGCCGCCGGTTACGTGCACCCGGACTTCAAGCTGGGCAAGAGCCAGGCCGTCGACCCGAGCACCAAGTTCGCCGCCGGTGAGTTCCTCATCTACAACAACGACATCTCCAGCTGGTACGGGCAGCAGGCCTCGCAGGCCACCCAGAACCCCGGCTTCCAGATCTGGGGCATGGACATCTTCGGCCACGGCGGCGCCGACCCGGTCATCTACGCCACCCAGCCGGCCAACATCTTCGCCTTCGTCAACAAGAAGGCCTCCGAGTCGGTCATCCGGGACGTGCTGGCCGTCGCCAACGTCACCGCCGCCCCGTACGGCACCAAGGAGTACATGCTCACCAACTACGGGGTGGAGGGCACGCACTACAGCGTCAAGGACGGGGTGCCCGTCAAGAACGACAAGGGCAACCAGGAGGTCCTGAACGCCTTCGTGATGGTCGCGAGCCCGGCGTCGACCATCGCCCACCCCGACTTCCCGGCCATCGCCAAGGGCCAGGTCGAGTGGCAGCAGCGGATGGGCGCCTTCACCAAGAAGTCGGCCTTCTACGGCATGCAGATCACCGAGCCCAGCCGCTGGACCAACCTCTCCAACGACTTCGAGCAGCTGGAGGACGACATCGTCCGCGGCCGCAAGAAGATCAGCGACATGCAGGCGGCCGTCTCCGACTGGAAGAAGAAGGGCGGCGACGAGCTGCGCGCCTGGTACCAGAAGCTGCTCGACGACAACGGCACGGCGGCGAGCTGACCGGCGGCGAGGCGAGGAGAACGGCCGTGTCGCACAGCACGGTGCCTCGGAGCAGGGCCGAGGCAGACGAGACGGGAAAGACCCCGGCGGCGCCCGGCGGCCCTGCCGGCCCCCAGAGGAAACGGTCCTCCGGGAAGCTGGGTCTGCGGGTCAGATTCAGACGGGACCGCGTCCTGCTGCTGATGACGCTCCCGGCGGTCGCCCTCATCCTGCTCTTCAACTACGTGCCGATCCTCGGCAACGTGGTCGCCTTCCAGGACTACGACCCCTACATCAGCGACAACGGAGTCGTCTCCATCCTGCACAGCCCCTGGGTGGGCCTGGAGAACTTCCAGCGGCTCTTCGAGGACTCGGCCTTCTGGGAGGCCGTCCAGAACACCCTGGTGCTGTTCTTCCTCCAGCTGGTGCTGTACTTCCCGATCCCGATCATGCTCGCGCTGCTCATCAACAGCGTGGTCAGGCCCCGGGTGCGGGCGGTGTCGCAGGCGATCCTGTACCTGCCGCACTTCTTCTCCTGGGTGCTGGTCATCGCCGTCTTCCAGCAGCTGTTCGGTGGCGCGGGGCTCCTCTCGCAGCTGCTGCGGCAGCACGGGTACGACGGCATCGACATCATGACCGACCCGGACACCTTCAAGTTCCTGATCACCGCGCAGAGCGTCTGGAAGGACGCCGGCTGGGGCATCATCGTCTTCCTCGCTGCGCTGGCCTCGGTCAATCCGGACCTCTACGAGGCCGCCGCGATGGACGGCGCGAACCGCTGGCGCCGGATGTGGCACGTGACCCTTCCCGCCCTGCGCCCCGTGATCGCGCTGCTGCTGGTGCTGCGGGTGGGGGACGCGCTGACGGTCGGCTTCGAGCAGATCCTGCTCCAGCGCGACGCGGTCGGACCAGGGGCGTCGGAGGTCCTCGACACCTTCGTGTGGTGGAACGGCGTCCGCAACCAGGACTTCGGCTACGCGGCCGCCGCCGGCCTGATCAAGGGCGTCATCAGCCTCGGCCTGGTGCTCGTCGCGAACAAGGTGGCCCATCTCATGGGCGAGCAGGGGGTGTACAAGAAGTGACCGCCGTCATCGACAAACCCGTGCGCACACCCGGCCGGTGGGCCGCGCCGCCGCGACCCGTGTGGGAGGAGGAGCCCAGCAGGGCCGGCCTCGCGGGCAAGGGCATCGCCCTGGCCTTCGCCTGCCTGGCGATCCTCTTCCCGCTGTGGATCGTCCTCGTCACCAGCCTCTCCTCCCGGAAGACCATCGACGAGGCCGGCGGGCTGGTGATGATCCCCAAGGGGATCACCCTCGTCGCCTACCGGGAGCTGCTCAGCGGCGGACAGGTCACCCGCGCGGCGGTCATCAGCGTCCTGATCACCCTCGTCGGCACGCTCTTCTCGATGGGCGTCTCCGTGCTGTGCGCCTACGGTCTCTCCCGCTCGGGCTCGCTCGGGCACCGCTGGATCCTGATGGTCCTGCTGGCGACGATGTTCTTCAGCGCGGGCCTGATCCCCACCTATCTGCTGGTGCAGTCCCTGGGCCTGATGGACTCCTACCTCGCGCTGATCCTGCCGAGTGCGATCAGCGTGTTCAACATCCTGGTCCTGCGCGGCTTCTTCATGGGGATCTCGCAGGAGCTCATCGACAGCGCGCGGATCGACGGGGCGGGCGACTTCCGCATCCTCTGGCAGATCGTCATGCCGCTGTCGAGGGCGGTCCTGGCCGTCATCACGCTGTTCTACGCCGTCGGGTACTGGAGCGCCTGGTTCAACGCCTCGCTGTACCTCAACGACCAGGACATGATGCCGCTGCAGAACGTCATGATCCAGCTGGTGCAGAAGCAGGAGGCGCCGGTGGGCATGGGGCAGGCCATCAAGACGGGCCAGGTGTCGGCCCTGGCCGTGCAGATGGCGGTCATGGTGCTGGCGTTGCTGCCGGTCGCCGTGCTCTCCCCGTTCGTCCAGAAGCACTTCAAGAAGGGCATGCTGACGGGCGCGGTCAAGGGCTGACGCCCGGCGTAGGGGGCGGGACGCCACGGCGGCTGCGCATGCGTCGTGGCAGGCGTGCCCACGTCGCGGAGCCGCACATCGACACAGACCGCGCCTTTCGGGCCGGGCGTGACCGGCCCTGCTCAGGGGCGCGGGGAACTGCGCGACCAGCCCCCACCACCCGCAGCCGAACGACATGGCCCCGGACCGTAAACCTTCACCCACCGAGGTACCCCACCATGCTCCCCACCCGCCGCACCCTCCTCGCCGGCACTGCAGCCGCCGCCACGCTCACCGCACTCCCGCTCACCCAGGACCGAGCCCGGGCCGCATCCACCCGATCCGCATCCACCCGATCCGGCTCGACCGCCGGAGGCTACCGCTGGCGCCAAGTCGTCATCGGCGGCACCGGGTTCGTCACCGGCGTCCTCTTCCACCCCGCCGTCCGAGGTCTCGCCTACGCCCGGACCGACATCGGCGGCGCCTACCGCTGGGACGACAGAACCGCCCGCTGGACCCCCCTCACCGACCACCTCGGCTGGGACGACTGGAACCTCCTCGGCGTCGAGGCACTCGCCGTCGACCCCGCCCACCCCGACCGCGTCTACCTCGCGCTGGGCGCCTACGCCCAGTCCTGGGCCGGCAACGGAGCCGTCCTGCGTTCCGAGGACCGCGGCGCCACCTGGACCCGCAGCGACCTCGCCGTGAAGCTCGGCGGGAACGAGGACGGCCGGGGCACGGGCGAGCGGCTGCTGGTCGACCCGCGCGACAGCGACACCCTGTGGCTCGGCACGCGACACGACGGGCTGCTCAAGTCGACCGACCGAGGCGCCACGTGGGCCGCCGCCCCCGCCTTCCCCGGCGCCCCGAGCGCGAGCGGCCAGGGCGTCACCCTCCTCGTCGCCGCCGGCCGCACCCTCTACGCCGGCTGGGGCGACTCCGACGGGATGACCGCCAACCTGTTCCGCACCGCCGACGGCGCCACCTGGGAAGCCGTCCCCGGGCAGCCGTCCGGCGCCTCCGCCAAGGTCCCCGTCCGCGCCGCCTACGACTGCCACACCCGCGAGCTGTACGTGACGTACGCCAACGCTCCCGGACCCAACGGCCAGTCCGACGGCAGCGCTCACAAACTGGCCACGGCCACCGGCAAGTGGACCGACGTCACCCCCGTGAAGCCGGGCGGCACGACCAGCGACGGGAGCGTCGACAGCTTCGGCTACGGCGGCGTCGCCGTCGACGCCCGTCGCCCCGGCGCCGTCGTCGTCTCCACCAACAACCGCTGGGCCGCCGTCGACACCCTGTACCGGACCACGAACGGCGGCCGTACCTGGACGTCCCTGAAGGACTCGGCGATCCTCGACGTGTCCGAGACGCCGTTCCTCACGTTCGGCGCCGACCAGCCGAAGTTCGGCTGGTGGATCCAGGCCCTCGCCGTCGACCCGTACGACTCCCGGCACATCGTCTACGGCACCGGCGCCACCCTCTACGGCACCCGCGACCTGAAGCACTGGGCCCCGCAGATCCGCGGCCTGGAGGAGACCTCCGTACGCCGGCTGATCTCGCCCCCGACCGGGGAGGCGCACCTGATCAGCGGGCTCGGCGACGTCGGCGTGATGTACCACGAGCGGCTCACGGCCTCGCCGTCGCGGGGCATGGCGACGAACCCCGTGTTCGGGTCGGCGACGGGACTCGCCCAGGCCGCCGCCAAGCCGTCCTACGTCGTCCGCACGGGCTTCGGCGACCACGGCAACGGCGCCTGCTCCAGCGACGGCGGCCGGACCTGGGCGCCCTTCGCGACCCAGCCGGCCCTCGCCAAGGACGCGCCGGGGCCGATCGCCGCGGGCGCCGACGGCGGCGTGCTGCTGTGGACCTTCGTGCACTGGGACGGCACCAAGTACCCCGCCCACCGCTCCACGGACAACGGCGCCACCTGGACCGAGGTCCCCTCCTTCCCCAAGGGCGCCACCCCGCTCGCCGACCCGGCCGACCCGACGCGCTTCTACGCCTACGACACCGACACGGGAACCCTGTTCGCCAGCACGGACGGCGGCCTCACCTTCACCGGGCGGGCGAGCGGACTGCCCGCAGGCGACAGCCAGTTCCAGCTGGCCGCGGCCCCGGGACGCTCCGGCGACCTGTGGCTGAGCACCAAGTGGAACGGCCTGTACCGGTCCACCGACGGCGGCGCGACCTTCACCAAGCTGACCAGCTGCTGGGCCTCGTACACCCTCGCCTTCGGCAAGGCCGCGGACGGCGCCGACTACCCGGCGGTCTACCAGGTCGGCTCCACGGAGGCGATCACCGCCGTGTACCGCTCCGACGACGGCGCGAAGAGCTGGACGCGGGTCAACGACGACCAGCACCAGTGGGGTTGGATCGGCGCGACCATCGCCGCCGACCCGCGGATCCACGGCCGCGTGTACATCGCCACCAACGGCCGCGGCATCCAGTACGGGGAGCCCGTCTGATGCCGTCCGTCCACCGGCCCACCCTCGCCGACGCCACCCGGGGCCGCATCCTCTTCGGCGGCGACCACAATCCCGAGCAGTGGCCCGAGGAGACCTGGCACGAGGACGTCCGCCTCATGAAGGACGCCGGCGTCAACTCCGTCACCCTCGGCGTCTTCTCCTGGGCGAAGCTCGAACCCGAGCCGGGCGCAAGGGAGTTCGGCTGGCTGGACCGGCTCATGGACCTGATGCACGAGCACGGCGTCGGCGTCGTCCTGGCCACCCCCACCTCCGCCCCGCCCCCGTGGCTGGGCCGCCTGCACCCGGACACGCTGCCCCGGGACGAGAACGGCGACGTCGAGTGGTGGGGCGGCCGCCAGCACTTCTCGCACTCCAGCGCCGTCTACCGCCGCTACGCCGCCGCCATCACCGAGGACCTGGCCGCCCGCTACGGCGGCCACCCCGCCCTCACCATGTGGCACATCAACAACGAGTACTGCACCGCCGACCACGGAGACGAGGCGGCCGCCGCGTTCCGCCGCTGGCTGCGCGCCAGGTACGGCACCCTCGACGCCCTCAACACCGCCTGGGGCACAGCCTTCTGGAGCCAGGGCTACGACAGCTGGGACGGCATCCTGCCCGCCCGCCGCCCCCACTACCTGAAGAACCCGGCCCAGGTGCTGGACTTCCGGCGCTTCACCTCCGACGCGCTCCTGGAGTGCTACCTCGCCGAACGCGACATCGTCGCCCGGCACACCCCGCACATCCCGGTCACCACCAACTTCATGCCGCTCTTCTTCGGCCAGGACGCCTGGCGCTGGGCCGAGGAGGAGGACGTCGTCTCCGTCGACCTCTACCCCGACCCGCGCGACCCCCTCGGCGCGCAGCACGGCGCTCTCGTCCAGGACCTGACCCGGTCCCAGGCCCGCGGCCCCTGGATGCTCATGGAGCAGGCGGCCGGCCCGGTCAACTGGCGCGGGGTGAACCACCCCAAGCCGCGCGGCCTCAACCGGCTCTGGTCCCTCCAGGCCGTGGCCCGCGGCGCGGACGCCGTCTGCTACTTCCAGTGGCGCCAGTCCCGGCAGGGCGCCGAGAAGTTCCACTCCGGGATGGTCGGTCACGCCGGCGAACACGGCCGCACCTTCCAGGAGGTCAAGCAGCTCGGTGCCGAACTCGCCCGCATCGGCGGCGAGGTGACGGGACGTCATATCACCGCGGACGTGGCGATCCTGCACGACTGGCACGCCTGGTGGGCCGGCGCCCAGGACGGCCGCCCCTCCACCCAGGTCGACCACGCGGCCGTCCTGCACGCCTGGCACCGCGCCCTGTGGGAGGCCCACCTCACCACCGACTTCGCCCACCCCGAGCACGACCTCACCGGCTACAAGCTGGTCGTCGTCCCACAGCTGTACGCGATGACCGACACGGCGATCGACAACCTCCTCGCCCACGTCCACGGCGGCGGCGCCCTCGTGGCCGGCTTCCTGACCGGCGTGGCCGACCAGGACGACCGGATCCGGCCCGGCGGCATGGACGCCCGGCTGCGCGAGCTGTTCGGCATCCGCACCCTGCACGAGTGGTGGCCGCTGGAGGCGGGGGAGAGCGTCGAGACCGACGGCTTTCGCGGCACCCTGTGGTCGGAGGAGCTGGAAGCGACCGACCAGGGCGCGGTGGAAGCCGTCTACAAGGGCGGCGAGCTCGACGGACTGCCCGCCGTGCTGCGCGGCGGCCGCGCCTGGTACGTCTCCACGCTCCCCGAGCCCGACGCCTTCCGCACGCTGCTCGCCCGCATCGCCGCCGACGCGGGCGCCCGCCCCGCCGTCGACGGCCTCCCGCCGGGCGTCGAGGCCGTACGCCGCGGCGACCTGCTGTTCCTGCTCCACCACGGCCGCGAGCCGGTCACCGTCGACCTTCCGGGCGCCCACCACGACCTGCTGACCGGGACGACCGTCACGGACGAGGTCACGCTGGGCCGCTACGGCGTGGTGGTGTTGCGCTCATGACCCACATCCCGTCCCGCGCTTACCCCGCCCGCCCGAGCACCGACACCCCCGTGCACGGCACCTACGAGTACCAGCCCGCCTTCCGCTGGGAGGACGCCTTCCTCAGCGGCAACGGCCGGCACGGCGCCCTCGTGTTCGGCGATCCCTACGACGACCGGGTCATCGTCACCCACCACACCCTGGTCCGCCCCAACGGCGCCGAACACGCCCGCCCGCCCGAGCTGGCCGCCGAACTCCCCGCACTCCAGGACAAGTTGCTGGCCGGGGAGTGGGAGGCCGCCGAAGGCTTCACCGACCACCGGCCCCTGCAGTGGGTCCAGCCCTTCCACCCGGCCTTCCAGATACGGCTGAGCAGGCTCTCCTCGGACGAGCCGCGCCGATACCGTGCGCGCTCCGTCGACTTCAGCACCGGAGAGACCACGGCCACCTGCGTGGGCGGCGTCGGCCGGGTCTTCGTCTCCCGCGCCGACGACGTCATCGTCCACCAGGTCACCGGCCTCGACCTGGACATCTCCCTCGACCACCGGCTCCCCGGCGCGCCCGCCGACCTCGCCGTCGGCCAGGGCTCCGCCCTCACCCCGGACGGCGCCCTGCTCACCCTGCGCGCCCGCTACCCCGACAGCGACCGCGCCTACACGGGCGTGACCCTCGTCGTCGCCGCCGGCGGCCGCACCCAACTCACCCACCCCGGCGTACGCGTCACCGGCGCGGAGTCCGTGCTGCTGCTCACCCGGGTGCGCCGGCACACCGGCGAACTCGACGTCACCGCCCAGCAGCGCGCCCTGAGCGAGCTGCCGCACTCCTACGACGACCTGCTCGCCCGCCACCTCCCCCTCCACCGCACCGCCTACGATCGCGTCACGCTCGACCTCCACGCCGACCCCGCCGAGCGCGGCCTCCCCGGCTCCGAGCTGCTGGAACGCCCCCGCAGCGCGGCTCTCCTGGAGCGCCTCTTCGCCGCGGGCCGCTACCACCTGCTCTCCTCCTCCGGCCTCAACCCGCCCCGCCTGCCCGGCCTGTGGACCGGCGACTGGGACACCGCCTGGGCCGGAGCCTTCACCAACGACGCCAACGTCAACCTCCAGACCGCCTCCGCCGCCCCCGCCGCACTCCCCGAAGTGACCGACGCCCTCGCCTCCCTGATCCACCGTCAGTTCGACGACTGGCGGCAGAACGCCCGCGCGGTCTTCGGCGCCCGGGGCGCGGTCGCGCCCGCCCACACCGACGGCGAGTCCGGGCTGACGTACCACCTCAGCCGCGAGTACCCGCTGCACCTGTGGACCGCCGGCGCCGACTGGCTGCTCAAACCGCTCGTCGACCACGACGAGACCCGCGGCGCACGCGACCCGCGCACCGCCGCCGCCCTCGCCGAGGTCGCCCGGTTCTACGAGGACTTCCTGACCCGCACCGACCCCGACGACCCCGACGGCCACCTCGTCGTCGTCCCCTCCTACTCACCCGAGAACCGCCCCGCGAACGCCAGTTGGGGCGCCCTCAACGCGGCCATGGACCTCTCCGCCGCCCGGCACGCGCTCCTCACCGCTGCCGACTACCACCCGGACGACCCCGAGCAGGCCGACCGCTGGCGCGCCCTCGCCGACCGACTCCCGCCCCACCGGATCAACGCCGACGGCGCCCTCGCCGAATGGGCCTGGCCAGGCCTCGACGACACCTACGACCACCGCCATCTCAGCCACCTCTACGGCGTCTGGCCCCTCGACGAGATCAACCCCTACGACACCCCGCGCCTCGCGGCCGCCGCCCACCGCGCCCTCGCACTGCGCGGCCCCGAGAACGACTCCGCGCACGGCCACCTCCACCACGCGCTGATCGCGGCCCGGCTCCGGGACGGCCGGCGCGTCGCCCACGCCCTCGCACAGGTCCTCGACGGCGACTTCTTCCACGCCTCCCTGATGAGCGCCCACTACCCCCGCCGCGACGTCTACAACGCCGACGCCGCGCACACCCTGCCCGCCGTGCTGATCGAGACGCTCGTCCAGTCGACCCCCGACCGGCTGGTCCTGCTGCCCGCCCCCGACCCGGCCCTCCAGTCCGGCGAACTCCGGGGCGTGCGCACCCGGTTCGGCGCCGAACTCGACCTCACCTGGGGCCCCGACGGCGCGCGGGCCGTCCTGAAGCCGCACCGCAGCCACCGCATCGAACTCCGGACTTCCTCCGGCGACGGCGACGACGCAGCAGAGCCGCTCGACCTCGTCGCCGGAGAAGACCACGTCCTCACCCTGGGGACGTGGTGACTTCCCGTTACTGCCTTTGTCCCCACAACAAACCATGGAAAGGGACCCCGTGACTCCGCTCCGCCTGAACCAGGAGGGCTTCCAACCCGGAGGTTGCGGTCCAGCCCGAACCGATCCCTTACGGGACAAAATGAAATTACCACGGGATAGGAGACCCATGTCATCAACTGCTCTCGGCAGGACGATGAAGGTCCTGCTCGCCCCCACCCTCGCCATCGGCGCCACCGTCGGCCTCGCCTCCGCCCCCGCATCGGCGGCCGTCTGGAACTCCTGCGACCAGTGGGGCAACACCAGCCTGAACGGCTACACCCTCTACAACAACATCTGGGGCTCCGGCGCCGGCAGCCAGTGCATCTGGGCCAACTCCGGCACCAACTGGGGGGTCTGGGCCAACCACCCCAACACCGGCGGCATCAAGTCCTACCCCAACGCCAAGAAGGTGATCAACAAGTCGATCACCTCCCTCGGGTCGCTCAACAGCAGCTACAACGTCACCGTCCCGTCCTCGGGCTCGTACAACACGTCCTACGACGTCTGGGACACCGGCAACAACCACGAGATCATGCTGTGGGTCAACTACAACGGCAGCGTCGGGGCGCTCGGCAGCCTCCAGGGCAGCGCGACGCTCGGCGGCCACAGCTGGAACGTCTACAAGGGCACGGCCACCCGGTCCGACGGCTCGACCTGGCAGGTCTACTCGTTCCTGCGCACGTCGGACTCGACCTCCGGCACCGTGCAGATCCTGCCGATCCTGAAGTGGATCAAGGACACGAAGCAGTGGATGGGCAACGTGACCATCACCGACGTGCAGTTCGGCTTCGAGATCACCTCGTCCTCCGGCGGCCTGGACTTCACCACGAACAACCTTTCCGTGAGCAGCAGTTGACCTGATCGTGAAGCGGCGTCGGGTTGGATGGGGGTATGCGTACCACCACCCCCCTGCGCCGTGTCCTGACCACCGTGACCGCGGCCGCGGCCGTCGCCCTCACCGCGACGAGCACCGCGGTCGCGGTTCCCCTCTCCGGGACCTCCGCGCCCGCCACGGCGCCCCGTGCCACCCCCCACCCCCTCTCCGCCCTCCACCTCGTCGTCGAACTGTCCGCCGAGCGGCTCGCCACCGCCGACCAGGTCGCCGCCGCCAAGTGGGGCACCGCCTCTCCCATCGACGACCCCGCCCGCGAGCAGCAGGTCCTCGACAACGTGGCCGCGCAGGCCACGCGGCTGGGCGCCGACCCGGACGAGATCCGGACGATATTCCGCGACCAGATCGAGGCGAACAAGATCGTGCAGCGCGGCCTGTTCCAGCGCTGGACCGACCACCCCGAGCAGGCCCCCACCACCCGCCCCGATCTGAGCGTCGTACGTGTGGAGATCAACCGCGTCACGAGCGCCCTCGTCCAGGCCCTCGCCGACACGACCGCCGACCGCTCCACGCCCACCTGCCGTCCCGGAGCGGCCGTCGGCGTACTCCAGGTCCACCACGAGGACCACCTCGACGGCCTGCACACCCGGGCACTCGTCCGCTCCCTGGCCTCCGTCTGCGACTGACCCGCACGACCGTGCGGCCGGCCCACCCCCGTGGGACCGGCCGCACCGGCGCCGCTACCCGGCCACCGGCAGCCGCGCCCCGTCCCGCAGGAACAGCGGGAGGCGGTCCAGCGGGGCGTCGACCGTCACGGCCGAGCCGCCCTCGTACGTCTGACCCGTCCACGCGTCCGTCCAGGTGGCGCCCGCCGGGAGGTAGGCCGTGCGGGCCGTGGCGCCCGCCGTCAGCACCGGGGCGACCAGCAGGTCCCGGCCGAAGAGGTAGGAGTCGTCGACGGACCAGGTCGCGGGATCGTCCGGGAACTCCAGGAACAGCGGCCGCATCGGCGGCAGCCCCTCCTCGTGCGCCTCCCGCATGACCTCCAGGACATACGGCTTGATGCGCTCGCGCAGCCGCAGGTACTGCTCCAGGACCGCCCCCGCCCGCTCGCCGTACGACCACACCTCGTTGGGGCCGCCGGTCATGTCCGGGCCCAGCGGCATGCCCGGGTCGCGGAAGCCGTGCAGCCGCATCAGCGGGGACAGCGCGCCGAACTGGAACCAGCGGACCATCACCTCCTGGTACGCCGGGTCGCTCGGGTCGCCGCCGTGGAAGCCGCCGATGTCCGTGTTCCACCACGGGATGCCGGACAGGGCCGTGTTGAGACCCGCCGCGATCTGGCGGCGCAGGGTCGCGAAGTCGGTGCCGATGTCACCGGACCACAGGGCGGCGCCGTAGCGCTGACTGCCCGCCCACGCCGACCGGTTGAGGCTGATGATCTCCTCCTCGCCCGACGCGCGCAGCCCCTCGTAGAAGGTGCGGGCGTTGTCCGCCGGGTAGATGTTGCCGACCTCCAGACCCGGACCCGCCCAGTACCGCAGGTTCTCCTGGAAGCCCGGCTTCAGCTCGGGCTCGCAGGCGTCCAGCCAGAACGCCGTGATGCCGTACGGGGCAAGGTAGTTGTCCCGGATCTTCGACCACACGAACTCACGGGCGTCGGGGTTCGTCGCGTCGTAGAACGCCACCTGGACCGTGGAGGCGACGCCCTTGTCCGGCCAGTCGGCGTGCGCCATCGGGCCGTACTGGGTGCCGATGAAGTAGCCGCGCTGCTCCATCACCGGGTGGTTCTCGCTCAGCGGCGACACCGACGGCCAGACGCTCACCACCAACTTCACGCCCAGCTCGTCCAGTTCACGGACCATCGCCGCCGGGTCGGGCCACTCCGCGGGGTCGAACTTCCACTCGCCGAGGTGCGTCCAGTGGAAGAAGTCGCAGACGATGGCGTCCAGCGGCAGCCCCCGACGCTTGTACTCCCGTGCCACGGCGAGGAGTTCGTCCTGTGTGCGATAGCGCAGCTTGCACTGCCAGAAGCCCGCCGCCCATTCCGGCAGCATCGGGGTGCGGCCCGTCACCGCGCTGTAGCGGCGCTGGCCCTCGGCCGGGGGGCCCGCACTGATCCAGTAGTCGATCTGCCGGGCCGAGTCCGCCACCCAGCGCGTGCCGTTCCCGGCCAGCTCCACCCGGCCGATCGCCGGGTTGTTCCACAGCAGCGTGTAGCCGCGGCTGGAGGTGAGCACCGGGATGCCGACCTCGGCGTTGCGCTGGACCAGGTCCAGGACCAGCCCCTTCTGGTCCAGCCGGCCGTGCTGGTGCTGCCCGAGCCCGTACAGCTTCTCGTCGTCGTACGCGGCGAAGCGCTGCTCCAGACGGTGGTGTCCGTTGCCGACGGCCGTGTAGAGCCGCGAGCCGGGCCACCAGAAGTGGGCGCGCTCCTCGGCCAGGATCTCCGTACGGCTCTCCGTGCGCAGGAAGCGGATCAGGCCCTCGGCGGACACCTCGACGGTCAGCGCGCCGACCGTCAACTGCCCTTCGCCGTCATCGACCTTGACGCTGCTCTCGGTGGCCGGCGGCTCGTCGAGCAGCGCACCCGGCAGCCCTTCGAGAATCGGCCCGCCGAGCCGGGCGCGCACCCGGACGGCGTCCGGACCCCAGGGCTCGACCCGCAGGGTCTCCTGACGGCCGCTCCACTCCAGCGCACCGCCGCGCTCGCGGAACGTGCCGACCGTGGGCGAGGACTGCGCGAGGGAGACCTGAGGCTGGTTTTCGGCGGGCTGGTTCATCGGATTCCTCCGTGGATGCTCCGCCCTTCAGGGCGGAGAAGAAACGGACTCCTGCGGAGCACGGCAAGGAGCGGGGTTTCGCCCCCAGGGCGGAAGACCGTGCCCTGACCCGCAGATTTGATCTTAAGTCGTAGCCTCGTTAGTTTGTGAGCGTGACAGCGACGTGCGTGAAGCGGGCGTTCAAGTACCGCTTCTATCCGACCGATGCGCAGGCAGCCGAGCTGTCGCGCACGTTCGGTTGCGTGCGGAAGGTCTACAACCTGGCCCTTGCTGCTCGCACGGAGGCGTGGGCGCGGCAGGAGCGGGTCAACTACAACGCCACGTCGGCGATGCTGACGGCATGGAAGAAGACCGAGGAGTTGGCGTTCCTCAACGAGGTGTCGTCGGTGCCGCTCCAGCAGACGCTGCGGCACTTGCAGACCGCCTTCACCAACTTCTTCGGCAGGCGGGCGAAGTACCCGCGCTTCAAGTCGCGGAAGAAGTCCCGCAGGTCGGCGGAGTACACCACCAGTGGGTTCCGCTTCCGCGACGGGGAGGTGACCCTGGCGAAGATGACCGAACCGCTTGACATCGTGTGGTCCAGGCCGCTCCCATGTGGGGCGAAGCCGTCCACGGTGACTGTTTCCCAGGACCCGGCGGGACGCTGGTTCGTCTCTTTGCTGTGCGACGACCCGTCCGTCCAGCCCCTCCCCGCCACCGAAAGCGCGGTCGGAATCGATGTCGGCCTGGACCACCTGCTGATCCTCTCCACAGGGGAGAAGATCACCAACCCCCAGCACGAACGCCGGGACCGTCTCCGACTTGCCAAGGCCCAGCGGAAACTGTCCCGCAAGGCCAAGGGCGACGGCGCCAACCGGACCAAGGCCCGGCGCAAGGTCGCCAAGATCCGCGCGAGGATCGCCGACCGTCGCCGTGACCTGCTCCACAAGCTGACCACTCGGCTCGTGCGTGAAAACCAAACGCTCGTGATCGAGGACCTGACCGTGCGCAACATGGTCAAGAACCACACGCTCGCCCGAGCCATCTCGGACGCGAGCTGGCGCGATTTCCGCTCCATGCTGGAGTACAAGGCCGCCTGGTACGGGCGGGAAGTGATCGCGGTGGACCGCTTCTTCCCCTCGTCCAAGATGTGCTCCCACTGCGGCGCCTTGCAGGACAAGATGCCGCTCAACGTCCGCACCTGGACGTGTGCCTGCGGAACGACCCACGACCGGGACGTGAACGCGGCGATCAACCTTCTGGCGGCCGGACGGGCCGTTGCAGCCTGGGGAGCTGGTGTAAGACCTCAACGGAGTTCTCCGGGCGGGCAGTCGGCGATGAAGCAGGAAGTCTCACGGCGCGAGCCGTAAGAAGCTCCCTCCGTCAGGAGGGAGAGCGTCAAGTGGGGTGCTCCTTGAAGTAAATGAGGAGTGCAGACCGGCGGTGCCCCGGCAGGGCACGACAGCGGGAAAGCAGGGGTGGAGCAGGCGGCGAGGGGGTGGGTCAGGAAGCGGTGGGGGCCGGTCCCGTGCTCGCCCGGACCGTCAACTCGGGGGAGATCAGCACGACTTCGTCGCTGCCGCGCCCCTCCAGCTTGTCCACCAGGCGTTCCACCGCGTGGCGGCCCATCTCCTGGGCGGGGATGGCGACGGACGTCAGCCGGACCGAGGCCTGCACGGCGACCTGGTCGGGGCAGATCGCCACCACCGACACGTCCTCCGGCACGGCCCGGCCCTGCTGGCGCAGCAGCGCGAGCAGCGGCTCGACCGCCGACTCGTTCTGCACGACGAACCCGGTGGTGCCCGGACGCTCGTCGAGGACCCGGGCCAGGGTCACGGCCATCGCGTCGTACCCGCCCTCGCACGGCCGGTGCAGCAGCCTGAGGCCCAGGTCCCTGGCCCGGTACCGGAGTCCGTCGAGCGTGCGCTCGGCGAATCCGGTGTGTCGTTCGTAGACCGCCGGCGCCTCGCCGATGACAGCGATGTCGCGGTGACCCAGCGTCGCCAGGTGCTCCACGCACAGCGCGCCGGTCGCCGCGAAGTCCAGGTCGACACAGGTCAGTCCGGAGGTGTCGGCGGGCAGCCCGATCAGCACGGACGGCTGGTCGGTGGAGCGCAGCAACGGCAGCCGCTCGTCGTCCAGTTCGACGTCCATCAGGATCATCGCGTCGGCGAGCCCGCTGCCGGTGACGCGGCGCACCGCGTCGGGGCCCTCCTCGCCGGTGAGCAGCAGGACGTCGTACCCGTACGTACGTGCCGTGGTGGCCACCGCGATGGCGATCTCCATCATCACCGGCACGTACATGTCGGTGCGCAGCGGGATCATCAGGGCGATGATGTTCGACTTGCTGCTGGCCAGTGCGCGGGCGCCCGCGTTCGGGTGGTAGCCGAGCTCCCTGATGCTCTGCTCGACCCGCTGCCGGGTGGTCGTGGAGATGGACCGCTTGCCACTGAGGACATAGCTCACCGTGCTCGCCGAGACTCCGGCGTGCTGGGCGACCTCGGCGAGGGTGACCATCCAGCTCTCCAAGTTTTGTGAAGCGCTTCGACAGTGCGCATTGCGAACAGGGGCGGGTGAGGGTGGTTCGACAGTAGCTCTAGCGGGGGTGGGTGTCCATAGGTTGTCGAAGCGCTTCGACAGCGAGTTGTGGGGGATTGGTGGAGAAGAGTACGGCAACCCTTCGCCGAGGCCCTCACCCCCGCCGGGGCACTCGTTCGGCGCAGCGCGCCGGGCGGCGACGAGCACGCCCCCGGCGACGGGTCCGGCCCCGGCGCCGGCCGGGGAGCGGGCCGGGGAGCGGGCCGTCCGGGAGGCCCGAACCCGCCCGCGAGGGGTGGCGGGCTCATCCCGGATCGGGTACCAACGATCGGGTAGCACCCATCGGTAACCAATGTGGTCCGAGATCCCGATTCGCGGCGAGGTGAGCCTCATGTCCGCACCACCCCTCAAGAAACCCACCGTCACCGAGCGTGAGGCCCGTCAGGTCGCCGAGGCCGCCCGGGAGCAGGACTGGCGCAAGCCGAGCTTCGCCAAGGAACTGTTCCTGGGCCGCTTCCGGCTCGACCTCATCCACCCCCACCCGCTCCCCTCCGACGAGGCCGTCCGGCGTGGCGAGCAGTTCCTGGCGAAACTCCGCGACTTCTGCGAGACGAAGGTGGACGCGGCCCGCATCGAGCGCGAGGCCCGCATCCCCGACGAGGTCGTCAACGGGCTCAAGGAGCTCGGCGCCCTCGGCATGAAGATCGACCCCAAGTACGGCGGTCTCGGCCTCACGCAGGTGTACTACAACAAGGCGCTGGCCCTGGCGGGCTCGGCCAGCCCCGCGATCGGCGTGCTGCTGTCGGCGCACCAGTCGATCGGCGTACCGCAACCGCTGAAGCTGTTCGGCACCGACGAGCAGAAGCAGCGGTTCCTGCCGCTCTGCGCGACCACCGCCATCAGCGCCTTCCTCCTCACCGAGCCGGACGTCGGCTCCGACCCGGCCCGCCTGGCCACGACGGCGGTCCCGGACGGCGACGCCTACGTCCTCGACGGCGTGAAGCTGTGGACGACGAACGGCGTGGTCGCCGACCTGCTGGTCGTCATGGCGCGCGTCCCGAAGAGCGAGGGGCACAAGGGCGGCATCACCGCCTTCGTCGTGGAGACCGACTCGCCCGGCGTCACCGTCGAGAACCGCAACGCCTTCATGGGCCTGCGCGGCATCGAGAACGGTGTCACCCGCTTCCACCAGGTCCGGGTCCCGGCCGCCAACCGCGTCGGCCCCGAGGGCGCGGGCCTGAAGATCGCCTTGACCACGCTCAACACCGGCCGGCTCTCGCTGCCCGCGTCCTGCGTGGCCGCCGGCAAGTGGTGTCTGAAGATCGCCCGCGAGTGGTCGGCGGCCCGTGAGCAGTGGGGCAAGCCGATCGCCCACCACGAGGCCGTCGGCGCGAAGATCAGCTTCATCGCGGCGACGACCTTCGCCCTGGAGGCGGTACTGGACCTGTCGAGCCAGATGGCCGACGAGGACCGCAACGACATCCGCATCGAGGGCGCGCTCGCCAAGCTCATCGCCTCCGAGATGGGCTGGCGCATGGCCGACGAGCTGGTCCAGATCCGCGGCGGCCGCGGCTTCGAGACGGCGGAGTCCCTCGCCGCCCGGGGCGAGAAGGCGGTCCCCGCCGAGCAGGTCCTGCGCGACCTGCGGATCAACCGCATCTTCGAGGGCTCGACGGAGATCATGCACCTCCTCATCGCCCGCGAGGCCGTCGACGCCCACCTCACGGTCGCCGGCGACCTCATCGACCCCGACAAGTCCCTCCAGGACAAGGCGAAAGCGGGCGCCAACGCGGGCGTCTTCTACGCCAAGTGGCTGCCGAAACTCGTCGCGGGACCGGGCCAACTGCCCTCGTCGTACGGAGAGTTCAAGCACGCGGGCGTGGACCTCTCCCCGCATCTGCGGCACGTGGAACGGCACGCCCGCAAGCTCGCCCGCTCCACCTTCTACGCCATGTCCCGCTGGCAGGGCCGGATGGAGTCCAAGCAGGGCTTCCTCGGCCGGATCGTGGACATCGGCGCGGAACTCTTCGCGATGAGCGCCGCCTGCGTGCGCGCCGAACTGCTGCGCTCGCGCGGCGAGAACGGACGCGAGGCCTACCAGCTCGCCGACGCGTTCTGCCGCCAGTCCCGCATCCGCGTCGACGAGCTCTTCAACCGTCTGTGGAGCAACACCGACGACCTGGACCGCAGGGTCGTGAAGGGCGTCATGGCGGGCGACTACGCGTGGCTGGAACAGGGCATCGTCGACCCGTCGGGGGAGGGCCCCTGGATCGCCGAGGCCACACCGGGACCGAGCGAGAAGGAGAACGTGCACCGCCCGATCAGGTGAGGCGTCGCACACCCGCCCGAAGGGCGCCCCCTGCTCCGTGCCCCTCGTGAGGGGGACGAGGAGGGGGCACCCTGTCCTGCCGCCCGCCCGCCTCGGCAACAATGGGGGGATGACCGACAGTCCAGCCGCCCGTGCCCTCGCCGACCCGCACCTCGTCTACGACCCGGTTGCGGGCGACGGCCCGAAGGACGTGGTGATACTCGGCTCCACCGGTTCGATCGGCACCCAGGCCATCGACCTCGTGCTGCGCAACCCGGACCGCTTCCGGGTCACCGGCCTGTCCGCCAACGGCGGCCGGGTCGCCCTCCTCGCCGAGCAGGCCCGCCGGCTGCGGGTGCGGACCGTGGCGGTCGCCCGCGAGGACGTCGTCCCCGCGCTGCGCGAGGCGCTCACCGCCGAGTACGGGACCGGGGAGCCCCTCCCCGAGATCCTCGCCGGCCCCGACGCGGCCACCCTGCTCGCCGCCTCCGACTCCCACACCGTGCTGAACGGCATCACGGGCTCCATCGGCCTCGCCCCCACCCTCGCCGCCCTGGAGGCGGGCCGCACCCTCGCGCTCGCCAACAAGGAGTCGCTCATCGTCGGCGGCCCGCTGGTCAAGGCGCTCGCCGAGCCCGGGCAGATCATCCCGGTGGACTCCGAGCACGCGGCCCTCTTCCAGGGCCTGGCCGCCGGCGCCCGCGCCGACGTCCGCAAGCTGGTCGTCACCGCCTCCGGCGGCCCCTTCCGCGGTCGCAGCAAGGCGGAACTGGCGAACGTCACCGTCGAGGACGCCCTCGCCCACCCCACCTGGTCCATGGGCCCGGTCATCACGATCAACTCCGCGACCCTGGTCAACAAGGGCCTGGAGGTCATCGAGGCGCACCTCCTCTACGACATTCCCTTCTCGCGGATTGAGGTGGTCGTACACCCCCAGTCGTATGTCCACTCGATGGTTGAGTTCACGGACGGATCGACACTGGCCCAGGCGACGCCCCCCGACATGCGCGGGCCCATCGCCATCGGCCTCGGCTGGCCCGGGCGCGTCCCCGACGCGGCCCCCGCCTTCGACTGGAGCACGGCGTCGACGTGGGAGTTCTTCCCGCTCGACGACGAGGCCTTCCCCTCGGTGAACCTCGCCCGGCACGTGGGCGAGCTCGCGGGCACGGCCCCGGCGGTGTTCAATGCCGCCAACGAGGAGTGCGTGGAGGCGTTCCGCAAGGGCGCGCTCCCGTTCAACGGGATCATGGAGACCGTCACCCGGGTCGTGGGGGAACACGACACGCCGGTGACGGGAACTTCACTCACCGTGTCGGACGTCCTCGAAGCGGAGACCTGGGCACGGGCCCGGGTCCAGGAACTGACGGCTACCGCGGAGGCGCGTGCATGACAGCCCTGATGATGATCCTCGGCATAGTCGTCTTCGTGGTCGGCCTGCTGTTCTCGATCGCCTGGCACGAGCTGGGACACCTGTCCACGGCCAAGCTCTTCGGCATCCGAGTGCCGCAGTACATGGTCGGCTTCGGCCCGACCGTCTTCTCACGCAAGAAGGGCGACACCGAGTACGGCATCAAGGCCGTCCCGCTCGGCGGCTACATCCGCATGATCGGCATGTTCCCGCCCGGCGAGGACGGCCGGATCACCGCCCGCTCCACCTCGCCCTGGCGCGGCATGATCGAGGACGCCCGCTCGGCCGCCTACGAGGAGCTCCAGCCCGGCGACGAGACGCGCATGTTCTACACGCGCAAGCCGTGGAAGCGGGTCATCGTGATGTTCGCGGGCCCCTTCATGAACCTGGTGCTCGCCATCGGGCTGTTCCTCACCGTCCTCATGGGCTTCGGCATCTCGCAGCAGACCACCACGGTCAGCTCGGTCTCCCCCTGCGTCATCGCGCAGAGCCAGAACCGCGACACGTGCAAGTCGACCGACCCGGCCTCCCCGGCGGCCGCCGCCGGCATGAAGCCGGGCGACAAGATCGTCTCCTTCGCCGGGAACAGGACGGACGACTGGAACACCCTCTCCGACCTGATCCGCGTCAGCGCCGGCAAGAAGGTCGACATCGTCGTGGACCGGGGCGGCCGGGAACTGACCCTGCACACCACCATCGCCACCAACCAGGTCGCCAAGAAGGACTCCGACGGCAGCTACGTCCAGGGCGAGTACATCAAGGCCGGCTTCCTCGGCTTCAGCGCGGCCACCGGCGTCGTCAAGCAGGACTTCGGCGACTCCGTGTCCTGGATGGGCGACCGGGTCGGCGAGGCCGTCGACTCCATCGCCGCCCTGCCCGGCAAGATCCCGGCCCTGTGGAACGCCGCCTTCGACGGCGCGCCCCGCGAGCCCGACTCACCCATGGGCGTGGTCGGCGCGGCCCGCGTCGGCGGCGAGATCTTCACCCTGGACATCCCGGCCTCGCAGCAGCTCGCCATGGCCGTGATGCTGGTCGCGGGCTTCAACCTCTCCCTGTTCCTCTTCAACATGCTCCCGCTGCTGCCCCTGGACGGCGGGCACATCGCGGGCGCCCTGTGGGAGTCGCTGCGCCGCAACCTGGCCAAGGTGCTGCGCCGCCCCGACCCGGGCCCGTTCGACGTGGCGAAGCTGATGCCGGTGGCCTATGTGGTGGCGGGCATCTTCATCTGCTTCACCGTCCTGGTCCTGATCGCGGACGTGGTGAACCCGGTGCGGATCTCCTAGGGCGGATTCCGGCCACTTCCACGTCACCCCCAGTTCACGGCGGCCCGGGACGGATCCGTCCCGGGCCGCTTGCGTCGACCGGACCGCGACGGCGACGGGGGTCCCCCCGCCGAGTGGGTTCGAGGCGGGGAGTGCCCGTGCCCCGGCCGGTGCCGTAATCTCGAAGCCTGGAACCCGCCTGAAGAGCGGGACCTGGGCCTTGATCCACGACTTGGGGTTGCACAGCAGATGACTGCGATTTCTCTCGGCATGCCGTCCGTTCCGACCAGGCTCGCCGAGCGCCGCAAGAGCCGGCAGATCCAGGTCGGCTCCGTGGCGGTGGGCGGAGACGCGCCGGTGTCGGTCCAGTCGATGACCACGACCCGCACGTCGGACATCGGCGCCACCCTCCAGCAGATCGCCGAGCTCACCGCCTCCGGCTGCCAGATCGTCCGCGTCGCCTGCCCCACGCAGGACGACGCGGACGCGCTCGCGACGATCGCCCGCAAGTCGCAGATCCCGGTGATCGCCGACATCCACTTCCAGCCGAAGTACGTGTTCGCCGCGATCGAGGCGGGCTGCGCGGCGGTCCGCGTGAACCCCGGCAACATCAAGCAGTTCGACGACAAGGTCAAGGAGATCGCCAAGGCCGCGAAGGACCACGGCACCCCGATCCGCATCGGCGTCAACGCCGGCTCGCTGGACCGCCGCCTGCTCCAGAAGTACGGCAAGGCGACCCCGGAGGCGCTGGCCGAGTCGGCGCTCTGGGAGGCGTCCCTCTTCGAGGAGCACGACTTCCGCGACATCAAGATCTCGGTCAAGCACAACGACCCGGTGATCATGGTCGAGGCCTACCGCCAGCTCGCCGCCCAGTGCGACTACCCCCTCCACCTCGGCGTCACCGAGGCGGGCCCCGCCTTCCAGGGCACGATCAAGTCGGCGGTCGCCTTCGGCGCCCTCCTCTCCCAGGGCATCGGCGACACCATCCGCGTCTCCCTCTCGGCCCCGCCGGTCGAGGAGGTCAAGGTCGGCAACCAGATCCTGGAGTCCCTCAACCTCAGGCAGCGCGGCCTGGAGATCGTCTCCTGCCCGTCCTGCGGTCGCGCCCAGGTCGACGTGTACAAGCTGGCCGAGGAGGTCACCGCGGGCCTGACGGGCATGGAGGTCCCGCTGCGCGTCGCCGTCATGGGCTGCGTGGTGAACGGCCCCGGTGAGGCCCGCGAGGCCGATCTCGGCGTCGCCTCCGGCAACGGCAAGGGCCAGATCTTCGTCAAGGGGGAGGTCATCAAGACCGTCCCCGAGTCCAAGATCGTCGAGACGCTCATCGAAGAGGCCATGAAGCTCGCCGAACAGATGGAAGCAGCCGGCGCCCCCTCCGGCGAACCGTCGGTATCGGTCGCAGGCTGACGCACCCTTGGGAGCGCCGGCGGGGCAGTCCAGCCCACCCGGCGCTCAAGGCCGAGCAGGGGACGACTCCATGACGCCGGTCCGCGACTCCAGCCCGTCCGGCGTTTGAGGACGAGGCCCCTTCAGGGCCGACAGCGGGGGTCTGGGGGCGGCAGCCCCAGAGGACGGCACGACAGCCCGCGGCCACCGCAGACCAACGGCAGCCAACCACAGGGCGGCACGGCAAAGCATCCGCAGGTACAGTGCGGGGATCAGCCAGACCTGAGTGTGAGGCCCAGCGCGTGTTGACCCAGACCACCTCCCGGGTCCTCGAACCGAGCGACCTGGACGCCGCGCTCGCCGTCCTCGACCGCGAGCCGGTCGCCAATGCCTTCGTCACCTCCCGGGTCCAGGTCGCGGGCCTCGACCCGTGGCGGCTCGGCGGCGAGATGTGGGGCTGGTACGAGGACGGCATGCTGACGTCCCTGTGCTACGCGGGCGCCAACCTGGTCCCGATCTGCGCCACCCCGCGCGCGGTCCGCGCCTTCGCCGACCGCGCCCGCCGGGCAGGCCGCCGCTGCTCCTCGATCGTCGGCCCCACCGAGCCGACCACCCAGCTCTGGCGCCTCCTCGAACCCCACTGGGGCCCGGCCCGGGAGGTCCGCACCCGCCAGCCCCTCATGGTGACCGACCGCATGCCCGCCGACATCGCCCCCGATCCCCACGTCCGCCGCATCCGCAAGGACGAGATGGAAACGATCATGCCGGCGTGCGTGGCGATGTTCACCGAGGAGGTCGGCGTCTCCCCGATGGCCGGCGACGGCGGCCTGCTCTACCAGGCCCGCGTCGCCGAACTCGTGGGCTCCGGCCGCTCGTTCGCCCGCCTCGACGACGACGGCAGGGTCGCCTTCAAGGCGGAGATCGGCGCCGCGACATCCCAGGCCTGCCAGATCCAGGGCGTGTGGGTGGCCCCCGAGTACCGGGGCCAGGGCCTCGCGGCCCCCGGCATGGCAGCGGTCCTGCGCTACGCCCTGGCGGACGTCGCCCCGGTCGTCAGCCTCTACGTCAACGACTTCAACACCCCGGCGAGGCGCACCTACTTCAGGGTCGGCTTCCAGGAGGTCGGCGCATTCACGAGCGTGCTTTTTTGACGCCCCTGTAGGCTCCCCGCCATGGACCTCGTCATCGGCCCCTTGGACCTTCCCGCCCATGTGGACGAGGCACTGGCCGTCCAAGCGGTCGCCTTCGGACTGGGCCCGGACGAGGTCGCCGTCCGCCGCCAGATCGTCCTGCGCCACATGACGAACCCGGGCGCCAGAGCCTTCGGAGCGACCGTCGGGGACAGACTCGTCGGCTTCGTCTACGGCATGCCCAACGACCGCACCCACTGGTGGTCCACGGTCGTCCAGCCCTACCTCCGCGGCCAGGGCAACGAGCACTGGCTGGACGACTCCTTCGTGATCACGGAGCTCCACGTCCACCCCGAGCACCAGAACCGCGGCGCGGGCCGGGCCCTGATCACCACGATCACCGACACCGCGGCCGAGCCCCGCTCGATCCTCTCCGCCATCGACACCGAGAGCCCCGCCCGCGCCCTCTACCGTTCCCTGGGCTACCGGGACCTGGCCCGCAGAGTCCTCTTCCCCAGCGCCCCCCGCCCGTACGCGGTGATGGGCGCCCCCCTTCCCCTCCTGCGCCCATAACGGATTTCCGGCCCCGCGCGCTCCCGGCTAACCTCCTAGCCATCACCCTTACCCGGCAGGAGTACGAGAACCATGGCGAACGCACCGGTCCAGCGCATGTCCCAGTTGATGGCGAAGACGCTGCGCGACGACCCGGCCGACGCCGAGGTCCTCAGCCACAAGCTCCTCGTCCGCGCCGGCTACGTGCGCCGTACCGCCGCCGGCATCTGGAGCTGGCTGCCGCTCGGCATGAAGGTCCTGCGCAACGTGGAGCGGATCGTCCGCGAGGAGATGGACGCGATCGGCGCGCAGGAGGTGCTGCTCCCCGCCCTGCTGCCGCGCGAGCCCTACGAGGCCACCGGCCGCTGGGACGAGTACGGCCCGGAGCTGTTCCGCCTCCAGGACCGCAAGGGCGGCGACTACCTCCTCGGCCCCACCCACGAGGAGATCTTCACGCTGATCGTGAAGGACCAGGCGTCCTCCTACAAGGACCTGCCGGTCATCCTCTACCAGATCCAGAACAAGTACCGTGACGAGGCCCGCCCGCGGGCCGGCATCCTGCGCGGCCGCGAGTTCCTGATGAAGGACTCCTACTCCTTCGACACCGAGGACGAGGGCCTCGCCCACTCTTACGCCCTGCACCGCCAGGCCTACCAGCGGATCTTCGAGCGCCTCGGCCTCGACTACCGCATCTGCGCCGCGACGGCGGGCGCGATGGGCGGCTCCAAGTCGGAGGAGTTCCTGGCCCCGGCCGGCGCCGGCGAGGACACCTTCGCGGACTGCCCGAACTGCGACTTCGCGGCGAACACCGAGGCGATCACGTACGGGTTGAAGCCGGTGGACGCCGAGGGCGTCGCCGCGCTCGAGGAGATCCCGACCCCCGACACCCCCACCATCGAGACCCTCGCCGCCCACCTCGGCGTCCCGGCCTCCGCCACGCTCAAGAACCTTCTGGTGAAGGTGGACGGCGAGATCGTGGCCGTGGGCGTCCCGGGCGACCGTGAGGTCGACATGGGCAAGGTCGAGGCCCACTTCGCCCCCGCCGCCGTCGAACTGGTCACCGCCGACGACTTCGTGGGCCGCCCGGACCTGGTCCGCGGTTACGTCGGCCCGCAGGGCCTGGGCGAGAAGGTCACCTACATCGCCGACCCGCGCGTGGCCCCCGGCACCGCCTGGATCACCGGCGCCAACAAGGAGGGCCTGCACGCGAAGAACGTCGTCGCGGGCCGGGACTTCGAGGTCGCCGAGTACGTCGACGTCGTCGTCGTCCAGGAAGGCGACCCCTGCCCGAACTGCGGCACCGGCCTCAAGCTGGACCGCGCCATCGAGATCGGCCACATCTTCCAGCTGGGCCGCAAGTACGCCGACGCCCTCAAGCTCGACGTCCTCGGCCAGAACGGCAAGCCGGTCCGCGTGACCATGGGCTCCTACGGCATCGGCGTCACCCGCGCGGTCGCCGCCCTCGCCGAGCAGACCGCCGACGACAAGGGTCTGGTCTGGCCGGCCGAGGTCGCCCCGGCCGACGTCCACGTCGTCGCCGCGGGCAAGGCCCTGCAGACGGAGCTGGCGCTCGACGTCTCCGAGAAGCTGCACGCGGCCGGTCTGCGCGTCCTGGTCGACGATCGGGCCGGCGTCTCGCCGGGCGTGAAGTTCACCGACTCCGAGCTGATGGGCGTACCGAAGATCCTGGTGGCGGGCCGCCGTTCGGCCGAGGGCGTCCTGGAGCTGAAGGACCGCAGGACCGGCGAGCGCGAGGAGCTCACGGTGGACGAGGCGATCGCCCGCCTGACGGCGTGATCTAAAGAAACGTCTCAGACCGTTCCCCGACCGCAGGGCGTGACAGAACGTCACTGCGGAGGGGAACGGTCATGGCGACCAGGTAAGAAGAGCGGGGGGCCGCGGCCGCGGTCCGCAGAGGTGCGCGACGGGCGGCGGCCTTCGCGGCGGCTGTCCCGCTGGCCGGGGCGGCGGGAGTGTTCGCCCTGACCGGCGCCATGCAGGCGGACGCGAGCACGACGGCGAGCAACCCCGGCACGAGTTCCAGCACGAGCAGCAGCACGGCCACTTCGTCGAGCAGCACATCGTCGGACGACTCCTCGTCGAGCAGCTCGGACAGCTCCACCGGCTCCAACAGCTCCGACGGCGGTCTCACGGTCACCGTCCCCGAGGGCGTCCGCCTCGACCCGGGCGCCACCGCCAAGGCCTGGGCCGCCGACCGCTCCGCGAAGACGCTCGCCGCGGCGGCCGGCTGCGGGGTGCTGGTGAGCCTGGGCGGCGACACGGCCGTCGCGGGGGATCCCCCCCGGCCGGCGGCTGGCAGATCCGGGTCCAGGACGTCACCGGTCCCGTGGACGAAGCCCCCACCGAAAGCCCGTACGCCACCGTCGGGTTGCGCGGCGGAGGCCTGGCCACCTCCGGCACCACCGCCCGCCGCCGACGGCGCGGCGGCCACGACCTGCACCACATCGTCGACCCGCGCACCGGCCTGCCGGTCCGCTCCCCGTGGCGCACGGGCTCCGTCGCCGCCGCGACCTGCGCCGGCGCCAACGCGGCGAGCACGGCGGCCCTCGTCGGCGGCTACCACGGCGCCTGGATCCCGGCCTCGGAGGCGAGCCGACTCACCCTCGACGCAAGCTACTTGGGCGCGGGAGTGCGGCCCCTGTCTCAACGGCCTGCCGCGCATCGCCGCCGGCTTCCGCGCTCTCGCCGCCCCCGCCCCAGGGCAGAGTCCGAGCCGACCTCGCCCGCTGGTCGGGCCTCGTCGAGGGCCGGCGCGCCTGCCGCCACCCCGACGGCACGGTCCGCCCGGTCCGCAGCGCGCTGACGACGTTCGCCACGGAGGTCGACGCCCACGCCCACGGCCACTGCACGGCGACCGACCGCACACCCCTGCTGCCCGTCCTGGATGAGAACTGACCCATGAGCACGGACCAGCACATCGACATCGACTGGACGTCCGGCCAGGCCCACGGCCTCTGCGCGGAACTCATGCCGGACCACATCCCCCTCGACGAGTGGGGCTGTCCCCTCATGCAGCGGACGCCCGTCCCGTCGAGAACGGTGAAACGCGCCCGGAGAGCAGCGGCGGACTGCCCGGTCCTGGCCATGAGGCTGACGCAGGCCACCACGCTCCCGCCCCCGAACCACCACCCCTAAAGCCACCCGGCGAACTCCAGCAGCAACTCGGCGTCCCGAGCCCGCCCCACCCGAAGCGCCCGCACCCCCGACTCCACCGCCCGGAAAAGCGTCCACCCCCGCACCCGCTCAGGGTCCAGCTCCAACGACTCCGCCAGCTTCCGCACCCGCCGCCGCGTGATCGACGCCCCCGAGGGCGAGGCGATCAGATCCTCCACCCGGTCCCGGACCAGCCGCGCCAGATCGAACGCGCACTCACCGACCACCGGATCCGGCCCCACCGCCAGCCACGGGGCCCGCTCGCCCGCCAGCACCTTGCTCTGCCGAAACGTTCCGTGCAGCAACCGCACCTCGGGCGCCGCCCCCACCAACTCCTCGCGGGCGGAGAGCGCCGCGTCCACCAGCACACCCACGTCGGAGCCGACGGCGGTCCCCCGCATCGCCTCGGCCTGCCGGCCGGTCCGCTCGGCCACGGTCTCGAAGACCTGCCCGGCCGGCGGCTCCACCCACAGCCGCCGCAGCGTCCCCGCCGCCTCCAGCAGCGCCTTCGCCTCCGCCAGCGACCGCACCGACACATCGGGATGCAGCCGTTCGAGCAGCAGCACCCCGGCCGTCTCCGGTCCCTCCAGCAGGTGGACGGCGCCCAGGCCGCCCCAGTGCGCGAGCGCGGCCCGCTCGGCCTCGGGCCGGAACCGGGGCGGGGCCAGCTTCAGCACGGCCGGGGTCCCGTCCGCGCGCCGCACGAGCACGACCAGGCTGCTCCGGCCGCCCGGCACCTGCACCCGGTCAACGGTCAACTCGCGTAGATCCACGGCCTGTCGGGCCGCCTCCGGCAGCTTCTCCAACCAGCCGTCACCGTCCGGTGCCGTCTCACCGAGCGCCCTGACCAGACGCTGCGGCGGTTCGAAAGCCATGCGCGAGTCGTTCCCTTCCGTCTCCCGGTCAAGCGGTCGGTGTCCCCGAAGCTCCTGCCCCAGCTCCTGCCGCGGCCGGATTCGTACCGGTCGTACCGGACCGTTCCGCGAGACCAGGGAAGGCTACGCTCCCGCCGCGCCAGCGCACCGCGCGGACCGCCGCCTCCCGCAGCGCCGCCGCCGCGTCCCGGCGCCGTGCCCCGGTGGCCGCGCGCACCAGGTCGGAGTACACCCCGGCCACCCGGTCCTCCAGCTGGGCGGCGAGCCGGACCGCCGCGACGGCGTCCGGCACCGCGAACGGCAGCGCGTACCCGGCGCTCGCGGCGACCGGCTCGGCGCCCACGCCGCGCACCGCACGCGCCAGCGCGTCCCGACGCGCCCGGTGCGCGTCGTACGCCGCCTGCGCTTCCGTGCGCCGCTCCGCACCGATGCGCCCGCCGACGACGCCGTACCCGTACACCGCGGCGTGCTCGGCGGCCAGCGCCGCCTGGAGTGCCGTCAGCTCCGCGCTCGTCTCCTCGCTCATCGGGTCCCCTCCGTCAACAGATAGGCGTGCGCCGCGCCGGCCGCTGCCACCGAGGCCAGCAGCCGGGCCAACTCGCCGGGGACGTCCAGCAGCTCGGTGGCCCTGCGGTCGGCGAGCGCCCGCTCGGCGGCGGCCAGCCCGGCGAGGGCGTCCTGCTCGGTCACCGGCGCGGCGGACGGCGCGGCCGAGGCCGCCGGAGCCGAGGAGGCGGGGGAGGAGGGCGACGAGGAGGAAGCGGGCGACGAGGGCGAGGGGGACGCGGACGCCTTGTGCACGCCCCCGAACGCCTCCACATGCCGTACGACCTCCGCCCGCAGCGGCGCCAGCCGCACCGCCAGCGTCGGATGGACGGCGAGGACGGCGTCGTAGCGCGCCACCAGACCGTTGCTCTGCTGGGCCGCACGCGCGCGTGCCCGCTCGGTGACCGACGGGCCGCCGCTCGCGCTCCCCTCGACCTCCTCGCTCTCCCCGGCGCCGGACGAGCAGCCCACGAGCAGCGCGGCTCCCGCGGCCGACGCGAGCAGGGATCTTCTGCGCGGCCCCGACGGGGTGCGCGAGGGAGGGGGGAACGGCACGGCAGACGTCCTCGGGGAACTCGTACGAAAGAAACACCAAGAAGGGCGGCAGGCCCGTGATCACCGTACCCGCGCACCCGTCCGCCATCACTCAGCGGCACCGTTTCACCGCATGTCCGGCCACCCTCCGTGCACGGGTGGACGGCAACACACCCTGCGACCGGATACCCTTTGACCAGACACGCGCCCCATCCCACAACAGCACACGCGGCCGAGGAGTCACCCGGATGAGCACCACCCAGAGCGAGAGGCTGCGAGAGCTCCTGGAACCGCTCGTCGCCTCCCAGGGACTGGATCTCGAAGAGATCACCGTGGACTCCGTCGGACGCAAGCGGGTGCTGAGCGTCGTCGTCGACTCCGACACCGGGGCGGACCTGGACAGAATCGCCGATGTGAGCCGCGCGCTCTCGGCGAAGCTCGACGAGACGGACGCGATGGGCGAGGGCGAGTACACCCTCGAGGTCGGCACCCCGGGCGCGGAGCGCGCCCTCACCGAGCACCGGCACTACGTGCGCGCCACGGCCCGGCTGGTGCGGTTCCAGCTGACCGAGGGCGGCGAACTGGTCGCCCGGATCCTGAAGGTCGACGACGAGGGGCTCGACGTCGAGGTGCCGGGCGTGAAGGGCCGCAAGGCCACCGCCCGCAGACTCGCCTTCGGCGACATCGACAAGGCGCGCGTGCAGGTCGAGTTCAACCGCAAGGACAAGCACGACGAGCACGACGACAACGACGAGAACGAGAAGGAAGAGGAGGCGTAGCCGTGGACATCGACATGAGTGCCCTGCGGGGCTTGGTTCGGGAGAAGGAGATCTCCTTCGACCTGCTGGTCGAGGCGATCGAGTCGGCCCTCCTCATCGCCTACCACCGCACCGAGGGAAGCCGCCGTCACGCGCGCGTGGAGCTCAACCGGGAGACCGGACATGTGACCGTGTGGGCGAAAGAGGACCCCGACGACCTCGAAGAGGGGCAGGAGCCCCGCACGTTCGACGACACCCCGTCCGACTTCGGCCGTATCGCCGCCACCACGGCCAAGCAGGTGATCCTGCAGCGCCTGCGCGACGCCGAGGACGACGCGACGCTCGGCGAGTACGCCGGCCGTGAGGGCGACATCGTCACCGGCGTGGTCCAGCAGGGCCGCGACCCGAAGAACGTGCTGGTGGACATCGGCAAGCTGGAGGCCATCCTGCCGGTGCAGGAGCAGGTCCCCGGCGAGACGTACTCGCACGGCCTGCGCCTGCGGTCCTACGTCGTCCGGGTGGCGAAGGGCGTGCGCGGCCCGTCCGTGACGCTGTCGCGGACGCACCCCAATCTGGTGAAGAAGCTCTTCGCCCTGGAGGTGCCGGAGATCGCCGACGGCTCCGTCGAGATCGCCGCGATCGCACGCGAGGCCGGTCACCGTACGAAGATCGCCGTCAGGTCCACCCGTTCGGGTCTGAACGCCAAGGGCGCCTGCATCGGCCCCATGGGCGGCCGGGTGCGCAACGTCATGGGCGAGCTGAACGGCGAGAAGATCGACATCGTCGACTGGTCGGACGACCCGGCCGAGATGGTGGCGAACGCGCTGTCCCCGGCCCGGGTCTCCAAGGTCGAGGTCGTCGACCTCGCGGCCCGCTCCGCGCGCGTGACGGTGCCGGACTACCAACTGTCCCTGGCGATCGGCAAGGAAGGGCAGAACGCCCGGCTCGCCGCCCGGCTGACCGGCTGGCGGATCGACATCCGTCCGGACACCGAACAGCCCGCCGAGCAGCCCGGGGAATAGATCTCGGCCTGCCGAGGCTCAGATCACGACAGATGTAACGCGGCAACTGTTCGAATCCTGGCCCAAAGGGGTGAGGTCGCCGCGGGGAGGTAGACTTAACAGTGTCTGGCCGGACGCACGCCGGAGCATGCCCTGAACGCACCTGTGTGGGGTGCCGGAAGCGAGCGGCCAAGACGGAGCTGCTGCGCATCGTGGCGATCAAGGACGCATGCGTCCCCGATCCTCGCGGTACGCTGCCCGGCCGGGGTGCGTATCTGCATCCCGCCCCGGTCTGTCTCGACCAGGCGGTACGCCGCAGGGCGTTCACGAGGGCGTTGCGAGCCCCGGGAGCGCTCGACACAAAGGCGTTGCGCCAGTACGTCGAGCAGACGACCGTTGCCGAGCAGGCAACACCGTAAGAAGGCGTCGCGCGGAAACCCCCGCGCGGCTCTGGTACCCCGCGAGTTGGAAGTAGGTCGAGATTGCGATGAGCACTCGATGAGCACGCGATGAGTACGCCCATGAAGTAGCGACGGTCCGGACACACCCGGACCTAAAAGGAGCGAAGTGGCTAAGGTCCGGGTATACGAACTCGCCAAGGAGTTCGGGGTGGAGAGCAAGGTCGTCATGGCCAAGCTCCAGGAACTCGGTGAATTCGTCCGTTCGGCGTCTTCGACCATCGAAGCGCCCGTTGTCCGCAAACTGACAGACGCCTTCCAGGGCGGCGGCAAGCCCGCCCCGCGCAAGGCTGCCCCCAGGCCCGCGGCGCCTTCCCCGGCGCAGGCGGCCCGTCCGGGTCCGGCTGCTCCGCGGCCGGCCGCCCCCAAGCCCCCCGCGGCCCAGCCGCCCGCGGCTCCGGCCGCGCCGGTGGCCCCGGCCGCCTCGTCGGCCCCCGCGCCGGCTGCTCCCGGCCCGCGTCCGGTGCCGGGTCCCAAGCCCGCGCCGCGTCCGGCCCCGGCCGCCCCGGAGTTCACCGCTCCGCCGGCCGCCCCGGCCGCTCCCGCCCAGTCCGGTCCGGCGCAGTCCGGCCCGCGTCCGGCCTCCCAGGGTCCGCGCCCCGGCGCGCCCCGTCCCGGTGGCCGTCCCGCGCCCGGTCAGGGTCAGGACCGCGGTGACCGCGGCCAGCGTCCGGCCGCAGCGCAGGGTCCGCGCCCCGGTGGCGCCGGCGCCCCGCGTCCGGGCGGCGCCCGTCCGTCGGGTCCGCGTCCGGGCAACAACCCCTTCACCTCCGGCGGCAACGCCGGTATGGCGCGCCCGCAGGCGCCCCGTCCGCAGGGCGCACCGCGTCCCGGCGGCCCCGGTGGCGCTCCCGGCGCCGGTCCCCGTCCCCAGGGCCCCGGTGGCCAGGGCGGCGGTCCGCGTCCGCAGGCTCCGGGCGGCGCCCGTCCGAGCCCGGGCGGCATGCCTCGCCCGCAGGGTGCAGGCCCCGGCGGCCCGCGTCCGGGCGGTCCGCGTCCCAACCCCGGCATGATGCCGCAGCGTCCCGCTGCCGGCCCGCGTCCCGGCGGCGGCCCCGGCGGCCGCGGTCCGGGCGGCGGCGCCGGTCGTCCCGGCGGCGGTCGTCCCGGTGGCGGCGGCGGCTTCGCCGGCCGTCCGGCCGGTCCCGGCGGCGGCGCCCGTCCCGGTGGCGGCGGCGGCTTCGCCGGTCGTCCCGGTGGCGGTGGCCCCGGCGGCGGTGGCGGCGGCTTCGGCGGCGGCGGTGGCCGTCCCGGCTTCGGCGGTCGTCCCGGCGGTCCCGGTGGCCGTGGTGGCACGCAGGGCGCCTTCGGTCGTCCCGGCGGTCCCGCGCGTCGCGGTCGCAAGTCGAAGCGGCAGAGGCGCCAGGAGTACGAGGCCATGCAGGCCCCGTCGGTCGGCGGCGTGATGCTGCCTCGCGGCAACGGCGAGACCATTCGCCTGTCGCGCGGTGCGTCCCTCACCGACTTCGCCGAGAAGATCAACGCCAACCCGGCGTCGCTCGTCGCGGTCATGATGAACCTCGGCGAGATGGTCACGGCCACGCAGTCCGTCTCCGACGAGACGCTGCAGCTCCTCGCGGGCGAGATGAACTACGAGGTTCAGATCGTCAGCCCCGAGGAGGAGGACCGCGAGCTGCTCGAGTCCTTCGACATCGAGTTCGGCGAGGACGAGGGCGAGGACGAGGACCTGGTGGTCCGTCCGCCTGTCGTCACCGTCATGGGTCACGTCGACCACGGTAAGACCCGACTGCTCGACGCCATCCGCAAGACGAACGTCATCGCGGGCGAGGCCGGCGGCATCACCCAGCACATCGGTGCCTACCAGGTCTCGACCCAGGTCAACGAAGAGGACCGCGCGATCACCTTCATCGACACCCCGGGTCACGAGGCGTTCACCGCCATGCGTGCCCGAGGCGCCCGGTCGACGGACATCGCGATCCTGGTCGTCGCGGCCAACGACGGCGTCATGCCGCAGACGGTCGAGGCGCTCAACCACGCCAAGGCGGCCGACGTCCCGATCGTCGTCGCGGTCAACAAGATCGACGTCGAGGGCGCCGACCCGACCAAGGTGCGCGGTCAGCTCACCGAGTTCGGTCTGGTGGCCGAGGAGTACGGCGGCGACACCATGTTCGTCGACATCTCCGCCAAGCAGGGTCTGAACATCGACTCGCTGCTGGAGGCCGTGATCCTCACGGCCGACGCCTCGCTCGACCTGCGGGCCAACCCCAGCCAGGACGCGCAGGGCATCTCGATCGAGTCCCGTCTCGACCGCGGCCGCGGCGCCGTGGCGACGGTCCTCGTCCAGCGAGGCACGCTGCGGGTCGGCGACACGATGGTCGTGGGCGACGCCTACGGTCGTGTGCGCGCCATGCTCGACGACAACGGCAACAACGTCGCCGAGGCCGGCCCGTCGACGCCGGTCCAGGTCCTGGGCCTGACCAACGTCCCGGGTGCGGGCGACAACTTCCTCGTCGTCGACGAGGACCGCACCGCCCGCCAGATCGCCGAGAAGCGTGCGGCCCGCGAGCGCAACGCCGCGTTCGCCAAGCGCACGCGCAGGTTCTCCCTGGAGAACCTGGACGCCGCCCTGAAGGCCGGCGAGGTCCAGCAGCTGAACCTGATCATCAAGGGTGACGCTTCCGGTTCGGTGGAGGCCCTCGAGTCCTCCCTGCTCCAGCTGGACGTCGGCGAAGAGGTCGACATCCGCGTCCTGCACCGCGGCGTCGGTGCGGTCACGGAGTCCGACATCGACCTGGCGATGGGCTCGGACGCCATCGTGATCGGCTTCAACGTCCGTGCGGCCGGTCGTGCCGCGCAGATGGCCGAGCGCGAGGGCGTGGACGTCCGGTACTACTCGGTCATCTACCAGGCGATCGAGGAGATCGAGGCGGCCCTGAAGGGCATGCTGAAGCCGGAGTACGAGGAGGTCGAGCTCGGCACGGCGGAGATCCGCGAGATCTTCAAGTCGTCCAAGCTGGGCAACATCGCCGGTGTCCTCATCCGCTCGGGCGAGGTCAAGCGCAACACGAAGGCCCGACTCATCCGCGACGGCAAGGTCATCGCGGAGAGCCTCAACATCGAGGGCCTGCGTCGCTTCAAGGACGACGTCACCGAGATCCGCGAAGGGTTCGAGGGCGGTATCAACCTCGGCAACTTCAACGACATCAAGATCGACGACGTCATCGCGACGTACGAGATGCGGGAGAAGCCCCGCGTGTAACGCCGATGGTCGCTGCCGGCCGACGGGACATGGTCCCGTCGGCCGGTGCGCCGTCCCGGGGGCTGCCGCCCCCGAACCCCGGGGGTAAAACCCCGTCGAGCCGCCGTCCCGATCGTTGTACCGTTCTTGATGTCCCTGTCCCATGGACGGCAGGGCCATCGATCCCGTACCGGCGGGTGAACCGGCTACACACATGTACGTGGGGACTCTGTCCTTCGACCTTCTCCTCGGCGACGTACGGTCGTTGAAGGAGAAGCGCTCCGTCGTCCGTCCCATCGTCGCCGAGCTCCAGCGCAAGTACGCGGTGAGCGCGGCCGAGGTGGACAACCAGGACCTCCATCGCCGGGCCAAGATCGGCCTCGCTGTGGTCTCCGGGGACGCGGAGCACCTGACCGATGTGCTGGACCGGTGTGAACGGCTGGTCGCCGCCCGCCCCGAGGTGGAGCTGCTGTCGGTCAGACGCCGCTTCCACGGCGAAGACGACTGACCGACCGAAGAAACGCAAGAAGAAGAAAGAACGGGAGACGGACCAGTGGCCGACAACGCGCGCGCCAAGAGGCTGGCGGACCTCATCCGAGAGGTGGTGGCCCAGAAGCTGCAGCGCGGGATCAAGGACCCGCGGCTCGGATCCCACGTCACCATCACGGACACCCGGGTCACAGGTGACCTCAGGGAGGCGACCGTCTTCTACACCGTGTACGGGGGCGACGAGGAGCGTGCGGCCGCGGCCGCCGGCCTGGAGAGCGCCAAGGGCATCCTGCGCTCCGAGGTGGGCCGCGCGGCGGGCGTGAAGTTCACCCCGACGCTCGCCTTCGTCGCCGACGCCCTGCCGGACAACGCCCGCACCATCGACGACCTCCTCGACAAGGCGCGCGCCGCCGACGAGAAGGTCCGCGAGGCGTCCGCGGGCGCCGGGTACGCGGGCGGGGCCGACCCGTACAAGAAGCCCGGTGACGAGGACGAGACGGACGACTCCGCCTGATGAACCGCAAGCCGACCCCGCCCGACGGCCTTGTCATCGTCGACAAGCCGTCGGGCTTCACGTCGCACGACGTCGTGGCCAAGATGCGGGGGATCGCGAAGACCCGCCGCGTCGGCCACGCCGGCACGCTCGACCCGATGGCGACGGGCGTCCTCGTCCTCGGCATCGAGAAGGCGACCAAGCTCCTCGGGCACCTCGCGCTCACCGAGAAGGAGTACCTGGGCACGATCCGGCTCGGCCAGACGACGCTGACGGACGACGCTGAGGGCGAGATCACGGGGTCCACGGACGCCTCGAAGGTCACCCGGGACGCGATCGACACGGGCGTCGCCAAGCTGAGCGGCGACATCATGCAGGTGCCGTCCAAGGTCAGCGCCATCAAGATCGACGGCGTCCGCTCCTACAAGCGGGCCCGCGACGGCGAGGACTTCGAGATCCCGGCCCGCCCCGTCACCGTCTCCTCCTTCTCGGTGTACGACGTCCGCGACGCCGTCGCCGAGGACGGCACCCCGGTCCTGGACCTGGTCGTGTCCGTCGTCTGCTCCTCCGGCACCTACATCCGGGCCCTCGCCCGCGACCTGGGCGCCGACCTCGGCGTCGGCGGCCACCTCACCGCCCTGCGCCGCACCCGCGTCGGCCCCTACAAGCTGGACTCGGCCAGGACGCTCGACCAGCTCCAGCAGGAGCTGAGCGTGATGCCCATCGCCGACGCGGCCGCCGCCGCGTTCCCCCGCTGGAACGTGGACGCCAAGCGGGCCCGGCTGCTCCTGAACGGCGTACGCCTGGAGATGCCCGACGAGTACGCGGGCGTCGGCGCCGTGGCCGTCTTCGACCCCGACGGCCGCTTCCTGGCCCTGGTGGAGGAGCAGAAGGGGAAGGCGAAGAGCCTGGCCGTGCTCGGCTGACCGGCTCCGGAGAGTCCTTCTGTCGTTGCCCGTGGAGCGGCGAACACGGGGTTGTGCTGCGCCGCCGCTCCACGGTCCCCCCTCGGTTCCCCCACCCCTAGGGTGTATCCAACGTCCCCCGTTCAGTCACCCGTCCGGGCAGGCGCTCGGGGTGAACCGAGGGAGTGCAGGGGGGCGCGTTCGTTGCGCGATCTGTCCCGCTGATCATCCCGCCCCTACCGTCGGACAGAGGACAGAGGACAGGCGGGCACGGCGGGGAGGTACCACGATGGCGGGACGAGGCCCGTGGACCGGCGGAGGCGATCGCGCACACACCGAACCCACAGGCGTCGCTCCCGGCCCTGCCCCTTCTCCCGACGCCTGCCTGGTCCGCATCCGCGACCTCGCCGGCCGCCCCCGCGGCACCGGCTTCGTCGCCGACCACCACGGCACGGTGATCACCAGCCACGAGGCCGTCGACGGCCTGCCCCGGCTCGTTCTGTACGCCGCCGACGACCGCGGCTGCGTGGTGACCGCCGACGCGGTGACGCCCCTCCCGGAGCTCGACCTGGCCCTCGTCCGCACCGAGGGCCTCGGCGTGGACCCCCTGCCGGTGACCGTGCGAGAGGGAGTCGAGCCCGGCAGATACGTCCGGCTGGCCGCCGGCTGCTGGCGCGAGGCGCGGGTGCTGACCGAGACGCGCGTGACGTACACGGCCACCGACCGTCTCCACGTCCTCGACGACGCCCTGGAACTGGCGATCGGCACGGCGGGCCGGGACGCGCTGCGGCTGGGCGGCGGCGCGGCCGGCGGCCCTGTCCTCGACGCCGAGACCGGGGCGGTCGTCGCCGTCCTCGGCACCGCACTGCGGTCCGAGGACCGCGACGTCGGCTTCGCGGTGCCCCTGCGTCCTGGCGCCCGGGTTCCGGACGGCGACGGCTCGGCGGCGGAGCCGTCCCCGCGGGTGGCGCCGGCTCCGGTCGACGGTCCCCTCGCCGAGTTGCTCGCCCGCAACGCGGCGACCGTGCCCGCGTACGGGGCCGACCTCAACCTGGCGAGCGTCCTGGAACTGACGGCCACGTCGGTCGGCTCGGACGGGCCGCCCGGCGCCCTGGGGCGCGCCGGGTCCGGCTCCCGTGTCGCCGCCTCGGAACCGGTCGAACGCGCCCATCTGGCACGGGAGTTCGCCGCGTTCGCCACGAGCCCGGCGGCCGTCCTCGGCCTCGTCGGCGCACCGGGCAGCGGCCGTACGACGGAGCTCGCGGTCCTCGCCGCCCGCCGCGCCCGGGGCGCACGGCCTGCCCCCACCCTGTGGCTGCGCGGCGCCGACCTGCGCAACGAGGACGACTCACTCGCCGACGCGGCCCGCCGCACCCTGACCCGGGCGGCCCGCATCGTCGCGGCTTCGGACACAGCTGCGGACACGGCCGCGGCTTCGATGCCGGGCTCGGGGTCTTCCCGCTCTTCCGATTCCTCAGGCTCCTGTGGTCCCTCCGGGCTCGGTGACGTCAGTCCCGAGCGGCTCGCCCGGCTCGCGCGGGCCGTCGGGCGGCCCCTGCTCCTGCTCCTCGACGGTCCCGAGGAGATGCCCCCGGTCCTCGCGCACCGGCTCGCCGAGTGGACCGAGGGCACGGCGGAGTGGCTGCGGGAGACGGGGGCGCGGCTGGTGGTGGCGTGCCGTGGGGAGTACTGGGAGCAGGCGGGCGCGGAGTTCCCGCCGGAGACGCTGTACGGGGTCGCGGCGGCCGGAGACCCGCTCCCGCCCTGCGTCCGCCTGGGCGACCTCACCCCCGACGAGGCACGCGAGGCCCGCGCCCGCTACACCCTGCCCGACGCCGTCCTCGCCGCCCCCGACGACCGGCACCCCCTCACCCTCCGTCTCCTCTCCGAAATCCGCGCCGCCCTCCCCGGCCCCCCGGAGCAAGGTCCCGTCGACCGGGACGACGTCCTCGCCGCCCACCTGGACCTGATGTGTCTGCGCATCGCGGTCCGCCTCGCCGCCGAGAACGGGCTGCGCGGCACCGCCGTACGACGCCTCGCGACGAAGGTCGCCGGCCAGGTGCACGAAGCCGCCCGGCGCAGCCTCGGGCCGGGACAGGGCGAGCTGGACCGGGCGTCGTTCGAGGCGGTGTTCCCCTGGGGGCCCGCACCCGCCCGCCTCGGCGGCGGCGCCGGCTGGGCGTCCGCCGTCCTCACCGAGGGCCTCCTCGTGCCCGCGGGCACCGGCTACCGCTTCGCCCACGAGGAACTCGCCGACTGGATCCAGGGCATCCACCTCGACCTGGACGAAGCCCTGCGCGCGCTGGTCCACGACCGCCGCGCCCCGGAGCACGGCGGTCACCCGCTGCCCGTTCCGCACCACCGCATCGGCCCCGTCGTCCAAGCGCTGCTGCTCGTCGCCCGCCAGCAGGGAGCCCATCGACTCGCCGCTCGGCTGAGGGAGTTGGTCCACGCCCTGGAGGCCGACCCGGACTCGTGGTGGGCCGCCCGACTGCTCGCCGAGACCCTGCTGCGGGTCCCCGACGCGACGCCGTACACGGGTGTCCTGCGCCTGCTGGCGGACCGGATCGGCGCGGGGGCCGGGGCGGCGGAGGGCGGCCGGGGCGTGGACTTCGGTCCCTCCTTCTGGACGGAGATCGCCCTGCCGCTCGACGCGCGCCTCGACCTGCTGCGCCGTCTGGTCCTCGCCGACGGCGGCCCGCGCGACGCGGACGCGCCCCGCTACCTCGACGCCGTCGCCCGGCTCCTCACCGTCGACCCCACCGCCGTACAGCCGTATCTCATCCAGTGGTTCGACGATGAGCGGCCGTTGCCCGCGACCCCGCACGCCACCGTGGCGACGGCCGCGCAGGCGTTGCTGCACACCCACCGGCGCCGGGCGCTGGACGACCTCACGGAGGTGCTCGTCGACTGCGCGCACCACCGCGCCGACGAGCTGCTCGCCGTGCTGGCGGAGGACGAGCCGTCCGCGCTGTGCCGGGCCGTGGACCGGTGGGCGCACGACGAGCGGCAGGCCCGCCGGGTCGCGGCGGCGGCGCACGGACTGCGCGCCGCCCCGCACGCGACGACGGACGCCGACCGTCGGCTGCTGCGCGACGCGGCCCTCGCCCTGCTCGCCCGCCCCGCCGACCGCGCCCTGCACGGCGGGGCGCTCGCCCTTCTCGTCCGGGACCCCGAGTCCCGGTCCCACCACCTCCCGCAGGCACTGGAGCGGTTCGAGGCGGGCGACCCGCAGCTGCCGCCGGGCGCGCTGCTCGCCGCCCTGAGCACCCACCCCGAGCCGGTCCTGGACGCCTTCCGGAACCGCCTGAGCGGCCCCGACCGCGCGGACGCGGGCAGCGCCCTGCGCGCGCTCGCCGACGTCACCACACCCGACCTGGCCCACCGGGTGGCCGTCCTCGTGCGGGACGTGCTGGAGCGGCGGCCGGCTTGCGCCGGGCACGTGGCCGCGTACGTCGACCGGCGGCTCGACCACGGACCGGCCGTCCGTGCCGTGCTCCTTCCGCTGGTCACGGGCCTGCTGGACGGCGGCGGCCCCGAGCAGGCACGGGCCGCGCTGGCCGGCGTGCTGGCCGCGCCCGGCGCCCCGGACTCGGGCCCCCTGCGCCGCGAACTCCTGGAGCGCCTCCTCGCGCACGAACACGCCCCCGCCGTCCTGGCCGCCGTGCTGCACGGGGCCGCCGGGCGCAGCGGCGAGGACCTGCGCGACCTCGTCCACCGCACCGGCCTCCTCCTCGTCCGCACCCCGGACGGCGCGACCTGCTTCGACCGCGCTCTGGTCGACCTGGGGCGGCAGGTGCCGGGCTTCGCCGCGCAGGTGGTGCACTGGCTCACCGACGCGCCGGGGGAGTGGGCCGTGGTGATCGGCCCCAGCGCCCGCCGGATGATCGAGAACCTGGCGGCGGTGCGGGTGCCCGCCTGAAGCGCGCGCCTGCGGTCCTGAGCGGGACCTTGCGTACCGTCGTGCGTGGCGCCCTGCGTGGCGCCCTGCGTGGGTCGTCGTGCGTGGGGCGGGTCACAGCCTCCATGCCGATGCGGGCACGGGCCACCCGGCATGGCACCCTTAGACCTGCGTAAGAGGCAATGCTAGATACGGACACGGGTTCGAGGAGCGGTCACAGTGCAGCGCTGGCGTGGCTTGGAGGACATCCCCGAGGACTGGGGACGCAGCGTCGTCACCATCGGTTCTTACGACGGGGTCCACCGCGGGCACCAGCTGATCATCCGCCATGCCGTGGAACGCGCCCGCGAACTGGGCGTTCCCTCCGTCATCGTCACCTTCGACCCGCACCCCAGCGAGGTCGTCCGCCCCGGCAGCCACCCGCCGCTGCTCGCCCCGCACCACCGCCGCGCCGAGCTGATGGCGGAACTGGGCGTGGACGCGCTGCTGATCCTCCCCTTCACGACGGAGTTCTCGAAGCTGTCCCCGGCGGACTTCGTGGTCAAGGTCCTGGTCGACCGGCTGCACGCCAAGGCCGTCGTCGAGGGCCCCAACTTCCGCTTCGGCCACAAGGCGGCGGGCAACGTCGAGTTCCTCGCCGAGCAGGGCAAGGTCTACGACTTCGAGGTCGAGGTCGTCGACCTGGTGCTGTGCGGCGAGGCGGGCGGCGGCCAGCCGTTCTCCTCGACGCTGACGCGACGGCTGGTCGCCGAGGGCGACGTCGAGGGCGCGGCGGAGATCCTCGGCCGCCCGCACCGGGTGGAGGGGGTCGTGGTGCGCGGGGCCCAGCGGGGACGCGAACTCGGCTTCCCGACCGCGAACGTCGAGACGCTGCCGCACACCGCGATCCCGGCGGACGGCGTCTACGCGGGCTGGCTGCACGTCGACGGCGAGGCCATGCCGGCCGCGATCTCCGTCGGCACGAACCCGCAGTTCGACGGCACCGAGCGCACGGTGGAGGCCTACGCCATCGACCGCGTCGGCCTCGACCTCTACGGCCTGCACGTCGCCGTCGACTTCCTCGCCTTCGTGCGCGGCCAGGCGAAGTTCGAGTCGCTGGAAGGTCTGCTGGAGCAGATGGCGCAGGACGTGAAGCGCTGCCGGGAGTTGGTGGCGGCGCAGTAGCGAACGGCCGAAGGGCGGCCGGTGTCCCAGGACACCGGCCGCCCTTCGGCGTTCTCACGGCTCGCTCTTACTGCTGCGGAGGCTGACCGGGCTGCGGCGCCTGAGGGTGCTGCGGGTAGCCGTAACCGGCCGGGGGATACCCCGGGTGCGGCTGCTGGGGCTGCTGCGGCTGTTGCGGGTAGGGCTGACCCGGCTGCTGCGGATACGGCTGGGCCGGCGGCTGCTGTCCCTGCGGGGGGTAAGGCTGACCGGGCTGCGGCGCCTGGGGCTGTTGCGGATACGGCTGGCCGGGCATCGGCTGCTCGGGCGTCTGCTGACCCGGCATCGGCGGTGCGGCCACCGGGGGCGGGTTGCCGTCGCTGGTCCACAGTCCCTGGCGCTGCTGGTGGCGGATGAAGTCCTCCGCGACCATCGCCGTGAGGTTGAAGTACGCCTCGCGCACCTTCGGCCGCATCATGTCGAGGTCGACCTCGGCGCCGGCGGCGAGATGCTCGTCGAACGGTACGACGACGACCCCGCGGCAGCGCGTCTCGAAGTGCGACACGATGTCATCGACCTTGATCATCTTGCCGGTCTCGCGCACCCCGGAGATGACGGTGATGGACCGCGACACGAGTTCGGCGTACCCGTGGGCCGACAGCCAGTCCAGCGTCGTACTGGCGCTGCTCGCACCGTCCACGGAGGGCGTGGAGATGATGATGAGCTGGTCGGCGAGGTCCAGCACACCGCGCATGGCGCTGTAGAGCAGACCGGTGCCGGAGTCCGTGAGGATGATCGGGTACTGGTTGCCCAGCACGTCGATGGCCCGCCGGTAGTCCTCGTCGTTGAAGGTCGTGGACACGGCCGGGTCGACGTCGTTGGCGATGATCTCCAGGCCGGACGGCGCCTGGGACGTGAACCGCCGGATGTCCATGTACGAGTTGAGGTACGGGATCGCCTGGACGAGGTCACGGATCGTCGCCCCGGTCTCCCGGCGCACCCGGCGGCCGAGCGTGCCGGCGTCCGGGTTGGCGTCGATCGCGAGGATCTTGTCCTGACGCTCGGTGGCGAGGGTGGAGCCGAGCGCGGTGGTGGTCGTGGTCTTGCCCACGCCGCCCTTCAGGCTGATGACGGCGATCCGGTAGCAGGACAGCACCGGTGTACGGATCAGCTCCAGCTTGCGCTGCCGCTCCGCCTCCTCCTTCTTTCCGCCGAGTTTGAACCGCGAGGATCCGGCGGCCGGCCGACCGCTCTTCGCCTTCTGCTTCTTGTTGTTGAGCAGCCGGTCGGAGGACAGCTCCACGGCGGCCGTGTAACCCAAGGGCGCCGCACCGGGGTTGACCGGCTGCCGCTGGTCATGCTGAATCGGCTGCGGCCAGGCGGCCCCGGCCCGAGGATCGACGGGCTGCTGCGGAACCTGCGGAACCTGCGGAACCTGCGGCGCCGACGGCCCGGGTGCCCCGTCGGGCCCGGGGGCGTGCGGGGCGTGCGGTGCCGGTTGGGGGAACGGTCCGGGGAAGCCCTGAGGGGCTCCCGGCGGGAAACCCTGAGGAGCGGCGGGCGGAGCCTGCCCGTCCGCCTGCTGCGGAATCCCGGGCTGCGGGAAACCGGGGTGCGCCTGGGGGGCCTGCGGGGCTTGCGGCACCTGGGGAGCCTGCTGGCTCTGGGGCGGCTGGGCGTGGGGCTGAGCCTGGGGCTGCTGTTGCGGTCCCGGGGGCTGCGGGAAGCCGTAACCGCCGGGGGCGTCGGGCACCGGCGGTTGAGGGAAGCCGTAACCGCCTGCCCCGTGGGCGTCGGTGGGGGGTTGGGGTGCCGAGGGTGCTTGGTGTGGCTGGGGGTTGGGGGTGGCTGGGGGTGTTGGCGGGGCGGTGTTCTGCTGGGGGAAGCCGTAGCCGCCGGGTGTGGCCGGTGGGGTGGGGGCTGGTGCGCCGCCGGGCTGGGGGAAGCCGTAGCCGCCTGGGGCGTGGGCGTCGGTGGGGGGTTGGGGTGCCGAGGGTGCTTGGTGTGGCTGGGGGTTGGGGGTGGCGGGGGGTGTTGGCGGGGCGGTGTTCTGCTGGGGGAAGCCGTAGCCGCCGGGTGTGGCGGGAGGGGTGGGGGCCGGTGCGGCACCGGGCTGGGGGAAGCCGTAGCCGCCTGCCGCGTGGGCGTCGGTGGGGGGTTGGGGTGCCGGGTGTGGCTGGGGGTTGGGGGTGGCTGGGGGTGTTGGCGGGGCGGTGTTCTGCTGGGGGAAGCCGTAGCCCGGCTGCGGGGCGGACGGCTGCTGTGCTGCCGGGGCGGGGGCGGCAGCTGGGGGCTGCGGGAAGCCGTAGCCGGGCTGCGGGGCGGTCGGGGCAGGCGGGGTCCAGCCGCCGTCCGCTCCGGGCGGAGTCGGCTGCGGCTGTGCCGGCCACTGGGTCGCCGGTGTGGGCGCCGCGGGCTGGTACGACGGAGGCAGCGGAGGCAGTTCGCTCTGCGGGGCCGGCGGGGGAGCCCAGGCCGGCGGCGCGGCCGGAACGGCGTCCTGGGGGCCGCTGTCCTGCGGCTCGACCGCGTCGGCGGGAACGGCGGCCGAGGGGGCGTCCGCGTCCTGAACGGCCGTCTCGCCGCTGACTACAGCCTCGGAGACGGCTTCTCCCGCCTCGGGCTCGGGTTCGGGCCCGGCAGGGGTGTCACGTTCGTCGACCGTACCGTCGACGACGTCGACGTCCGCGGCCTCCGCGACGACCTCGCCTCCGTCCGATGCGTCCGGTTCCTCCGTCGGCACGGAGGCCTCCGGTGTGGGGTCCACGGCCTCGGCGGGCCCGACGGCCGGTTCCACGGGCGCCTCGGGCTCGGTCTGCACCGCGGCGGCGTGCTCAGCGATCTCCCGCTTGAGGGCCGCCGCGGAGAAGCGCATGGTGGCGCCGCTCTCCAGGTCCCCGTTGTCGGAACCGCTCTCCTCGGCACCCGCGGAAGTGGCTGTGGGCTCCCACTGCGCCTCGGACTGCTGTGGCTGTGGCTGTGGCTGCTGTTGCGGCTGTGGCTCGAACCCGCTGTCCACCGGAAGGTTGGGCACCGCCGCGGGCGGCACGGGCGGCATCGCCGGAGCAGGAGGGCCGACCGGCACACCCGGAACAGGCGGCGCGGCCGGAGCGACGTGCTCACCGGGCACATGTGGCGCGGCCAGAGCGAAGTGCTCACCTGCCGCATCCGCCGCATCCAGCACGGGTGGCACGGGCGGCGCGGCTGGAGTGACCGGCGTCCCCGGAACCCCCGGCGCGGGCGGCGCGGGCGGTGCGGCGGACACGGGCGGTGCGGCAGGCGCCGTAGGCGGTGCGGGCGGCGCAGGCGGTGCGACCGGTGCGCCAGGGCCACCGGCCCCAGCGTCGACCCCCGATCCTGCTCCCGCCCTCTGCGCATCGCCGCCTGCGCCGCCCGTGTTCTGCGTGTACCAAGCCGGCGGCGCGTAGTCGATGGTGAACTCGCCCGTCGCCTCGACGGCGGACTCCGCGTCGGGCTGATCATCGCCGGGTGTGGCCCAGCCCCCGCGGATCCCGTCCCGATCGCTGCTCACAATTCCTCCTGGTGTGGTCGAGCACCCTCATGCCGTGCCGAAGCGACCATTTGCTTGTCCTGCTTGTCGTCCGAAGTGGTTCGAGGCCGTCTGACGTCGTCCGATGACGTCGTCCGATGCGGCCCTCCCCCGGAGACGCCGACGTCCACCCGCTGGTTTCCGGCATCGCGCCCCGTACCAGCCTAATCATCAGACGGCCCGCCCCGGCAGGCCCGCCCGCCCCTGAGCACCAGTCCACCACGTCACGCAGTCACCGAACGGGCCGCGTGCGCACGCCGAGCCGCGGACCAAACGGCCATAGTGGTTGAAGTGCCGCACGAGCAACGGGAGAAGCGGCCTCAGTCCATCCGTCTCGGCGTACCGAGCAACCCGATCTCCGCGTCCGTGGGCTGAGTCATCACGTACTGCCTGTCGCGGTCGGCGCACCACAGGGTGAAGCCGTCGGCGAGAGTGGGCAGGGCCTCCACGTCGTGCCGGGGCAGAGCCAGGGTCCGGCCCAGTTCCGCGGCCTCGTCCGGCGAGATCCGCTGCACGCCCACGAGTCGGGCCTGCCGGATCAGTCGCGGGGCGACCGGACTGAGATACGGCAGCAGCGTCAACACGGACTGCCAGGGCCCGGAGGCGACCCGCCCACGCGGCGGGCGCATACCGCAGTCCCGCACCACCAGCACCGGCGTACCGGCCGAGGCGCCCTGCGGGGGCACCCGCCCGACCTCGTACACCGCCAGCCCGTTCTGCCCGCCGCCCATCGCGTGCACCATCTGCACCCAGGCCTGCGGCCGCCCCGTCTCCACGGCCACCCGGGCCCCCGTCGCCGCCGCCCGGAGCGCGAGGACCTGCGCGGTCCACAGACCGCCGATCAGGACGACGTCGTACGGCGTGGGCCGGTTGACGCCCAGCACGGCCGGCCGGCCCTCGCCGCCGACCCCGACGACGACACCGTCGTCCCCGATGGGCAGCGCGAGTGCCGACAGTTGGTCCACGGACACCGAGTGCCGGCCGTGCCGCGGTCCGAGCAGGCCGAAGCCGCTGCGCGGCGAGCGGCGCCCGGGCCGCCCAAGCCGCCCAAGCCGCCCGGGCCGCCCGGGCCGGCCGGACCGGCCGGACCGGCCGGTGGACGGGTCGTCCGGTTCACCCGAAGCGATGGTTCCGCCTGACGTGGCCGCCGTCACCGGGCACCTCCGAGGGGCAGCGTCGCGAGCATGCCGGGCACCTGTTCCCGGTCGAGACGGGCGAGTCCGGCGCCGGTGTGCCGGGCCGCGCCCTGCACCGCGCGCCGGGCGGCCACCAGTTCGTCGTCGCTGCGGCCGGTCACCCGGATGTGCCCCATGAGGGACACCTCCTGCCGGTCACCGCGCGCGAGGGTGACGCTGAACGTCGTGGCGAGCGCCGGAACGGCCGTGACCAGGGCGACGAACTGCGGCAGCGACGGAGCCGCGCCCCCGCCCAGGGCGGGCCACCGGCGCAGCCAGTACGTGGTGTGGCGGCGGTTGTCGCAACGCCAGCTCCGGCTGGTCTCCTCGGTCCGCCGCTCCGTGGTCCCGGTCCGCCCGGCCTCCGCCGTCACCAGCGGGTTGGCGCACGCCGAGGTGGCGACGGCGGCCGTCAACCCCTCCTCGTCGAGGACGGTCGCCCGGAACCCGGCGCCGGTCAACCGGCTCGCGAGGTGGTCCGCCGCCCGCACGACGCACTTCTGCGCCCCGGTCAGCCCGCCCCCGCGGACCGCCACGGCCTCCGGACACAGCTCCGGGTCCAGCTTCAACGCGATCCAGGTGATGCGGACCGCCGGCGCTCCCGTCTGCTCCTGCAGAGGCGCGTAGTTGGCCACGGCCACGGACTGCGGGGGCAGGTGCAGGGCGGGCGCGGGCTGTGTGTGCAGCACGATCTGCGCGGACTCCAGCCGGATGCCGTCCACCTCGAGGGCGTCCTGCACCAGGGCGAGCGGCAGCGGCTGCCGGCCGCGCTCGGCGCGCAACGCGGTCGCGTCCGCCTCCACCTGGAGGACGGCGGTGACGAACGTGCCGTCCCCGACGAGCCCCACGGGCCGCCGGTCACGGCCGCCGTACACGTACGTCCGCAGCCCGGGGTCGCACTCCACGGCCGGCCCGAACCCCGGTTCCGTCCCCGGCGGTATCTCCAGCCGGGCGGCCAGGCGTCGGCGGGCCTTCAACTCCCGTGCCGTGGCCAGCCACTCCGGCAGCGAGCGGCCGCGACGACGAGCGAAGGCCAGGACCACCAGCACGGCGGCGACCACTCCCGCGGCCACCAGCGCCACCGGCCCGACCACCCAGCCGACGAGCAGCACGGCCGCCGCGATCTCCAGCAGGACGAGGCGTTGCAACCGGAATGCCCCGCCCTGCCCCGCGCGTGCCCTGAGAGAGAGCGTGCCCGGCGCCGACGGCCGCTCGGACCGCCGGGACCGGGACCGCTCGGGCGGCTGCGGACCGGCCGCCGAGGAGCCCCGGTTCCGCGACCGGCCGACGGAGCGCACGCCCGTTCCCGAAGCCATCACTCCATCCCCCCGTTCCGTTCACGATTCGCCCGTGTTGCAGCACCGCACAGGGCACTCGACGGCCCAGGAACCCTACCCGCTCCCCAAGTCCCCACGGTTACCGGGCATAGTAGGTGGCCGCTCTGACATCGTCGGACGGGGAACCGGGTCCATCCGCGCCACGGAGCACGCGGATCGGCCGGAAAACGGGGAGTGACGGGCACAGATGGCATCTCGGCGGGACCAGCTCAACGCCTACACCTTCGCGAAGCGCCGGATGCTCGCGGCGTTTCTGCAGCCGTCGCCCGACGGCTCGGAGGAGGGGGCGCCGCGCCCGCTGCGCGCGATCCTGCCCGGCGTGGTCGTCGGGGTGATCGTCATGGCCGTCTTCGGCGCGTGGGGCATGTTCAAGCCGACCGCTCCCAAGGGCTGGGACGTGCCCAACGCCAAGGTCATCGTCGCGAGCAAGTCGACCACCCGCTACGTCGTCCTGAAGACCGGCAAAGAGGTCCAGCTGCACCCGGTCCTCAACATGGCCTCCGCCAAACTGCTCCTCGACGAGGGCCAGGGCGACGTCGTGACCGTCTCGGAGTCCGTCCTCGACAACGGCAGGATCCCGCACGGTGTCACCGTCGGCATCCCGTACGCCCCCGACCGGCTGCCCTCGGCCTCCGAGGCGGGCACCCCGAAGCGCTGGGCGGTCTGCGAGCGGCCGGGCGCGGGAGGCGGGGACTCCGTCCAGAAGGCCGCGCTGGTCCTGGCGGCCCGCGAGAAGGACGCCACCGAGGGCGCGGAGCGCCTCCACGGCGGCCAACTGCTCTACGTGGCGGACCCGGACGGCAAGCGTTACGTCGTCGACGCGGACGGCACGGCCTACCCCGTCGACAAGAGCGACGAGTTGCTGCTGCGCGCGGTGGTCGGTTCCGGGCGGCAGCCCCAACGGGTGTCCGCGGAGTGGCTGGCGACCCTGCACCAGGGCGACCCGATCGCCTTCCCGGAGGTCCCCGGGCAGCCGGGCGCCGCGGCCGGCGCACCCGGCCAGCTGGACGAGTCCGCCGACAAGGTCGGCATGGTGCTCAAGGCGTTCGACAACAACAAGGAGCAGTACTACGTGGTGTTGAGCGGCCGGGTCGCTCCCGTGTCCGCGTTCGTCGCCCAGCTGCTGCTGTTCAGCAAGGACCTGGCCCCGCTCGGCCAGGCCGGTCACGCCCGGGAGATGAGCCCCGGCGCCATCGTGCCGGGCCAGGCCTTCGGCACCGAGCACCGCTGGCCGACCGGTGTCCCCGAGCCGGTCAACGAGGCGTCGTCGGCCGCCGGGAGCCGCAGCACCGTCTGCAGCGTCCTGCGCGGCGTGAACGCCACCTCGGGCGCCACGACCCTGAGCACCTGGGCGGGCACGGAGTTCCCGGCCCCGCTGCCCACCGGCTCCTCCAGCGCCTACGTCACGCCGGGCTCCGGTCAGCTCTACCGCCAGTTCCAGGGCGAGGAGACCAAGGCCGGCCCGGTCTTCCTGGTCACCGACACAGGGCTGCGCTACGTCCTGCAGTCCAACGGCGACAGCGCGACGGACGACGCGGGCATCGGCACCACCGCCGAGAAGCGCGAGCAGCTCCAGCAGGAGGCGAAGCAGGCCCAGACCCTGCTGGGCTACAAGGACGTCGACCCGGCGCCCATCCCGGCCGCCTGGTCGGAGTTCCTGCCCACGGGCCCCCGCCTGTCGACGGCGGCGGCCCGCCAGCCCCAGGGCTCGTGAGGAGGAGGACGAGGATGGCCCTGCGTACGACGACGGCGAGGCCCCGGGGTACGGCGATGGCCGTGCGTACGACGCTGGTGGCGGCCGCGACCCTCCTCACGACCGCCACGCTCCTCGCACCCCCCGCGCAGGCCGCGGGAGCCGCGACGAGGGCGGGCAGACTTCCCTACTCGGACCAGTGCACGTTCCCCAACGGCGAGTACCCGGGCCGCCCCTGGTCGCTGCAGCGCGTCCTCCTGGACGAACTGTGGAGCCGCTCCAAGGGCAAGGGCGTCCGCGTGGCCGTCATCGACACGGGCGTGGACGTGAAGAACCCGCAGCTCACCGCGGCGGTCGACGCGAAGGCCGGCCGTAACCTGCTCCCGAAGAACCTCAAGGACGACAACGGCGACCCGGTGGAGCGGGGCAACGAGAACGGCACGACGGACACCGTCGGCCACGGCACCAAGGTCGCCGGCATCATCGCGGCCCGCCCCCTCGACGGCACCGGCTTCGTAGGCCTCGCCCCCGAGGCGACGATCATCCCGATCCAGCAGAACGACGCCGAAGGCCACGGCGACACCAAGTCCCTGGCCGAAGCGATCCGCTACGCCGCCCAGGCCGGGGCCGGAGTCATCAACATCTCCCAGGACACCTCGAACGCGATGAAGCCGTCCCCCGACCTGGAACGGGCGATCGACGAGGCCCTGGCCAAGAAGATCGTGGTCGTGGCCTCGGCGGGCAACGACGGCCTCGGCGGCAACGTCAAGGAGACCTACCCCGCCTCCTACGACGGCGTCCTCGCGGTGGCCGCCTCCGACCGCAACAACGAACGCGCCTCCTTCTCCCAGTCCGGCGAGTTCGTCGGCGTGGCGGCTCCCGGCGTCGACATGATCTCCACGGTCCCCCAGGGCGGCCACTGCTCCGACAACGGCACGAGCTTCTCGGCGCCGTACGTCGCGGGCGTGGCCGCGCTGCTCAAGGCGAGACACCCGGACTGGACCGCACGCGAGATCGTCGCCCAGATCGAACAGACCGCGGAACGCACCATCGCGGGCCACGACCGACTGGTCGGCTGGGGTGTCGTCGACCCGGTCCGCGCTCTCACCGAGGACGACCGACCCGTCGAGTCCCCGAGCCCCAAGGACGGCCTGGGCAAGGCCGAGGCCCCGTCCGCCGCGAAGTTCCAGACCGGCGAGACCCCCGACGAACGCAACACCCGCTTCGCCACGTACGTGGTCGTGGCGGCGGCGGTTCTGGTGGCGGGCCTGGGCGGGACGGCGGTGGCGATCCGGGACGCGCGCAGGCGGGCGCGCAGGATCGCCGGGGCGGAGTAGAGAACTCCGGCCATCTCACTGCGTACCGGGGCGAGTTGAAGCGTGCGATGACCACCGACTTATAGGATCATCGCAACAGCAAGTGACTTGTGATGCCGATGTGCCGGGGGACGGAGGTACAGCATGGGCGTGCCAGGAGCCGCCTCAGGGCAGGGCGGCGGCCCCGATCTACGGGCGTCCGCAACGGACCTCGCCAAACTCGCCGACGACCTCGACGACATGCAGGATCACCTGGACAAGCAGGTGCAGCGCATGGACGCGATCGTCGACAACATCGAGGCGGGCTGGCGCGGCCCGGCGGCCTCGGCGTACCGCGACTTCCACCGAGCGGCCGCCGAGGACGCCGTACGCATCCGCGAAGTGATGAAACTCCTGGAGGAAGCGGTACGACTGAGCCGCGACGGCTTCTCCCAGGACGACCTCGAGGTCCTCGCGCAGATGCGGCGGATCCAGGTGGACGTCGACAGCGAGGTCGACCGGCTCTCGACACCGAACACGGAGCCACCGACCTCGACGCCGCGCAGCAGCCTCGACGACCTGTAGCCCTTTCAGAACCGCATCAGAACGTCATCAGGACCGCACCAGAACCGCAGTTGCCGAGACGAACACAGGGGAGTCATGTCGACCGGCGCCGCACCCGACGACGAGCACATAGCCGTTTCCTTCGCCACCCTCGCCGAACTGGCCGCCGACCTTGAGGACGTCCTCAAGAAACTCAACGGCAAACTGGACGACCTCTACGACCGGGTCGTGCCCGTCGTTCTGTCGTGGCAGGGCGAGACCCGGGAGGTCTTCGTCGACAAACTCGACGAGTGGGACCGCTCCGCCCAGGACCTCCAAGCGGCCCAGAAGTGGCTGCACGAGTACGTCACCACAGGCCACACCAACTACGCGGCGGCGCACCTGGCGGTGCTGCGTGGCTGGGGCGGCGCCTGATGGCCGAGCGGCGGCCCACGGACGAGGAGCGCGCACAGGAGCGGTCGGACGCCCGACCCCAGTCGCCCAAGAAGAGCGGGAGCGACGGCGGATTCGACGTACAGCCGCAGCATGTGCACTACACCGCACTTGTGGTGCGTGACGGGCAGTTCGACTACGACAAGGGCGCGACGGCTCTCGTCGACGCGCTGAACCAGTACAGCCAGTCGGCGGGAACCGGCTGGGGCGCGGACTCCTTCGCGGCGGCGTACAAGTCGGTGAACGAGAAGTTTCTGGAGCTCTGGGCGAAGAGCGTGGTCAGCGTGGGCGGTGTCGCCGTCGGCCTGACGGACACGGCCAACAAGTACACCCAGGCCGACTGGTTCGCCCGCAAGATGTACGGTCCGCCGCCCTTCGAGAAGCCGCCGCCCGCCGTCATCGACAAGCCGCCCAAGTACGGCCCGGTCAACGACATCAAGTGGTCCGGCACCGGCGAGGACGCGGACTCCTGGGACATCTCCGGAATCCTCGGCGAGGTCCCCGACTTCCTCGCCGACGTCATCCGGCCCGCAATCGAGCACGGCCTCAACCTCGGCAAGATGCACGAGATCACCCCGGGTGCCAGGGACGGGGATCTCAAGGGCATGGCAACGGCCTGGCGCGCGGTCGAGAAGGACGCGAAGGCGGCGTCGGACAACTTCAACAGCGCCATCAAGATCATCACCAACAACAAGGGCAACGACGAATGGCAGGGCGCGATGAAAGCGTTCTGCCAGACCATCTGGGGCACCACCGAATGGGGCAGGACCTACGACGCCCAGGGCAACCGGGCCTCCATGGGCCGCAGTTGGAAGACCAACCGCAGTGTCGTGCCGGCGAAGCAGCGGCCCATCATCGAGATTCTCCGCCAGACCGCGACCACCGTGCAGGCGAGCCTCGACGAGTTGGCCGAGGTGCGCATCAAGACCGCGGAGACGACCACCCGCCTCGGCAAGGAGGCCGCGAAGGCGACGGTCAAAGACCTGACCACGGGCCTCGACCTGTTCGAGCTGACCCGGCTCGCGGCGACCATGGCGTTCGGCGAGATCGTGCTGACGTTCCGCTCGCACATGGACAAGGCGGCCGCCGACGAGGCGGTCGAGAAGTACCACCAGGCCTTCAGCGACGCGGCCACCAAGCTGAAGACCCTGGAGATCGAACTGGACGAGGCACTGCTCAGCGTGCCCACATTCCGTGCGGAGGCGGCACGTGCGGAGGCGTACGGCGCGCGTTCCCTGAACGACTTCAAGAAGGAACACATCTGGCAGCGCACGGAGAGCCAGACCCCTTACAAGTACTCCATCGACCTGGCCACCGAGGAGGAACTGTACGGCGGGCACAGCATCGACAAGCACGTCGGGCTGACGGACGCTCAGCTGACGCAGCGGTTGCGGGACGAGGCGACCGGGTCGGGCAAGGTCGATATTCCCGCGGCTTCCTCTTTCACCGACCTGGAATCGGCGCAGTATTACACTCAGCACAATGTCCGGACCAATACGGCAGAAATTGACAAGTGGATTAAAGGCCCGCCGCCTCCGGTGCCGGGTGAGAGGCAGGAGTTCTCCGTGGATGCGGTGCCCTCAGGGCCTCTGGGAATTCCGGCGGTGACAGGGCGTACGGCGCCGGTGGTGAACGACCAGGCGACGCCACCACAGGACGCTCACGGTGTTCTGACCGTACTCAAATACGAACCGAACCTGGACCCGCCGTTCGTGGTCCTGACGTCCATGCCGCAATGAGTGAGTGAGGAGACAGCGATGGCCGAACTCGACGAGCGTTCGTGGTCCGATGCGATCGACGTGTACGAGCGTCGGGCGACCATTGCCAAGGTGACGAGCAGGGAGCACGAGAACTGGGTGCTCGACCTGTCCACCCTGATGCGCGGTGACACCCGCGACGCCCGCGGCTGGCGCATGGTGGACATATGGGAGGGCGAACTCGAAAGGCTCGACGAACCGTCCTACCCCTTCGTCATGCCTCCGGAGGCTGTCGCGACCGCGGACGCCTGGAAGCCCTACCTGCATGAGATCCCGCGTTCTCAGGCCGTACGATTCCTCGTGGCCCTTTCCACGCGCTGGATCGATGTCACAAAGGAACCGGATTTCGAGGTGCGCAGGGAGGCCCTTGAAGCGAAGGCCCGGGTCATCCTGTCGCGCTTCCCTGAAGGCTCGCACTTCTATGCGAACACCGGCCACGGCAGCGATACCCACGACTACTACCAGCGGGTTTCTCGGTGGTACCCCTTTTCCGTGCGCACCTTCGACTTCGGCTTGGTACTCGTGTCGGAGACGGAAGTCGGGATGGTCTGGTCGTTCCGCTGATGTGATGCGATCCGCCGTGCTGCCCCGATACTCCGTACTGCCCATGATGGAGAAGCCCCTTGCGCACCCGTACCGCCACCTACCCCGACCGCGCGACCGCCCAGTGGGCGACCCAACAGGTGGTCACCCGCAACGAACAGGTCATCCACCGCTGGCTGGCGCAGTCCACCCGGCAGCGGCTGACGATCGAGGCGTCCTGGCCGTCCCGCGAGGAGCCCGTCGGGCGGGTGCTGCTGCAGGCGATGATGCTGGCAGGGCGCGGCGCCGTCGACGTGCGGGCCGCGCGGGTCGTGCTGCGCCGCGAGCCGTCCGCAGCGCACGGGTTCTCCGTGCACGCCACCTTTCCCTTCTACTCGTAGAGACCAAGTAGAGGCTGACACCGTGCCCTTGAGCCCCCTCGAACACGACCGCCGCTACGGCGAGCTGGACCAGGTGATCCGCGCCTACACCGGCCAACCGGCCGACGACACCCCGGACAAGCCCAGCCATGCCCTGACGGCCTACCTACGCCAGACCTGGCACACCCGCCCCTGGGCGCTGGCGGTCGCCGAGCGGCAACTGCGCGAGTACGCCGACAACCCGCCGGGCCGACTCCGCCTCCGCCTGGGCGAGTTCTACGCGATCCCGGACGTCGGTCTGCCCGAGGCGGAGATCCAGCAGTGGCTGTACTGCCTGGCCGACCACATCAGGCACAGCATCGAGCAGGGCGAGGTCCCGCCCATGGCCGCCCCCGCCACCCACTGGGAATGGCAGACCCGCTTCCCGGAACTGACCCAGTTCCTGGGCGGCTGGTTCTCCCAGGACATGCCGGACGAGTTCGACGACCACGACGCGGCCGTCGACGACTACCGCACCACCACCGACCCGCACCTCGTGGCCCGCCTCGTCGGAGAACTCCACGAACTGCTCGCCCTCGACCTGGACGAGCCCGACTACGCCTTGGCCGTCGCCGAGTTGGGCATGGAGGTCGACCCGCCGGCCCCGTACCCACCCAGCGCCTGGCTCGCGTTCGTCGCAGGCCGGATGAGCGCTCCGCGTGCCGATTACGGGCCCGGCTCCGGCCCGCAGACGGACACGCCCTGACCGGCGGACCGGAAGCCGGGTCATCTCGCGGTCAAGTACTGATCTGGCCACGGCCAAACACCTGTATGGGTTCCGCATCCTCCGGTCCTGTCAACCTGAAATAGCCGGACTTGCCCGAAAGTTCCCTGGCTACGGTGGTGCCGCCACACCATCCGCAGGTCCACGGGGAACAGGAGACGGCGGTGGGCACACCAATCCGTTCGCGCCTTCTCGACTACATCGAGGCAGAGCCGCCCGTAGGCGCGGCCCCGGCCCCTCCTCCGACGCCACGGCCGGGTAGATCACGCCTTCTCGAATACGCCGAGGCCGCAGGAACCGAAGCAACCCAGCCCGCGCACCCAGGCCCCAAGCCCGGCGTCCCCGCCTACCACACGCCGGTCTTCGTACCGGCCCACCCCCGCTACGCCGACGTCACGGACGCGGACGGCCGTCCGGCCCGTGTGCCCTTCATCGCCTACGAACTCTTCGAACACCCAACGGCCGGAACCAGCCCCCACACCGGAACCGGAAGCGGAACCAAGACCGGGGACGGAACCGGAACCCAAGCCGGGTCCGGGGCCGGAACGGGGGCCGTGGCCTTCGCCTTCACCACACGCGCCCGCCTCGTCGCCGCGCTGGGCGAGGCCCAGCCCTGGGTCGCGACCTCCATCGGCCCGCTCGCCGAGGCCGTCGCCGAACACGACGTCATGGTCCTTCTCGACCCGCGTATCGCCCCCGGCCACCACAACTGGCAGCCGGACGACCTCGCCGCCTACGCCCGGGAGGTGCGCTGATGCCGCCCGACTTCAAGGCCGTCCTCGGCGACCTGACCTCGATGTCCAAGACCTTCCACGACGAGGCCGTCAACTACCGCAAGCTGCACGCCGACGTCGCCCCACCCCTCGTCAGCGGCGGCGACGCCGGGCTCGACCACGCCCTCAAGGAGGTCGCCGACCTCATCGTCGCCCTGCACATCGGCTTCGCCGACCGCCTCGACGACCACGGCGACAAGGTGACGTACGCCCGCGACTCCTTCCAACGGCACGACATCGACGTCCACGGCCTGTTCGAGGACCTGATGGCGGGTGACGGCTGATGGCCGACAGCTGGGTCGGCGGCGACATCGGCGGACTGCGCACGATGGCCGAGACGTACAAGAACGCCAAGGACAAACTCGACGACGTCATCACCCCGATCAGCCGCGCCGTCGAGGCGCTGGTCGGCGACGCGGCCTGGAAGGGTGAGGCGGCGGAGACCTTCCGCGCCACCTGGAGCGAGGACGCGCTGACGGCCGGCGCCTTCGCCAACCTCGTCCACGACGCGGGGGACATCCTCTCCGACCTCGCCGACGCCCTCACCACCTGCGAGACGGCCCTGCAGAACGCCGAACACGTGGCGACCGGCAAGGGCGTGCCCATGGCCGCGATGGGCGTGCCCCAGACGATCGTCACCGCGAATCCGCCGAGCGCGCAGGACCAGAAGACGATCTCCGCGATGGGCGAGTACAACAAGGTGCGCCAGGAGGTGCTGCACACGGCGCAGCACGCCCGGCTGGTCGCGGCGGACAAGCTGCGAGGGCTGTACGCGCAGGTGACGGCACCTGCGTCCACCGGCGACAAGATCACCATCGCCGACTATCTGCGCGGGCTGTACGCCTACGACGCCGAGGACGCCCGGGCCGGCGGAGCGAAGGCCCGCACCAGGATCGACGACGCCAAGGCGGAGGCGCAGGCCGCCAAGAAGGAACTCCGCGCCGAGCGCAAGGCGTACCAGAAGGCGGGCCGCGCACTGCCCGACGACCTTCCGGCCAAGGGCGCGTACGCCGACGCGGTCATGAAGGTGGACTCGCTCGAAGAGGCCATGGCCCGCGCCGACCACGGCAGCACGGCACTGCCGTACGACCGGGCCCTCAACGTCAAACTGGCCGACGCGGCGGACGCGCTCCGCGCGGGCAAGAGCCTGGAGAAGCTGCCGGACTTCCTGAAAGAGGTCCCGGTCCTGGATGTCGCCGCGGCCGGTGCCTGCGGGATCCTCGAAGCCTCCGACGACCACGACAAAGGCTGGTCGTGGCAGAAGTCGGTTGCCGTCGACGGCGGCGCGAACGTCGCCGGTCTGGTGGCCGGTACGGCCATCACGGCGGGCGTCGTGGCCGCCCTGCCCTTCGAGGTGCCCGTCGCCGCCGTGGCCGTGGGCGGCGGGCTGGTAGTGATCGGCGCCACCGGCATCATCGATCACTCCTTCCATGAGCACTGGAGCGAGGACATCCACGACCACGGCGTGGTCGGCGGGGTGTTGCACGGCACTGGCAACGTCCTGTCGGAGACAGGACACGACTACGCACGACTGGGAAAGGACGTGTGGCATGGCGTCACGAGCATCTTCTGAGATCCCCGCTTCGATGGCGCCCGTCCGGATCCCATCCCTTCCAGGACTCGGCACCACCTGGTACCAGCGCGGTGCGCGGTACTGGATGCGCCGGGTCTGGACAGCCCTTCTTCTGCTCACTGTCCTCGCCTTCCTGTGCTTCGCCTCGATCAGCCTCTACCGGGGATTTCGTACCGTGCTGCCGCCGAGCGCGCGCACGGCGTGGGACTGGGCGCAGGCTGTCGCTTCCTGCGTGGCCGTGGCCTGGGGGTGGTTGGTGCAGCGTCGGCGCCACCGCAGGGACCTCCTTGATCCCCCCGGCCCCGACGAGTTCCGCATGCGCAAGCGCGACGAGACCCACCGTTCCACGGGACTGGCCTTCGTCGGCCGCGCTCTCGTGCTGATCGCCGCTCCTGTCATGCCGGCGCTCGCAGCGTTCGCTCTGGGCTGGAGCGTGGCGATGCTCACCGTCCGCGAATACCCCAGCGAAGTCGGTGCCCGGCGGGCGATGCGGAAATGAGCCGTTCAGCGGCGACAGCAACGGCACGAATCACTGCTGTCGACATCCCGTCCCTGCCCAAACTGGGCACCACATGGCACCGGCGCGGCGCTCTGTACTGGCTGTGCCGCGCCCGCACAACCGTCTTCCTCCTCGTGGTGATGGCCCTGGTCTCCTTCTTCGCGCTCAGCCTCTACCAGGGGTTCACCAGCGAGTGGTCGCCGACCGCGCGCACCGTCGCGAACCGGGTGCAGGTGGCGGCGTCCTGCGCAGCTCTGGTCTGGGGCTGGATCAAGCAGCGCCGCGGCCACCACGAAGCCCTCCTGAACCCGCCCACCCCCGAGCAGACCCGCCAGGCCAAACGCGACCACAACAGACGCGCCCCCGGCCGGGCAGCCGCCGGCCGCGGCCTGGTGCTCCTCGCGGCACCCGTCATGCCGGCCTTCGCCGCGTACATCGTCGGCTGGCTGACCGCCTGGCTCACGGTGCGCGAGTACCCCAGCGAGGTGGGGGCTCGGCGCTGGCTCGAGCTCGAGAGGCAAGGGTCCCGACCATGACGACGCAGGCGCCCCCCGACGTGATCCCGGCCCTGCCAGGACTGGGCACCACCTGGTACGAGCGGGGGGTACGCTACTGGGCACGCCGGGTCTGGACGGCCGTCCTGTTCTTCCTCGTCCTCGCCTTCATCTGCTGCATCGCGCTCAGGCTCTACGTGGGTGTTCCCCGCAGCGATCTTCCGCCCACCGTGCGAACCGCGTGGGACTGGACGCAGGCGATCGCGTCCGGCGTGGCTGTCGTGTGGGGATGGATGAAGCAACGTCGGGATCATCGCCGGAAACTCCTCGCCCCTCCCAATCCCCAGCAGATGTGGGACGCCAAGCGCGGCGATACCAGACGTGCCCCCGGACTGGCCCGTGCCGCAGTTCTACCCCTGCTGATCGCGGCGCCTGTCCTACCGGCGATCGTCGCGTGGGGCGTCGGCTGGTTCGTGGCCATGCTCACGGTCCACGAGTATCCGAGCGAGGTCGGGGCCCGGCTCTGGTTGCAGGGGGGAACATCCCGAACATGACGGTCGAAGTGTCCCTCATGTCCCTCGCGGTGTGCCGTTCCGCGAGGAATGAGTTGAATGCGCGTAGGTGGTAGCACGGTTGTTGCATAGGGCAGTTGGGGCTGTCAGAGGAAGTCATTACAGTGGTTGTGTTGCGGTCATGAACACTTGAGAGGCGTGGGCTGAGCTGCTCAGGACGGGCAGCGGAAAACGGGGAGATGGGCTGTCGTGATTCCTGCGGACATGGGCGGGGGCGCCGCTGACGTACGGCGTGGCTACATGGCGCTGTCGACGTTCAAGAAGCGGGTGGACGACCTGCTCACGGCCTTCGAAAAGTCCGCGGGCGGCTCGGCGAAGGTCGGGGACCACAACCTGTCGGAGGCCACGTTCGGAGCGGGGAACTTCCCAGAGGCAAAGGCACTCCACCTCCAGTACGCGCGCGTCCATGAGCGCATCACGGCGCTCTCCAAGTCGCTCGGACTCCAGTTGGAGGCGATGCAGATCGCCGTGCACGGCGTGGACGTCACCTTCGACAACCTCGAAGAGGAGCTTCGCTACCGGTTCCACGAGATCCGCACCGAGGTCAACCGGGACCGGGAAGAGACGCTGAACAAGCAGATCCAGCGGACCAACGACGCCGACCACACCGACGCGGGGTACTGATGAGCGGCGACAAGAAGAAGCCGGACCACTACCAGGCCGAACGCCAGGACGCCGCCCAGCAGAACACCGGCGTGGACGACGCCGTCAACAAGGCCGCGGTGATCAGCCCCCCGCCCGCCGGCAGCCCCGGCGGCTTCGGCAAGACCAGCTTCGAGGGCTACGACCTCAACGCGATGATCGACATCGTCGAGTCGGCGAGCCCGGAAACCATGGAGAACGCGGCCACGGCCCTCGTCGACGCCCGGGACGCCATCAACGACGCCGCCAACGAACTCAGCCGCAACCTGGGCAACGTCGACTGGGAGGGCGAGGCCCACACCGCCTTCTACACCTGGGGCATGAACCTCACCACCACGGCCCTGGCGCTCGCCAGCTACACCGACGAGGTGGGCACCCAGGTCCTGGCAGCAAGCTCCGGCCTCGCCTCGGTACGCAAGTCGATGCCCCCACGCGACAACCGCATCGACCCCAAGAAGGTCGACGACATTCCGACGCCGCAGCAAGTGGACGGCAACAAGGACTACGTGGCGGCAGTCGCGGCCGAGAAGGACCGCCAAGAGGCAATCAACCAGATGTACCGCCTGGCGTCCTTCTACACGGTGTCCAGCGGGATGATGGAACTGGCGGAGGAGCCGGTGTTTCCTCAGATGCCGGATGTGGGGGTGCCTGCGCCGCAGGTCATCATTGGCGAGGAGCCTCCTGGTGCCAGGGAGGACCGATCGCTTTCGGGGACAAGTGCTTCGGATACCGTGCGGCATCACTCGGTGAATGCCTCGGCTGAGCCACAGTCGGCTACCCCTCTGCCGTCTGCCAAAGAGTTGGACGATTCCGTCACGCGCCCGAATAGGCATGTTGGTACGGAGATCGACAGCGTCGGTACGTTGCCGCCGCAGGAGACCGTGAAGCCGACGCCCGTCACTCCGCCGTCGACGACAGGCCCCAACGTAACTCCGGTGGGAACAACTACTCCTTTCGCCCCTGTTGGGGCACCCTCAGCCTTGCGGGGGCCAGTCGGACGCACCTCTGGGTTCGGTGGCAAGCCCGGAATCAAAGCTCCTGCCTCGGCGCAGGGTCGAGTCGGCGGTATGCAGGGCCGTACCCCGGCAGGGCGTACGGGATCTGGTCCCATGGGGCCGATTGGACGTACTGGCGCACCGGGGCAAGCAGGTGGTCGTGTGGCTGGTCCTATGGGGCGAGGCGTGGTTGGAGGAGCGCCGAAGTCCGGAGGGTCGGCGACCGGGCGTTCCGGCGGTGTCCCACGCGGTCCCGTTACCGGCATGGGTGCCACGACTCCCGGACGTCCGGGAGGTGGGCGCGCCGGCGCCGGACGTACCAGCGACGGCGTTGTCGGCGGGAAGCCTGTCACCGGGGGTGCCCCCGGCACCAACGGTTCCAGGTTGCCGCGCGGCACGGTCGTCGGCGGTGAGGGCGGACCCACCTCACGTGTCGCAGGCGAGAGTCCCGGCCAGCGTGGAGTGATCGGGACCCCGGGCTCGACGACGGGCACGGGCGCGGGACAGGCGGCTCGCCGCCCCGTCGGCAGTCCCGGCGGTGTGGTCGGAACGCCGAAGGGACGAGTCTCCGGAAGCAGTAACAACGGAAACACGCCCGGCGGCCCGGGCGCGGCGCGTGGTTCTGGGCGCAACCAGGGTTCAGGCGAGAAACGTTCGCGCCGTGACGAGCGGCGCGATGACGCGTCGGCGACCGACTGACCAGACAACAGCGAGGACAGATAGAAGCATGGTGGCAGGGATCAGCCGACGCGGCGGGCGGAGCGCCTCTTTCGCGGGACGAAACGGGAGACGGGTTTCCGCCGTCTGTTCAGTGCTCGGTGCCTTGGCCGTTCTCTCGGCAGGTCTGGCTCCGAGTACCGCAGCCGCCGACGTTCAGTCCCAGCAGTGGTACCTGTCGGCGATGAAAGCGGACGAGATGTGGAAGGTGAGCACCGGCAAGGGCGTCAGGGTCGCGGTCATCGACACGGGCGTCAACCCTGACACCTCCTCTCTGAAGGGCCAGGTACTCACCGACGAAGTGCCGCAGGCCGTGGCGTACGGTGCGACCAAGGACTACACGGGCCACGGAACGACTATGGCGGAACTGATTGCCGGGACTGGTGCTGGTGACGGCCTGAAAGGTCTTGCTCCCGGAGCAAAGGTCGTTCCTTACAGGATCACGCTCGACGAGCTGAAGGATGCGACGGAGAGAAAGAAGACCGCGAACTCGGCACAGGCGATCAGGGCTGCAGCTGACAGCGACGCCAAAATCATTAACATGTCCTTCAGCAGTCCCGGCGATAATGCCGAGGAAGCGGCGGCAATTCAGTACGCCCAATCCAAGGGTAAGTTGATGTTTGCTGGCGTTGGCAATGACGCGGAAAAGAAGAGCCCCATCGGCTATCCGGCCGGGTATCCGTATGTTGTCGGAATTGCAGCTTCAGACGAGAACGGTACGGTTGCGAAGTTCTCGCAATACGGGAACTACGTTGATCTCGCTTCCCCCGGCCTTGACGTGCCCAGTTGGTGCGATGAGACGTTCCGTTCGTACTGCACAGGCCAGGGCACCAGCCAAGCCACCGCCATCGCCTCAGCCTCCGCCGCCCTCGTCTGGTCCGCCCACCCCAAGTGGACCGCCAACCAGGTCCTCGCCAGCCTGATCGACACCGCCGGCCGCGACTGGGCGAAGGACGACCCGAGCACGTACCTCGGATACGGACTGATCCGCCCCCGCATGGTGCTGGAGAAAAGCGACTTCAACCCGGGACCGGCCAACACCGACCCGCTCGCCAGGGAAAACGCAGCGGGTGTCACGAACAAGACAGGTACCTCACCTTCCGCTTCCGCATCAACCTCGCCACAGCCCTCGAAGGGCACTTCAGACGGCCAGACTTCGGCGGCAGGATCAACCTCCGACACCTCCGACAACACCACGATGTGGGTTGCGCTCGGAGCCGCGGCGGCTGTCCTGGTGATCGGGGGCGGCGCTTTCGCGCTGATCCGCTCACGGCGAAGCGCATGACGACCCACGCACGACGACCGGTCTCACACAACGCTTCTGGCGCAGCGAGGCGCGCAGAACGAACCACGGCTTACGACAAGGAGTGCCGAAATGGTCGACCGCAAGCTCAATGACGGCGATGTACAGAAGCTCCAGAAGGAAGTCATCGACCGATACGACAACATCAGGGGCTCCCTCGCGAAACTGCAGGGCACGATCGACATGATCGAGAAGGCGTGGACAGGCCAGGGCGCCAACGCGTTCAACACCAAGCAGACGGAAATCAACGGCCACATGGCCGCGATCGGCAAGATGCTCGACGACTTCCTCGAGGGCATCCACATGACCAAGACCGACAAGCAGAACCTCGAAGACCAGATCACGGCCGACATGACCAAGATCTCGGTCGAGGACCTCGGTGGAAAGACCTCGGCGCTCAACAGCTACTGACGAGCTCCCGGCGAGCCACTGGCGGCGCTGAACCACACCGTTCTCCGGACCGCGAAGTCCGGCTGAAATCTTCAGAGAAACGAGGGAAGACATGTCCGGAGTCCACTACGAGGAACTCGCCGTCACCTACGGCACCATGGACGCGCTCGCCACCGAACTCGGCGATCAGGCCAGGAAGCTCGAGGAAGACCTCGAGGCGCTGCGGCAGGCCGTGCTCAATGTGTCCGCGGGCTGGGGCGGCGAGGCATTCCAGCAGTTCCAGAGCAAGAGCGAAGAGTGGAACAAGCACGCCCGAGGCATCCACGCGGCGCTGCTCCAGATCTCGCACAAGGTCCACGGCGCCGGCGGTGACTACCGCGGCGGCGACCTGAAGGGCGCCAGCTACTTCATGTGAGACCAAGCACGAACTGCGCAGCACAGGGTGGGCACGCACGGGAGGTGCCCACCCTGGTGTTGTGCTGTGTCGTCCGGAACCTTCGGCGCGCGCCGGAGAGCAAGAGGCGTCGGTGAAGGCGTAATGGGTCCTCCATCGTCTCCGGCACCTTGAAGCAGTGACCTGCCTGTCAGTCGTCGACCTTGTCGTCCTCGGACGTGTCGGCCGGCAGAGCGATGACGAACACGCCCTTGCCCTGGACTCCTTGAACGATTCCCTCGGCCTGTAGTGCCTCGATGGCGGACTTGATGGTTCGACGGCTGACTGCTCCGCCCGTCTCCTGCTCCAGTTCGAAGTGAGAAGGGATGCGGCGGCCAACCGGAATCTCGCCGCGTCGGATGCGCTCGCGCAGGGCGGAAGCAAGCTGCACGTACATCGGAACGATGCTCTCCCGGTCGATTTCTATCATGTCCTGGAGCGTAAAAGGCCAGCTCAAGCCAGCATAGGGCGTCTTGTTACGTGATGAGACGTGCTAAGACGTACTAAGTTGGCGTATAGTCGACGTCAGTAGAAGACCCCCGCGACGGTGGGCGCCGTCCGGGGGCATGGCCGCCAACCCCACGGAGGTTGATGACAATGAGCATTATCCACGCGCTACTGCGCTGGATCCTGGGCGTGTTCGCGCCCGGCACCGGCAGGCGAAGGGCGGGTACACGCTCCGCCGTACCCGCCCCCACCCGCATTCCCAAGAGGCCCGGCGCAGTGGTCGTGCGGCTCCCCGCGCTCCGGTCCCCGTACGGGCTACCCGAGCTCCTCGACGGCACCTCTACGGCCACGGTCCGTCCGTACGTGCTCGCGGCGGAGCGGGCTTGCCGGGAACGGGAGTGTGAGCATGCACGGCAGACACGGCGTCGCGTCGCGCCGGGCCTGGCGGTGGACTTCCGTATCGCCGTTGACCGTCATGGCACCGGCGCGGGGAGGGCGGCGTAATGGCGACGGGAAGTAAGACACCCCGCCCGCCCGTGCGGATGTGCGTGCGCTGCCACGTGACGACCGAGACTCCGGTCGTAGTCGGCGTGGTCCACCAGAACTCGGGGCCGGGCTTCGTCGTGTACGCGTGCCAGGTGTGCGTCGTGCACTACCCGCCGCAGCCGGACGTGCTCACTGTCCTGTCTCCGTCCCGCCCAGCCCGGGATGAGCAGTGAGCGCGCGGTCTGTCAGAACGGCAAGGGAGGCGCGGGAGCTGTCGCCGGAGTGCACGCTGGCGAGTCGGCCCGGGCACGAGGACGTACACAGCTTTTGCCGACGCCTGCGGGACATTCCGCTGCCACACAGCGGGGGACTGCCGCTGGTACGTCGCTGCGACTGCGCCTGCCATCGCCCGTTGCCGGAGAGGGCGCAGTGAGCGCCGGCGCCGCATCCGAGCGGGCGCCTGACGTCCGACGCTGAGCATCTGAGGCGTGGACTGGATCGGGCCGAGGTGTCGGCCTGACCCGGACCTGTGCCCATGGCGGCGGCGCCGATGCCAACGTGCTGCGGTACTGCCTGTCGTGGCGAATTGCCGTTGTTTCCGCTGCGAGGGTGTGTGCCCGGTCACCCAGGGCCGTGCTCAAACGGTTCGGCCCTGCGAGGAAGCGGTCGGCGAAACAGGAGGCGGTGGGCTCGGATCGAGTCGTCAGAAGCGCTCGACCTCTTGGCCGTCCGGGACCTTGTAGCACCCGGAGATGAGGTCCAGGCTCAACATCGGTGGGTCGTCCTTCGCCATGGCGACGACCTTGACACTGACCTTCTTCTTGTCATTGTCGGCGGTGAGATTCATGTTCCGGTTCTTGCTTGTGTCCGGCCCGTAGTTGACGATCTCCCACCCATTCTTCGGCAGTTCCTCCTTGAGTCGTTTCATCGCTACGTCGAGGTCGCTCACCGACGCCGGGACGAAGCTCCAAGGGTGCAAGATTCGGAAGTACGTCTTCGTGTCCTTTCCCGAACAGTCCAGGACTGTCGGACGGCTGTCGGATGCCTTTCCCTTGACGCCGATCAGGTCATAGATAGTGCTGGACACCTTCTCCATGGCATCTGAGGCATCACGCGAAGTGCTCGTGCCGGAGGACGGAATTGCGTTGGAATCGTCGTCAGTCATGCTGCATCCGGTGAGAGTGGTGAGGGCCAGGGAGACTGTGAGCACAAAAGCGCTCAATTTGCTCTTCACGTCAGAAGCCTTACTTCGTCGGGCGGGGTTGTGGGCCGGAGTTCCTACTTCACATGCGCCCACGGGTCGGGCGGCGGCTTCAGCGGCACGCTGTCGCCCTTTCCGACGACGACAAGGGCCTGATTCTGCAGACTTGTCGAGTCTCCGTCCGATCCTGTATCCCAGTACCCGCTGTGTCCTTCGGTGTCTGTGGTCATCTGGTTGGCGCCGAACTCCGGATCGCTGGGGATGATGAAGCGGTCCCCGCCGTGGCCCCAGCGGCCCACGTCCGGAACGATGTCTCCGTCGGCCTCTTCGTTCCACACGTGTCCCTTGGGGACGTCAAGTTCATCCGCACCGGACACCCTGACACCAGGGCTGCCCGCAAACACAAGGTCGTCGGCGTTGAGATGGCCCGTCTGGGCCGCAGCACCGACAAGGGTCGTTCCGTACGAGTGGGCGATCACTGTGGTGTGCGAAGGTGAATCGCCGGAATGCGATGCGTCCAGTCCGTCCATGAATCCTCGGAATGCCGGGGCACCGTCATATGCGTAGTGTGCCCGCGGTGCGTCCTTGAAGACGCTGTCAGGTGCGTCGTAGCCGAGCCAGGTGATGGTGGAAACGGATTCGCCAGGGGCTTTGGCATCGGCCGCATGCCAGACATTGACCATTCGGTTCAGGTTCCCCTCGATACCCGGCAAGTCCGAGGTGGTTCCTGGAACGTAGACCGCCGTGTGATCCGCAGTGTCCGGGTTTCCGTTGGCGACGATTGCTCGGCCGTCTCCTTCGGTGCTGAATCCCAACAGATAAGCTTCGGGTAGTCCGTTCGTGCCGGTTTGGTCGAAGCGTGTCTGGATGCTCTGCATTCCCTTGAGATTGCTGGTGAGCAGCTCGTACCGATCGCCGTACTTGTTGTGCCACTCCATCCATTCATCGGTGTGGACCTTGGACGGGTAACCCCCGGCGGTGATGTAGGTCCACTCGTTGAGCGGCGGCTTCGGGATGGAGTTGAGCTCTGTCTGCATTGATCCCCGCGCCTCGTCGAACACGATGCGGTTCGCCTCGTCCCGGACCGTGGCCGGCAGTCCGTCGAGCGCGCCCACGGAATCGGGGCGCATGGAGATCCACGCTGCCTGCTGTTCCGCGTCGAGCCCCTTCCACCACTCAGCGTTGGCCTCAGGACTGCCCTCCTTCGGCGGCTGGGGCAGCGAGTCAAGGTACTTCTTGCCCGCCTCCTTCACGCCGCTCGTGTCCGAGGACGCGTCGGCCCAGTCCTTGTCGGAGACGGTCAGGTCGTCGTCCGCCTTCAGCGCGCGCAGCTTCGGCGCCCACTTCTCGTCGGCCTCCGTTGCTTCCTTCAGCGCCGCGGCGATCTGGTCGGCGTAGTCCTGGGCGAGGCGGTGGTTGGGGTTGGGGTCGACGTTGGCCGCCTGGCGGCCGATCGCGGCGGCCGTGCCGTCCGTCAGGCCGCTCACCGTGCCGCCGTCGGGGATCTTGCCGTCGGCGTCCTTCTCCCCACCCGCCGGATAGGACACCGAACCGTCGGCGTTCACCGTGAGTTTCGCGGCCTGCGCGCCCCCGAGCGCCGCGTCGAGCTTGCCCTTGGCAGCTCCCACCTCGTAGGAGAAAGCTTCGAGAGCCGTGCTGACGAGCCCACATTCCACCTGGACGTAGTGGAAGTTCTTGCCCAGCTCACCCAGTTGCTTGATTGCCGCGGACGCCGCCTCCCCCTTCAGGGAGTTCCGCATCGCTACGACGATCTGGTTCTCGATGCGGTCCTTGGCCGCGCTCGCCATGTCAGAGGTGCTGCGATAACCGTCGGCCGCTTCCGAGTACTCCGTCGGCTTGAGGGCCTTGAGCGTTGCGAGGTCCATGACGTCTCGTTACCGCCCTCAGCCCTTGCCGCCGACGGCCGGAGTATCCGCGTACTCCACCTTCAGGTTGCCGATCTCGACCTCGATCGCCTCGTCGGTCTTCAGCTGGTCGCTGCCCGCCTTCTCCAGCAGAGCCGAGAGCTTCCCGCAGCGCCCGCTCACGTTCTTGACGTAGGTCTCCCACGAGTCATGGACGTCCTTCTGGGCCGCCGCGGTCAGGCAACCGGCGTCCTCACCAAGGCCCTTCTGCCCGTCCGTCAGCTTGCCCATCGCCTTGCTGACGTCCTCGCGCAGCGAGCCGACGTCCTGACCGGCCTTGGACCAGGCCGGCTTGTTCGACACCAGCGTGCCGGTGCCGCCACCCGGATCGAGTGGTACGTGGTTCAGTTGCATCTGGGCCGCATGCTGCTCGGCCGCCGCACTTTTGAGTTGCTCCCACTCGTCCCACGCCACGCGTGAACCCCTTCCCCGTGTCCCCGTGAAGCCCGCCCGCCGGACGGGACAGTTACGCCCGCTCCTAGCAGCCAGATCCGTGAACTCGGTTCAAGTGAGTTCACGGATCTCACCATACTTTCCACAACTCACCGCACGCGGCTTGACGGGGGGCAGGTGAGGCGAGGCCCGCCAACTACGCCCCCTCATCCGCCCCCTCATCCACCCCCTCCGGCACCCACCCCACCTGCACCAACGGCTTCCCCCGCCGCCGCGACACAAAGACCCCCCGCCCCGCAGGCATCGGACGAGGCCGTACGCCCCCCAGGAGGTCCCCCTCCCCGGGGTCGCCCGCCAACACCACGCCCTGGGCGCCCAGTTCCTTGATGCGCTGCATGAACGCCTCGTACGACGCCCGCCCCGCGCCCGCCGTCGACCGGGCGACGATGAACCGCACGCCCACGTCCCGGGCGAACGGCAGCAGCTCCGTCAGTCCGGCCAGCGGATTGCCGCTCGACGTCGCGACCAGGTCGTAGTCGTCGATGACGACGAACACCGTCGGCCCCCGCCACCAGCTCCGGTCCCGGAGTTGCTGTGCCGTCACGTCGGCCGTCGGCGTCCGGCGCTTCATCAGGTCGGCCAGCGCGGCCATGTGATGCTCCATGGCGTTGGACATCGGGATGTACTCCGCCAGGTGGGAGGACGGGGTCACATCCAGCAGGGACCGCCTGTTGTCGACGACGAACAGCTTGCACTCGTCGCCCGAGTAGCGCTCCGTCAATTGCTTGATCAGCAGCCGCAGCAGGTTCGACTTGCCGGACTCGCTCTCGCCGAAGACGAGGAAGAACGGGTCCTGCTCGAAGTCGACGAAGACCGGTTCGAGGGCGTTCTCGTCGAGGGCGAAGGCGACCCCGCGGCGCGGGAATCGGCTCCCCGGCGGCAGCGAGGCGGCCGGGAACTCGCGTGGCAGCAGCCGTACTTCGGGAGCCGGCGCCGCCTGCCAGTGTCGGGAGACCTCCGTGGCCAGCGCCTGGGTGGCGTCGGAGAGGTCGGTGTCGGAGGTGAGGCCGTCGATCCGCGGCACCGCCGCCATGAAGTGCAGCTTCTGCGGGGACTGGCCGCGGCCCGGAACGCCCGCCGGGACGTTCGCGGCGACCTTGCGGTCGATCTCGGAGTCCATCGTGTCGCCGAGCCGCAGCTCCAGGCGGTTCATCAGGTGGTCCTTGAGGGCGGCCCTGACCTCCATCGAACGCGAGGCGGTCAGGACCAGGTGGATGCCGTAGCCGAGACCGCGCGCCGCGATCTCGTGGATGATCTGGTCCATCGCCTCGTAGTCCGCGCGGAAGTTGCCCCACCCGTCGATGACCAGGAAGACGTCGCCCCACGGCTGGTCCGTCACCGAGATGTCGCCCCGCGCCCGCCTGGCCCGGAAGTCCGCGATCGACGGGATCCCGGCCGCGCGGAAGTACTCCTCGCGGCGGGTCAGCACGCCGTACACCTCGGCCACCGTGCGCCGCACCCGCTCCGGGTCCAGCCGCGAGGCGATCCCGCCCACGTGCGGCAGGCCGGCCACTGTCGCCATGCCGCCGCCGCCGAAGTCGAGGCCGTAGAACTGGACCTCGTGCGGGGTGTGGGTGAGGGCGAACGCCGAGATCAGCGAACGCACCAGCGTCGACTTGCCGGACTGCGGGCCGCCGACGATCTGCATATGGCCGGCCGCGCCGGAGAAGTCCACCCAGAGGGAGTCGCGGCGCTGCTCGAACGGCTTGTCGACCAGGCCGACCGGCACGACCAGCCGGCCCGCCCCCTCGTAGCCCGGCTGCGTCAGCCCGCGTTCCGGAACGGCCGTGAGCCCGGGCAGGAGCGCGTCCAGCGACGGCGGGCTGTCCAGCGGCGGCAGCCACACCTGGTGCGCCGCCGGGCCCTGCGCCTCCAGCCGGCGCACGATCACGTCGAGGACAGTATCGGCGAGCGCCTCGTCGACCTCGGGACCCTCCCCGGAACGCAGTTGCTGCGGCACGGCCGCGTACCGCACCGGCACCTCGGCCGACGTGAACAGCACCGGCCGCCGGTCCACCGGCAGCGGGCCGCCGCCCGCCGCCGCCCGCTGACCGCCCGAGCGGTAGACCCCGGACACGTACGCCGCCTTGAACCGCACCATTTCGTCCGTGCCGAACTTCAGGAACCCCGAACCCGGCACGTTCGGCAGCGAGTACGCGTCGGGCACGCCCAGCGCCGCCCGCGACTCCGCCGCGGAGAAGGTGCGCAGACCGACGCGGTACGACAGGTAGGTCTCCAGGCCGCGCAGCCGCCCCTCCTCCAGGCGCTGCGAGGCCAGCAGCAGGTGCACGCCGAGCGAGCGGCCGATCCGGCCGATCTGCACGAACATCTCGATGAAGTCCGGCTTCGCCGTCAGCAGCTCGCTGAACTCGTCGATCACCAGGACCAGGGAGGGGATCGGCTGCAGGGCGGCGCCCGCGGCCCGCGCCTTCTCGTAGTCGTGGATGTTGGCGTAGTTGCCCGCGTCCCGCAGCAGCTCCTGACGGCGGTTGAGCTCGCCCCGGATGGAGTCGCCCATCCGGTCGACCAGCGTCAGATCGTCCGCCAGGTTGGTGATGACGGCCGCCACGTGCGGCATCTGCGCCATGCCGGCGAAGGTCGCGCCGCCCTTGAAGTCGGCGAGGACGAAGTTCAGGGTCTCGGAGGAGTGGGTGACCGCCAGGCCCAGCACCAGGGTGCGCAGCAGTTCGGACTTGCCGGAGCCCGTCGCGCCCACGCACAGCCCGTGCGGCCCCATGCCCTCCTGCGCCGCCTCCTTCAGGTCCAGCATCACCGGACGGCCGTCCTCGCCCACCCCGATTGGCACCCGCAGCCGCTCCGCCAGCGAACGCGGCCGCCAGGTGCGCGACGGGTCCACGGACGCCGCGTCCCCGAGGCTCAGCAGGTCGGTGAACTCCAGGTTGGCCAGCAGCGGCTCGTCGTCGTCCCCGCCGGAGGCCATCCGCAGCGGGGCGAGCTGCCGCGCGAGCGCCTCGGCGGACTCCGGCGAGAGGGCGTCGGGCGTCCCCTCGTAGACCGCCCCGTGCGCCGACTCCAGCCGCAACGCGCCGGGCTGTACGACGATGTCCAGCTCGCCGCCCGCCCCCGTGAGCTCACCGGGCACGATCTCCAGCACCGTCACGCCCTGCAGGCCTTCAGGGTTGGCCAGGACCGAGTCCGGGGGCAGGGAGACGCCGTCCAGGACGACGACGATGTGCGGTTCGTCGGGCAGCGGCGCGGCGTTCGGATGGAACCGCGGCCGGCCGGCGAGCCGCGCCCCGAGCAGCTGCTCCAGCTCACGGGTGTCGGCGCCGATCAGCCTGCGGCTGCCCGCCCCGTCCACGGCGCCGGCGGCCTGGACGTGCGGCAGCCACTTGGCCCAGTCCCAGTGCGGCAGTTCCTCCCGGCCCGCCGCGACGACGAGGACCAGGTCCTGCGACGAGTGCAGCGCCGCCAGCGAACCGGCCAGCGCCCGGGCACAGGAGCGCACCGACCGCGGCTCACCGCTGACCGTGACGTGGTAGAAGGCGCGCAGCGACACGGCCATCGGCAGGTCGTCCAGGCTGTCGTGGACGGCGATGAAGCGCTGCAGCGCGCCCGCGGTCAGCGGCTCCAGCTGCTCCACCGGGCCGGTCTCGGGGGCCAGCAGCGGGGTGGCCAGCGCCTGGACGCCCAGGCCGACGCGGACCTGGGCGAAGTCCTCGTCCCCGGGCCGCCGTTCCCACACCCGGCTGCCCTCGGCGACCAGCGCCCACAGCTGCTCGGGGGAGGGGTGCAGGTAGTACTGCGCGTCCCGCTGGGCCCGCGCGGTGTCGAGCGCGGTGCGCCGGGTCTGCGCCAGATAGCCCAGGTAGTCCCGGCGCATGTCCGCCAACTGCCCCTGCGAGCCGCGGCGGAAGCGCACCACCATCGCGATCGACATCGCCACCGTCGAGGCGATCATGACCATGCCCATGATCCTCATGAACGGCTGCCCGCTCGTGAAGAAGAAGACCACCGAGCCGCCCATGCCGAGCGTCGGCAGGAGTTGCATCAGCACGCTCTCCTGATGCCCCCGCGGCAGCTCCGGCGGAGGCTGCAGCACGACCTCGCCCGTGGGCACCTCGGACGGCAGCGCCCGTGGCGGACGCTTCACGACGATATGGCTCACTGCTCACCAATCCCCTTGCGAGGCCCCCGAAGTACCGTCCGCCACCCCGTGTCAGGCGGACGCAGGCCGCCGCGTGATCCTACTGACTGCCCCTGCGACCAGAGGGCGGTAGGGTGCCGGATGTTCGCGTGAGCACACCCGCGGGCCGCCCGGCGCACGCACCGGAGCGGGACTCCACACTGCACATTCACACCGTCGACGCGGAACCATCACTGAGGGGGAGCAGCAGGTGAGTATCGCGGCCTCCGCGGCAGCCACCGGAGAAGGGCGCGGCGCCGCAGCCGCTCCCGCGGCGGGGACGGGGCTCGGCTTCTGCCGGGTCACCATCGTCGCCCCCGACAGCCGGATCGACGTGGCTCTGCCCGACGACGTCCCCGTCGCCGACATCTACCCGGAGATCCTCAGGCTGTCCCGGCAGAGCCCCGCCGAGGGCGCCCCGGTCGGCTACCACCTCGTCCGCCGGGACGGCGCCGTCCTCGACAGTTCACGGTCGTTCGCCGCCCAGCACATCCTTGACGGCGAACTCCTCACCCTGCGCCCCTTCGCCGAGTCACTGCCGCCCGCCGTCTTCGACGACGTGTCCGAGGCGGTCGCCTCCGCCGTGACGCGCGAGCACACCCTGTGGAGCGGCGACCTGACCCGCGCCGCGGGCCTCGTCGGCGGAGGCGTCCTGCCGGCTCTGCTCGCCTTCGTGGCCTGGACCGGCGACCCGCACCACGACATGCACGGCCTGCCCGGCGTCCTCGCCGCGGTCGTCGGCGTCCTGCTGGTCGCCCTCGCCTGCGTCCGGGCCCGCGTCTACGACGACCGCGGCTCCGCCGTCGCCCTGGGACTCGGCGCCCTGCCGGGCGTGGCGGTCGCGGGCTCCGGGCTGCTCCCGCTCGCCGACGGCCAGGGCATCGGCAAGCTCCAGTTCCTGCTGGCCTGCGCGGCGGTCCTGCTGGCCTCGGTGCTGCTCACCCTGTGCTCGCCGCGCGGCGACGGCCCCTTCGTCGCCTTCGTCGTCGCCTCCGGCGCCGGCCTGGCGGCGGTGTTCGCGGCGATCCTCGCGCACTGGACCCCGGCCGAGACGGCCGCCCTGTGCGCCCCCGTCGGCGTGGGCGCCCTGGCCTTCCTGCCCGGCCTGTCCATGCGCTTCGCCCGCCTGCCGATCGGCTTCGACGCCCCGGAGTCCGGCGCGCGCAGCGCCTACGGCGCCGACCCGACGCCCCGCGAACCGGTCGACGCCGAGCGGATCGCCGCCCAGGCCCGCCGCGGCCACGAACTTCTGGTGGGCCTGGTCGGCGGCTGCGCGGCGATCACCGTCGGCGCCTGCACGGTCCTCGGCTTCTCCGACGACGTCTGGGCCCAGCTCCTCGCGCTGGCCACCGGCATCGCCCTGCTGATGCGCGCCCACCTGTTCCGCTACACCGCCCAGGTCGCCCCCGTGCTGGCCGCGGGCCTCGCCTCCCTCGTCCTGCTCGGACTCGGCCTGGCCCTCAAGCCGCCCCACTCGGCGATCCGCGCCGCCCTCGCAGGCGACCGCGCCGACCTGGACATCCGTACGATCTGGCTCGTCGCCGCGATCGCCGCTGCCTCCGCGATCGTCACCGCGGTCGGCCTGATCGCCTCGCGGGGCGGTCTCACGCCGTTCTGGGGCCGGTTCACGGAGATCGCCGAGGGCTTCGTCCTGCTGACCCTCGTACCGCTGGCGCTGGCCGTCTTCGACGTGTACGCGACCGCCCGCTCGATGACGGGCTGACCCGCGGCCGAACGCGAAGAAGCAGCCGTGACGATCGCCGTCACGGCTGCTCCACCACTGCGCGCCTGCGCTTTGTGCCGCGCCCCGCTCGCTCCGCGCCCCCGCTCGCTCCGCGCCCCCGCTCGCTCCGCGACCGCGCTACTCCGCCGCCAGACCCCCGTTGTGCGGCGCCGGCTCCAGATCGAACTCGCCGTCCCGGGCGCCCAGCACGAAGGCCCGCCACTCCGCCTCGGTGTACCGCAGCACCGTCCCCGGGTCGAGCGACGACCGCATCGCCACGGCCCCGTCGGGCAGCTCGGCGATCTCGACGCGCTCCTCGTGCTCCTCCGTGCCCGGAGCGCACTTCCACTCGACGCCGGAGATGTCGAGCGCGTACAGCTCGTCGCGCTCCCGCTCCTTGCGCGCCTTGGTCTGCTCTTCCGTCTCCGCCATGCCGCAACGGCCCCTTCCCGACGTACGAAAACGATCTGTGCGTTCACCCTAGTGGCCGGGGCCGCGCCGCCTTCCGGCTTTTGCGGACCCGTGCGAGGACGCCCCCGACTGCCTGGTACCCTCAATGACGGCCGTTTGTGTACGCACCCCCGGAAGAACCCTCAGGCACTCCCTGAAGGCTCTGGAGGTCGCGCCCAGCGGATCCCCGCCTCCCGAGTAACGGAAGCTCCCCCGAGACACAGACCGGGGGCACTCGATGGCCACTGAAAAGACTACGAGGAGTACGCGTGCCGCTCGACGCCGCTACGAAGAAGCAGATCATCACCGAGTTCGGCCAGAAGGAGGGCGACACCGGCTCCCCCGAGGTCCAGGTCGCCATGCTGTCGCGCCGGATCTCGGACCTGACCGAGCACCTCAAGACCCACAAGCACGACCACCACTCCCGTCGTGGTCTGCTGATCCTGGTCGGTCAGCGTCGCCGCCTGCTGCAGTACCTCGCCAAGAAGGACATCCAGCGCTTCCGTGCGCTGGTCGACCGCCTCGGCATCCGCCGCGGTGCGGCGGGCGCCAAGTAGGACGCCGTGAGGGGAGCGGTTCCCGTGATCATCGGGACCGCTCCCTTTTGCTGTACGCACGACAGGACGCATGGCAGGGGCCGTCGTACACCCCGCCTTCGTGCGGAAACGTGCGGAGTGTCACCAACGCTTTGTAGTGTGGTAGCACAACGCAATACGTACGACACAGCGTGATGACGTGTACTCGCTGCGGGTAAACGTCACCACGCACACCGAACGAGGAGAAGCGCACCTCACCGCCGCCGGTCCTCGGTAGTGGCCCCCGGGAAAGAGATCCCCGGGTGCTTCGATCGAAGACCGGCCCGCACCGCACGGCGCGCCTCTCCGCAACCGTCCCCCTGCCACACGGGCAGAGCGCGGGACGAAGACGAGGAGAAAACGCTAGTGGAGAACGAGACCCACTACGCCGAGGCCGTCATCGACAACGGCTCCTTCGGCACCCGCACCATCCGCTTCGAGACGGGCCGCCTGGCCAAGCAGGCCGCCGGCTCCGCCGTGGCGTACCTGGACGACGACACCATGGTGCTGTCGGCCACCACCGCCTCCAAGAACCCCAAGGACCAGCTCGACTTCTTCCCCCTCACGGTGGACGTCGAGGAGCGGATGTACGCCGCCGGCAAGATCCCCGGCAGCTTCTTCCGCCGTGAGGGCCGTCCCTCCGAGGACGCCATCCTCACCTGCCGCCTGATCGACCGCCCGCTGCGCCCGTCCTTCAAGAAGGGCCTGCGCAACGAGATCCAGGTCGTCGCCACGATCATGGCGCTCAACCCCGACCACCTGTACGACGTCGTGGCGATCAACGCCGCCTCCGCGTCCACCCAGTTGGCCGGTCTGCCCTTCTCCGGCCCGATCGGCGGCGTCCGCGTCGCGCTGATCAACGGCCAGTGGGTCGCGTTCCCGACGCACACCGAGCTCGAGGACGCCGTCTTCGACATGGTCGTCGCCGGTCGCGTCCTGGAGGACGGCGACGTCGCGATCATGATGGTCGAGGCTGAGGCCACCGAGAAGACCATCCAGCTGGTCAAGGGCGGCGCCGAGGCGCCGACCGAGGAGGTCGTCGCCTCCGGTCTGGACGCCGCGAAGCCCTTCATCAAGGTGCTCTGCAAGGCCCAGGCCGACCTCGCCGCCAAGGCCGCCAAGCCCACCGGCGAGTTCCCGGTCTTCCTCGACTACCAGGACGACGTCCTGGAGGCGCTCACCGCCGCCGTCCGCCCGGAGCTGGCCTCCGCGCTGACCATCGCGGGCAAGCAGGAGCGCGAGGCCGAGCTGGACCGCGTCAAGGGTCTGGCCGCCGAGAAGCTCCTGCCGGAGTTCGAGGGCCGCGAGAAGGAGATCTCCGCCGCGTACCGCTCGCTGACCAAGTCCCTGGTCCGTGAGCGCGTCATCAAGGAGAAGAAGCGCATCGACGGCCGCGGGCTGACGGACATCCGTACGCTCGCCGCCGAGGTCGAGGCCATCCCGCGCGTGCACGGCTCGGCGCTGTTCGAGCGTGGCGAGACCCAGATCCTGGGCGTCACCACCCTCAACATGCTGCGCATGGAGCAGCAGCTGGACACCCTCTCCCCGGTGACCCGCAAGCGCTACATGCACAACTACAACTTCCCGCCGTACTCCGTCGGCGAGACCGGCCGCGTCGGCTCCCCCAAGCGCCGCGAGATCGGCCACGGCGCGCTCGCCGAGCGCGCCATCGTGCCGGTCCTGCCGACGCGCGAGGAGTTCCCCTACGCGATCCGCCAGGTGTCCGAGGCCCTCGGCTCCAACGGCTCGACGTCCATGGGCTCGGTCTGCGCCTCCACCATGTCGCTGCTGAACGCCGGTGTGCCCCTGAAGGCCCCCGTCGCCGGCATCGCCATGGGCCTGATCTCCCAGGAGATCAACGGCGAGACGCACTACGTCGCCCTCACCGACATCCTCGGTGCGGAGGACGCCTTCGGCGACATGGACTTCAAGGTCGCCGGCACCAAGGAGTTCGTCACCGCCCTCCAGCTCGACACCAAGCTGGACGGCATCCCGGCCTCCGTCCTGGCCGCGGCCCTCAAGCAGGCCCGCGACGCCCGCCTCCACATCCTCGACGTGATGATGGAAGCGATCGACACGCCGGACGAGATGTCCCCCAACGCCCCGCGGATCATCACCGTCAAGATCCCCGTGGACAAGATCGGCGAGGTCATCGGCCCCAAGGGCAAGATGATCAACCAGATCCAGGAGGACACCGGCGCCGAGATCACGATCGAGGACGACGGCACCATCTACATCGGCGCCGCCGACGGCCCGGCCGCCGAGGCCGCCCGCGCCACGATCAACGGCATCGCCAACCCGACCATGCCGGAGGTCGGCGAGCGCTACCTGGGCACCGTCGTGAAGACGACGACCTTCGGCGCGTTCGTGTCGCTGCTCCCGGGCAAGGACGGTCTGCTGCACATCTCGCAGATCCGCAAGCTCGCCGGCGGCAAGCGCGTGGAGAACGTCGAGGACGTCCTCGGTGTGGGCCAGAAGGTCCAGGTCGAGATCGCCGAGATCGACTCCCGCGGCAAGCTCTCCCTGATCCCCGTGGTCGAGGGCGAAGGCGAGTCCGACAGCGGCTCCGCCGCGGGTGACGACGACAAGAAGGACGACACCGACAAGTGACGTCTCGTAGCTCCACGGCGACGGCCCGCACCTCTTCGGAGGCGCGGGCCGTCGCCCGTACCCAAACCCTGATCAAGGGCACGGCCGGCATCGGCGTCGTCCGCAAGACCACCCTCCCGGGCGGCCTGCGGATCGTCACCGAAACCCTCCCCTCGGTGCGCTCGGCCACCTTCGGCATCTGGGCGCACGTAGGCTCCCGCGACGAGACGCCGTCCCTGAACGGCGCCACGCACTACCTGGAGCACCTCCTCTTCAAGGGGACGACCCGCAGGTCCGCGCTGGACATCTCCTCCGCGCTCGACGCGGTCGGCGGCGAGATGAACGCGTTCACCGCGAAGGAGTACACGTGCTACTACGCGCGCGTGCTCGACACCGACCTGCCGCTCGCCATCGACGTCGTCTGCGACATGCTGACCGGCTCGCTCATCCTCGAAGAGGACGTCAACGTCGAGCGCGGCGCGATCCTCGAAGAGATCGCGATGACCGAGGACGACCCCGGCGACTGCGTCCACGACCTCTTCGCCCACACGATGTTCGGCGACAACGCCCTCGGCCGCCCGGTCCTCGGCACGGTCGACACGGTCAACGCCCTCACCGCCGACCGCATCCGCCGCTTCTACAAGAAGCACTACGACCCCACCCACCTCGTGGTCGCGGCCGCCGGCAACATCGACCACAACAAGGTCGTACGCCAGGTCCGCGCGGCCTTCGAGAAGGCGGGCGCCCTCAACAGCCCCGACGCCGCACCCATCGCCCCGCGCGACGGACGGCGCGCGATCCGCACCGCCGGCCGCGTCGAGCTGATCGGCCGCAAGACCGAGCAGGCGCACGTCGTCCTCGGCATGCCCGGCCTGGCCCGCACGGACGACCGCCGCTGGGCCCTCGGCGTGCTCAACACGGCCCTCGGCGGCGGCATGTCGTCGCGCCTGTTCCAGGAAGTCCGCGAGAAGCGCGGCCTGGCCTACAGCGTGTACTCGTACACCTCCGGCTTCGCCGACTGCGGCCTCTTCGGCGTGTACGCGGGCTGCCGGCCCTCGCAGGTCCACGACGTGCTGAAGATCTGCCGGGACGAACTCGACCAGGTCGCCGAGCAGGGCCTGTCCGACGACGAGATCGGCCGCGCCATCGGCCAGCTCAGGGGCTCCACGGTCCTCGGCCTGGAGGACACCGGCGCCCTCATGAACCGCATCGGCAAGAGCGAGCTGTGCTGGGGCGAGCAGATGTCGGTCGACGACATGCTGACCCGGATAGCGGCCGTGACCCCGGACGAGGTGCGGGCCGTGGCCCGCGACATCCTGGGCCGACGCCCGTCGCTGTCGGTCATCGGACCGCTCAAGGACAAGCAGGCCTCCCGGCTGCACGACGCTGTGGCCTGATCCACTCCCGTAAGGAAAACGAGAACGATGAGCAAGCTGCGCGTGGCGGTCCTCGGCGCCAACGGCCGGATCGGCTCCGAGGCGGTACGGGCGGTCGAGGCCGCCGAGGACATGGAACTGGTGGCCGCCCTCGGCCGCGGCGACAAGCTTCAGACGCTGACCGAGACCGGTGCCCAGGTCGCGGTCGAACTGACCACGCCCGCCTCGGTCATGGACAACCTCGACTACTGCGTGCGGCACGGCATCCACGCCGTGGTCGGCACGACCGGCTGGACCGACGAGCGCCTCGCACAGCTCAAGGGCTGGCTGGCCGGGTCCCCGGAGACGGGCGTGCTCATCGCGCCCAACTTCTCCATCGGGGCCGTCCTCACCATGAAGTTCGCCCAGATCGCCGCCCCGTACTTCGAATCCGTCGAGGTCGTCGAACTCCACCACCCGAACAAGGTGGACGCCCCGTCCGGCACCGCCACCCGCACCGCCCAGCTCATCGCCGAGGCTCGCCGCGCGGCGGGCACCGCCCCCGCGCCCGACGCCACCGCGACCGCCTTGGACGGCGCGCGGGGAGCCAGCGTGGACGGCATCCCCGTGCACGCCGTCCGCCTGCGCGGCCTGCTGGCCCACCAGGAGGTCCTGCTGGGCGGCGAGGGCGAGACCCTCACGGTCCGCCACGACTCGCTGCACCACAGCAGCTTCATGCCGGGCATCCTGCTGGGCGCCCGCCGGGTCGTGACGACTCCGGGCCTCACCTTCGGCCTGGAACACTTCCTGGACCTCGGCTGAGACCGAGACCGACATGCGAGCCAAGCTCTCCTACGCCCTCACGGCCGCCGTCCTGGTCTTCTACTTCGTCCTGGTCGGCAGCCGCGGCGTCATGCTCATACAGTCCGGCACGCTGCTGACCGTCACCTTCGGTGTGGCGGTGCTGATCCTGCCGGTCATCGGCGTCTGGTTCCTGTGGAAGAACACCCAGTTCGTCCGCCGCGCCAACGCCCTCGCCGCCGAACTCGACGCCGAAGGCGGCCTGCCCGTCGACGAGCTGAAGCGCACCCCGGGCGGTCGTGTCGACCGCGACTCGGCCGACGAGGTCTTCGCCAAGCGCAAGGCCGAGACCGAGGCGGCCCCCGACGACTGGCGCAGCTGGTTCCGCCTCGCCGTCGCCTACCACGACGCCCGCGACACCCCGCGCGCCCGCAAGGCGATGCAACGGGCGATCAGCCTGCACGACGGCAAGCACATCGAGCCGGCCTGAGCCGGCCTGAGCCGACGTCCGTCCGGCGCACCGCGCAGAACGCGACGGGGCCGAGAACGCGAAGGGGCCGACCCGCACCTGTGGCGGACCGGCCCCTTCGTGCGTGTGCGCGGAATCAGCCGCTGCGGTTCTCCGCGGCCCATGCCTCGACCGCGTCCGACGCCCGGTCGAACGCCTCGGGGCGCGACAGGAAGTCCGCCCCGTGCGTGGTCAGCAGCTGCGCGCCCGCCTCGGCGGGCCGATCCCGCCGCACGACGGTCAGGGCCTGCCCCTGGACGGTCCGCGGCAGCCCCAGCCAGCGCACCGGCTGCTGCACGGTCCGCACGGCCACGACCCGGTCCCACGGCAGCGTGCGTGTGAAGAGGAAGCTCACGTGCCGCAGCCCGCGGTCGCTCACCCACACGCCCACCCGCAGCAGCCGCAGCGCGCAGGCGATCACCAGCAAAGAGCAGCCGAAGACCGCGCCGGCCTCCGACACCGACCCCGTCAACGCGATGATGACGGCCGCGAACAGCACGTACGAGGCGAGCAGCAGCGCCAACGCAGCCACCCCGACCCTCCAGGGCCCGGGCCGGTAGGGGCGCCGCCAGCGCTCACGGTCGTCGAAGGGCAACGCGACGTCCTCCGCCGCCTCGAATGCGCGGTCGGCCGTCAGGAAGGGCAGGGGCACGGCTGGTCCTCACTCGATCCATGCTGGGGCTGTGCCCGGTGAGGCTATCCGCCTGTGTCCCCGCTCACCACTATCGGGGGGTCCGGATGGAGTCAGCGCCCTTGGGACGCCTGTGACTGCTGCGTCTCGGAGGAGTGGTCCAGGCTCAGCGCCGGCATCCCGATGACCAGGGAGCCGACGAGCGCGGCCACGATGGTGAGCCCCAGCAGCCACCGCCCGGCTATCTGACTCACGGAGGACCGCTCGGGAGGCGGGGGAGCGACATTGCTACGGAACCTGTCGGCCTCGGCGAGGAAGGCGAAGGGTACGGGTTCACGCCGGCGGAACATGGTGGGTACTTCCTCCTGGGAGCTTTCGAGTGGACGCTGTCACTGGACGTCGTCACTGATACAGACGAGCGAGTGCCCGAAAACGTGCCCAATATCGGCAGACGTCCCGCATGAATCTCGCGGCATGCCCGTGACCGTTCGGCTCAACGGCCCCCGTAAAGTTGGCGCCGCTCCGAAGACGCGATGGAAGGACCCTCCGCACCGTGACCGACACCCCAGCCGATGACCTCAAGCCCGGCTTCCGCAGTGATGTCACCGTCGAGCTGATCAAGCACACGGCCTCCGACGCCGACGTGCTGTTCGCCGCCCGCGTCTCCACGGCCGGGGAGCAGTCGCTGGACGAGCTGGGCAAGGACCCCGAGCGCTCCAAGGGCCTGATCAACTACCTGATGCGGGACCGGCACGGCAGCCCGTTCGAGCACAACTCGATGACCTTCTTCATCAGCGCCCCGATCTTCGTCTTCCGTGAGTTCATGCGGCACCGCGTGGGCTGGTCGTACAACGAGGAGTCGGGCCGCTACCGGGAGCTCCAGCCGGTCTTCTACGTCCCGGACGTCTCCCGCAAGCTGGTCCAGGAGGGCCGCCCCGGCAAGTACGTCTTCGTCGAGGGCACCCAGGCGCAGCAGGAACTGGTCGGCCGCACCATGGAGGACTCCTACCGCCAGGCCTACGAGGCCTACCAGGAGATGCTCGCCGCCGGCGTCGCCCGCGAGGTCGCCCGCGCGGTCCTCCCGGTCGGACTGTTCTCCTCGATGTACGCCACCTGCAACGCCCGCTCGCTGATGCACTTCCTCGGCCTGCGCACCCAGCACGAGCTGGCGAAGGTCCCGTCCTTCCCGCAGCGGGAGATCGAGATGGTGGGCGAGAAGATGGAGGCGGAGTGGGCCAAGCTCATGCCCCTGACGTACGCCGCCTTCAACGCCAACGGCCGCGTCGCGCCGTAACGGACGTAACGAAGTCGAGCGACGGAGACGTATGTACGGATCATCCGGGCGAAGTGTCCGTATTGCGGCATTTGGAGAAGTTCATCTAGCCTGATCAAACGGACCCGGCACTGCTTGAACCCCCGAGCAGGCAGTGCCGGGCTCCGCATTTGTCCTGACTTTTCCGAGCCCCCGAGGGCAGACCGTGCGATGAGCACCGAGTAGCGTGTATGCCATGGCTCCGACCTCCACTCCGCAGACCCCCTTCGGGCGGGTCCTCACCGCCATGGTCACGCCCTTCACGGCGGACGGCGCACTCGACCTCGACGGCGCACAGCGGCTCGCCACCCACCTGGTGGACGCAGGCAACGACGGCCTGATCGTCAACGGCACCACCGGTGAGTCACCCACCACCAGCGACGCGGAGAAATCGGACCTGGTACGAGCCGTCCTGGAGGCCGTCGGAGACCGCGCCCACGTGGTCGCCGGCGTCGGCACCAACGACACCCACCACAGCGTCGAGCTGGCCAAGGCCGCCGAGCGGACGGGCGCGCACGGTCTGCTGGTCGTCACCCCGTACTACAACAAGCCCCCGCAGGAGGGCCTGTACCGCCACTTCACGGCCGTCGCCGACGCCGCCGAGCTGCCGGTCATGCTCTACGACATCCCCGGCCGAAGCGGCGTCCCGATCAGCACCGAGACGCTCGTCCGCCTCGCCGAGCACCCGCGGATCGTCGCCAACAAGGACGCCAAGGGCGACCTGGGCCGCGCGAGCTGGGCCATCTCGCGCTCCCGCCTCGCCTGGTACTCCGGCGACGACATGCTGAACCTGCCGCTGCTCTCCGTGGGCGCGGTCGGCTTCGTCTCGGTGGTCGGCCACGTCGTCACGCCGGACCTGCGCGCCCTCGTCGAGGCGTTCACCGCCGGTGACGTCCAGAAGGCCACCGAGATTCACCAGAAGCTGCTCCCGGTCTACACGGGCATGTTCCGCACCCAGGGCGTCATGACGACGAAGGCGGCGCTCGCCCTCCAGGGCCTGCCCGCCGGCCCGCTGCGCTCGCCCATGGTCGAGTGCTCACCCGAAGAGATCGAACAGCTCAAGATCGATCTTGCCGCGGGCGGGGTACAGCTCTGACAACGGACTTCACAACTGAATAGGCAGGCCACCGGTGCCTGCAATCCACAACGACAACTGCTTCTGCACGAACGTCATGCGCGCCACGTGCCCACCGGTACGTGGCGTGCGTGTTTGAGGAGAGTCTTTTGAGCCATCCGCATCCCGAACTCGCCCCGCCCCCGCCGCTCCCCGCGGGAGGCCTCCGGGTCACCCCACTCGGCGGCCTCGGCGAAATCGGCCGGAACATGACGGTCTTCGAGTACGGCGGCCGTCTGCTGATCGTCGACTGCGGTGTGCTGTTCCCCGAGGAGGAGCAGCCCGGAATCGACCTGATCCTGCCGGACTTCTCGTCCATCAGGGACCGCCTCGACGCCGTCGAGGGCATCGTCCTCACCCATGGCCACGAGGACCATATCGGCGCCGTCCCCTACCTCCTCCGGGAGAAGCCGGACATCCCGCTGATCGGCTCCAAGCTGACCCTCGCACTCATCGAGGCCAAGCTCCAGGAGCACCGGATCCGCCCGTACACCCTCGAAGTGGCGGAGGGGCACCGCGAGCGCATCGGTCCGTTCGACTGCGAGTTCATCGCCGTCAACCACTCGATCCCGGACGCCCTCGCGGTCGCCATCCGCACACCGGCGGGCATGGCCGTCCACACGGGCGACTTCAAGATGGACCAGCTCCCGCTGGACGGCCGTCTCACGGATCTCCACGCGTTCGCACGTCTGAGCGAGGAAGGCATCGACCTCCTGCTCTCCGACTCGACGAACGCCGAGGTCCCCGGCTTCGTACCGCCCGAGCGGGACATCTCCAACGTCCTGCGCACGGTCTTCGCGAACGCCCGCAAGCGGATCATCGTGGCGAGCTTCGCCAGCCACGTCCACCGCATCCAGCAGATCCTGGACACGGCGCACGAGTACGGCCGCCGGGTCGCCTTCGTGGGCCGTTCGATGGTCCGCAACATGGGCATTGCCCGTGACCTGGGCTATCTCAAGGTTCCGCCGGGCCTGGTCGTGGACGTCAAGACCCTCGACGACCTCCCGGACCACGAGGTGGTTCTGGTTTGTACGGGCTCCCAGGGCGAACCGATGGCGGCCCTGTCCCGCATGGCCAACCGGGACCACCAGATCCGCATCGTCCCCGGCGACACGGTGATCCTGGCGTCGTCGCTCATCCCGGGCAACGAGAACGCGGTCTACCGCGTGATCAACGGCCTGACCCGCTGGGGCGCGAACGTCGTCCACAAGGGCAACGCCAAGGTCCACGTCTCGGGCCACGCGTCCGCGGGCGAGCTCCTGTACTTCTACAACATCTGCCGTCCGAAGAACCTGATGCCGGTGCACGGCGAATGGCGCCACCTGAGGGCCAACGCCGAGCTGGGAGCCATGACCGGCGTCCCGCACGATCGCATCGTCATCGCCGAGGACGGCGTGGTCGTCGACCTGGTCGAGGGCAAGGCGAAGATCGCCGGCAAGGTCCAGGCGGGTTACGTCTACGTCGACGGGCTCTCGGTCGGTGACGTCGGCGAGCCGGCCCTGAAGGACCGGAAGATCCTGGGCGACGAGGGCATCATCTCGGTCTTCGTCGTCGTGGACTCCTCCACCGGCAAGATCACCGGCGGCCCGCACATCCAGGCCCGCGGTTCGGGCATCGAGGACTCGGCCTTCTCGGCCGTCACCCCGAAGATCGCCGAGGTGCTGGAACGCTCCGCGCAGGACGGCGTGGTCGAGCCCCACCAGCTGCAACAACTCATTCGCCGCACCCTGGGCAAGTGGGTCTCCGACACCTATCGCCGCAGGCCGATGATCCTGCCTGTGGTGGTCGAGGTCTGAGCGAGGCACGCCTCGTCGTATGCGTGAACCCGGAGCGGGGCTCCTCGATTTGCATCGAGGAGCCCCGCTCCAGTACGTTTACGGCTCCGCCCGAACGGGAACCCGGTACGCCTCGTGCTCCGGATCCACTCCCGGGAGGGGCCGGGAAAACCGACTCAGAACTTCTGATAAAGTCGGAACCGCCGGAAAGGGAAACCGCGAAACAAAAGCGGGAACCTGGAAAGCACCGAGGAAATCGGATCGAGAAAAAGATCTGATAGAGTCGGAGACGCAAGACCGAAGGGAAGCGCCCGGAGGAAAGCCTGAGAGAGTCTCTCGGGTGAGTACAAAGGAAGCGTCCGTTCCTTGAGAACTCAACAGCGT